>DAIOXI010000096.1:0-9815 GCA_036758045.1 Albidovulum sp.
CGGCAAGGACAGCACGCAGGAGGAATTCTTTCACACCTTCAACGCGCTGGTCGATCAGAACAAGCAGATCGTCATCTCCGCCGACCGCGCGCCGGGCGAAATCAAGGGCCTGGAAGAGCGGATCAAGAGCCGGTTGCAATGCGGCCTTGTCGTCGACCTGCACCCGACCGATTACGAGCTGCGCCTTGGCATCCTGCAACAGAAGGCCGAAAACTACCGGGCGCAGAACCCCGGCCTTGGGATCGACGACGGGGTGCTGGAATTCCTCGCCCACCGGATCACGACCAATGTCCGTGTATTGGAGGGCGCGCTGACGCGGCTCTTCGCCTTTGCCTCGCTTGTGGGGCGCGAGATTTCCCTCGACCTCGCGCAGGATTGTCTGGCGGACGTCCTGCGCACCGCCAGCCAGAAGGTCACCATCGAGGAGATCCAGCGCAAGGTCAGCGAGCATTTCAACATCCGCCTCGCCGACATGATCGGTCCCAAACGGGTGCGCACCATCGCCCGGCCGCGGCAGGTCGCGATGTATCTGGCCAAGACGATGACCACCCGCTCTCTCCCCGAGATCGGGCGCCGCTTCGGCGGGCGCGATCACACCACGATCATGCACGGGATACGGAAGGTGGAGGAGTTGATGTCCACCGACAGCCAATTGGCCGAAGACATCAACCTTCTGCGCCGCTTGCTCGAGGCGTGACCAGAAGCGCCTTGACCACCCCATCAATCCATCGGACATTCCCGAAAATTCTTGAGCCACGGGGGAAAGTTGCTACTTTTCCCCTCCCGGCGACGTCAAGGGGACGGACATGAAGATCAGCATCGAACGCGCCACGCTTCTCAAGGCGGTCGGACAGGCCCAATCGGTCGTCGAAAGACGCAACACGATCCCGATCCTGGCCAATGTGCTGATGGAGGCCGAGGGCGACACCGTCAGCTTCCGCGCCACCGATCTGGACATCGAGGTGGTGGACAAGGCCCCGGCGCAGGTCGAACGCGCGGGCGCCACGACCGTGTCGGCGGTGATGCTGCACGAAATCGTGCGCAAACTGCCGGACGGCGCGCTGGTGCAACTGACCGATGACGGCGCCTCGGGCCGGTTGACGGTGCAGGCGGGGCGGGCGGTCTTTTCGCTGGCGACGCTGCCGAAGGAAGACTTCCCGGTGATGGCGTCCTCGGAATACAGCGCCAATTTCTCCGCCCCGGCACCGATGCTGCGGCGGCTGTTCGACAAATCGAAATTCGCGATCTCCACCGAAGAGACGCGCTATTACCTGAACGGCGTCTACATGCATGTCGCGCAGGGCGAACAGGGTCCGGCGCTGCGTTGCGTAGCGACCGACGGCCACCGCCTTGCCCGCATCGACGCGCCGCTGCCGCAAGGCGCCGACGACATGCCGGGCGTCATCGTTCCTCGCAAGACGGTGGGCGAATTGCGCAAGCTTCTGGAAGACGATGAGGCGCAGATCGCGGTGTCGGTGTCCGAGACCAAGGTGCGCTTCGCAACGCCCGCAATCACGCTGACCTCGAAGGTGATCGACGGCACCTTCCCCGACTATTCCCGCGTGATCCCGCTCGGCAACACGAGACGGCTCGAGGTGGACGCGGCGGAATTCGCCAAGGCCGTGGACCGGGTCGCAACAGTGTCGTCCGAACGCTCCCGCGCGGTGAAGCTGTCCCTGGACGAGGATCGTCTGATCCTGTCGGTCAACGCGCCCGACAGCGGCGCAGCCGAGGAAGAGCTGGCCGTGGCCTATGGCGACGAAAAGCTCGATATCGGCTTTAACGCCAAATACTTGCTGGAAATCGCAAGCCAGGTGGACCGTGAGAATGCGGTGTTCCTGTTCAACTCCTCCGGCGATCCGACGCTGATGCGCGAAGGCAATGATACCTCGGCGGTCTATGTCGTGATGCCGATGCGCGTCTGATCCGGCCGCCGGTCGGAATCATCGGGGAAAGTGGGGGCGCTCTGTCTGCTTTCGCGGTCACATCGCTTCTTCTGTCGCATTTCCGGTCGCATCGGCGCACCGCGCTGATTTTCGATGGCCGGCCGGTCGTGATCCATGGCCCGAACGGGGCTGGAAAGACCAATATTCTTGAGGCCGTGTCGCTCCTGTCGCCCGGTCGCGGCCTGCGCCGCGCGGGGCCGGATGAGATGGCCCGGCGGCCCGAACGGCTTGGCTGGAAGCTGAAGGCGGAGGCCGAAAGCCTGGGCGACCGGCATGAGGTCGAAACCGCCTGGTCCGAGGCAGCGGGCCGGTCGGTTCTGATCGACGGCAAGACAGCGGCGCAGGCGGCCTTGGGGCGTATCTTGCGGATCCTCTGGTTGGTCCCCGCTATGGATAGGCTCTGGATCGAGGCGGCGGAGGGGCGACGGCGGTTTCTGGACCGGATGACGCTGTCCTTCGAACCGGGCCATTCCGACGTGGTCCTGCGCTACGAAAAGGCGATGCGGGAACGCAACCGTCTGCTGCGCGACGAGGTGCGCGATGGGCGTTGGTACGACGCGCTTGAGGAACAGATGGCCGAGGCCGGGGCGGTGATACGGGCCAACCGGACGCGCGCCGTGACCCGCGTGCGCGAGGCGCAGGAGCAGGCGCGGACCGCCTTTCCGGTCGCCGCGCTGCGGATCGAGGGGGCGGATGGCGGTGACGAAGGGGGCGGCGCGGAGGAATTGCAGGCCGCCCTGGCCGCCGGACGGACCCGCGACATGGCCGCCGGGCGGACGCTGAGTGGCCCGCATCGTGCTGATCTTGTTGCCTTTTATGCCGAAAAGGACATGCCCGCCGCGCAGGCTTCGACCGGGGAGCAGAAGGCGCTTCTGATCTCTCTCATCCTTGCCAATGCCCGCGCGCTGACCGAAGAGGTCGGCGCCGCGCCGATCCTGCTGATGGACGAGATTGCCGCGCATCTTGACGAGGGGCGGCGGGCGGCGCTCTATGATGAAATCTGTGCGTTGGGGGCGCAGGCCTTTCTGACCGGGACCGGGCCGGAACTGTTCGAGGGGTTAGAGGGAAGATCCCAAACCGTTGAAGTTATTGACGAAAACGGCACTTCGCGGGCCGGGGAGGCAGGTTGACATGACGCCGCAAAGGGTCACGCTTATCACGCTGGGTGTCGCGGAAATCGCCCGCGCCCGCGCCTTCTATGAGGCGCTTGGCTGGCAGCCCCATCCGCAGTCGCAAGAGGCGGTCACCTTCTATCAGATGAACGCTATGGTCTTGGGATTGTTCGGAAAATCCGACCTCGCCGCCGATCAGGGTCGCCCCGGCGCAAAGCTTGGGACCGGGGCCATGACGCTGGCGCAGAACTTCGCGACCGAGGGTGAGGTGGACGCCGCCTATGACGCCGCGCTGAAGGCCGGGGCGGCGGCCCTGAAGCCACCGGAGAAGGTCTTCTGGGGCGGGTATTCGGGCTATTACGCCGATCCGGACGGCCATGTGTGGGAGGTGGCGATGAACCCGTTCTGGCCGCTGGGCGAAGATGGAAGCCTGACTTTGCCGGATAGTGACGCGGCAGGGTCCGCGTAGCACATGCGTGGGGTTTCCGCAGCGACAGCCGTACCGACACGGGCATGACGGTCACCTTCGCTGCCTTGCTGCTTTACGCGGGCGCCATGGCGCTTTTGTGGCTGACGCCGGGGCCGGTCTGGGTCGCGATCACGGCACGGGCTCTGTCGGGCGGGTTCTCCTCGGCCTGGCCCCTGGCGATCGGGGTGACGATCGGCGATCTGATCTGGCCTTTGTTCGCGATCTTCGGGTTAAGCTGGATCGTCGATCAATGGTCGGGCTTCATGGTCGCGCTGCGCTATGTCGCGGTGGTCTTCTTCGTCGGCATGGGCATCCTGCTGATCCGCCGGGCGAGCGACCCGATCGAGCGTGACAGCCGGTTGACGCGGCCCGGACGGCTGGCCGGGTTCCTGGCGGGTGTCGCGGCGATCCTTGGCAACCCCAAGGCGGTGCTGTTTTACATGAGCGCGCTGCCCGGCTTTTTCGACCTGCGCCATGTGACGGCCGCCGATATCGCGGTGATCGCGCTGGTGTCGATGTCGATCCCGCTGGTGGGCAACCTTGCGCTGGCGCTGGCGGTGGACAAGGCGCGGGCAAGGCTCGCCTCGCCCGAACGGATACGGAAGATCAACCGTATCGCCGGGGGGCTCTTGATCGTGGTCGGGCTGGCGCTGGCGTTGCTGCCGGTCTGAGGGGCGCGGTCAGTCGTCCGACCACTTCTCGGCCCGGTGGGTACCGTCGCAATAGGGGTTGTTCCCCGACATGCCGCAGCGGCAGAGGGTGACCTTGTCGTCGCAGGCCGCCTGCCCCGGCGGCGGGGCATCGACGTCAGAGCGCAGGACCCAGTAGGGACCGTCCTTCTGGACCTTGATCCGCGCCCCTTCGGGCAGAAGATGTTCCGGCCCTTCCAGCGCCAGCGCGCCGGAGGGGCAGGCGCGCACGGCATCGCGGATCTGATCCTCGGTCCCCTGATCTGGGTCGATCCAGGGCTTGCGGGCGGGGTTGAAGACGGCGCGGGCCAGACGGACGCATTCGGCCGCGTGGGCGCACAGGCGCGGGTTATAGGTGACGGTACCGCCGGTGCCGCTGTAGCGCAGCACCTTGTCGGGGCCGTCCGCCGGGCGATCGTTGGCCGATGTGAAGCCGACCCTGGCATGGCTGCCGTCGCAGAAGGGCTTGTTCCGGCTCTGGCCGCAGCGGCAGAGCGCGACGACCGCCTTGACCTCAAGCGCCGCGCCATCGGGGCCGTGCAACTCCTCAAGCCCCTTGACCACCAGCGGGCCGTTTTCGCGCGGGGTGATGGTGGTGCGTTTGTCGGCCATCGGGGGTCCCTTTCGTCAGTGGCGCAGGTCGTCCATCACCCGCATGAGTTCGGCGGAAATACCGGGTTCGGAGAGCGCATGGCCCGCGACCGGGATCATGCGCAGATCGCACCGCCGCCAGCGTTCGGCGAGACGCCAGGCCGAGACGGGCGGGCAGATCATGTCGAGGCGCCCCTGCACGATGGTGCCGGGGACGTCGTCAAGCCGCGCGATGTCACGCAGGATCTGGCCGTCCTCATCCAGGAAGGCGTTGTGGGTGAAATAGTGATTCTCCAGCCGCGCGAAGGCGCGGGCATAGTCGCCTGGCGCGTCCCCCCCGAAACCGTGCGACTCGACGCTGGCCAGCGCGTTTTCCCAGGCGGCCCAGGCGCGGGCAAAGCGGACCTCCTCCACCGTATCGCCTGAGAAAAGCCGCTTGTGATAGGCGGCGATCAGGTCGGCGCGCTCGTCTTCGGGCACGAGAGAGACGAATTCGCGCCAGCGGTCGGGCCAGAAGGCCCCGGCACCGCCGCCGTAGAACCAGTCAAGCTCTGCCTGCGTGGCCAGGAATACGCCGCGCAGCACCAGATGGACGGCGCGGTCGGGATGCGTTTCGCCGTAGATGAGCGCCAGCGTCGCGCCCCAGCTGCCGCCAAAGACGATCCAGCGGTCGATGCCAAGCGCCGCGCGTATCCGTTCGATATCCGCGACGAGGTGCCAGGTAGTGTTCGCCGTCACGCTGGCATGGGGGCGGGAGCGGCCGCAGCCGCGCTGATCGAAAAGGATGATCCGGTAATGCGCCGGGTCGAAATAGCGCCGCATCGCGGGGGAACAGCCGCCGCCCGGCCCGCCATGCAGAACTATGACGGGCGCGCCTTGCGGGTGGCCGCATTGTTCGACATAGATGCGATGCCCGTCGCCCACATCCAGCATCCGCTGATCGAAGGGTTCGATCTGCGGATAAAGAAACTGGCCTGTGCGTTTTTGCCCTGCGATCCGATCCATGGTTTGACTATATAACGCATTGAACCGGCCCGCCACGGGGGCCTTCTGACTTTGCCGGGAGGGAACATGAACCCCGAGACATCGAGCGTCGACACCGCCGAGGTCGCCAAGTTCGAGGCGATGGCCGCCGAATGGTGGGACCCGGAGGGGAAGTTCAAGCCGCTGCACATGATGAACCCGGTGCGGCTGGACTATATCACCCGCCAGATCGCGGCGGAGTTCGGGCGCGATCTCAAGGCTCCGCGTCCGTTCGAGGGGTTGCGTCTTCTGGATATCGGCTGCGGCGGGGGGTTGCTGTCCGAACCGATGGCGCGGCTGGGGGCAAAGGTCGTGGGCGCCGACGCGGCAGAACGGAACATCCCCGTGGCGCGGCTCCATGCCGAGGCGCAGGACCTGCCCATCGACTACCGCCACACCACGGCCGAGGCGCTGGTCGCCGGAGGTGAAAGCTTTGACGTCGTGCTGGCGATGGAGATCGTCGAGCATGTCGCCGATCCGGCCGCCTTTGTCGCCACCTGCCATGCGCTCTTGCGCCCCGGCGGGCTGATGATCGCCTCGACGATCAACCGCAACGCCAAAAGCTTCTTGGCCGCCATCGTCGGCGCGGAATGGGTCATGCGCTGGCTGCCGAAGGGGACACATGACTGGTCAAAGTTCATCACGCCGGAGGAGCTGACGGGGATGATCGCGCGCGCGGGGCTGGACCCGGTGGACCGGAAGGGCTTTGTCTTCAACCCTGTCAGCTGGCAATGGTCGATTTCGGACCGCGACCTCAGCGTCAATTACGTCGCCGCCGGGGTGCGGCGCTGATCACGCGCCCTCAAGCCTTTGACGGATCTCGCGCAGGACCGGCAGGACGGTGCGCATCCGGTCTTCGCCGATCTTCTGGACGACATCGCCGATCAGCGGCGTGATCGCGGCCACGGCGGCATCGCGCGCGGCCTTGCCCGCCGGGCTGATGGACACGAACTTGCGCCGGGCATCGTCCCAGTCGGGGCGGATGTGGACATGGCCCGCCCACTCCAGTTTCGACAGGGTGTTCGTCATCGCGCCACGGGTGACGTGGAAGGTATCGGCCAGTTGCGCGGGGGAGCGTTCGTCCTGCACATGGCAGAGGTGGTTCAGGACCGAGAAGTGGCTGATCTCCATCCCCTTCGGCAGGACGCGGCTAATAAGGTTGCGCGCCAATTGGTCGGCCATGAAGACCTCGGAAAACAGCGCGACCGCAAGGGGATCTCTGGGTTCGGCCACGGCGTTCACGGTCCTTCGAAGGGGCGGTCGTGCATCAGCGAAGGGATGCGGCGGCGGGCGCGTTCGACGGCGGCGAGGTCGATCTCGGCATAGGTAACGCCGGGCTCGGTGCCGCCATCTGCCACCACCTCCCCCCAGGGCGCGACGACCATGGAATGCCCCCAGGTGCGACGCGGGCGGCCTTCATGCGCGGCATGGGTGCCGGTCTGGGCGGGGGCGAGGACATAGGCGCCGTTCTCGATCGCGCGGGCGCGCAGAAGCGATTGCCAATGCGCCTTGCCGGTGGTGTCGTTGAAGGCGGCAGGCACGGTCAGGATCTGCGCCCCCGCCTGCGACAGGCGGCGGTAAAGCTGCGGGAAGCGGACGTCGTAGCAGATCGAAAGGCCAAGCATCCCGAAGGGCGTCGGCGCGATCACCGCGCGGGTACCGGGGCGATAGCCCGCCGATTCGCGGTATTTCTCCGTCTCGGACACGTCGACATCGAACATGTTGATCTTGTCATAGCGCGCCCGGACCCTTCCGTCGGGGCCGATCAGGAAGGAGCGGTTGGCAAAGCGCCCGTCCTCGTCATTCGTCTTCAGCGCCAGTGAGCCGATCAGCAGCCAGAGTTTCAGCCGCCCGGCATCCTCGCGGAGCGCGGCGAGGGTCTGGTCTTCCTCCTCATGCCGCAGGACGGCGCGCTGGTGGGCGCGGTCGGAGGAGAGGCAGTTGGTCACCTCGGGCGTCAGAACAAAGCCCGCCCCTGCCCCCGCCGCCTTTTCCAGCATCGCCCGCGTGTGGGGCAGGTTTTCCACCGGATCGTCGCTGACCGAAAGCTGGAGAAGGGCGATCTTCATGGCTCAGGCCGCCAGCATCGGGTCAAGCTTGCCCGCACGGTCAAGGGCGTGAAGCTCATCACAGCCGCCGATCGGGGTGCCGTCGATGAAGATCTGCGGCACGGTGTAGCGCCCCTTGGCGCGGGCCATCATCTCTTGCCGTTTCTCGCTGTCGCCCGAGACGTCGGTTTCCTCATAGGCGACGCCCTTTGTCGCAAGCAGGCGCTTGGCCGCAAGGCAATAGGGACACCAAGGCGTGGTATAGATTTCGACGCGAGCCATAGGCCACCTTCCCGAAGTTGACGCAACTATAGGGATTTAGGTGTCTTTCGCAACGCGCGCCAGCGTCGCAACGCAAACCGGCCCCGCACCGGCGGCACGGCAGGCCTCTGCCGCAGCGGCAAGCGTGGCGCCCGAGGTCATCACGTCATCGACGATCAGGACCGGTCGCCCGGCCAAGGTACCGCGATGGCGCGGGTGAACGCGCATCACCTGATCGAGGTTGCGAAACCGCGCATCCCGGTCGCGCCCGTCCTGCGAGGCGGTGCGGCGGGTGCGCTGAAGCAGGTCGGGGCAATGGGCAAGGCGCGCGGTTTTGGCGAGTTCCTTCGACAGAAGCGCCGACTGGTTGTAGCGACGGCGCAGAAGCCGGGTCCAGTGCAGCGGTACGGGCGCCACGATCATGCCGGGCTGAAGGATCGGGCGGGCGGCGCGCAGCATCCAGCGCGCGGCGGGCGCGGCAAGGTCCAGCCGGTCGCCATGTTTCAGCGCCAGCACCAGCCGCCGGCCGGTATCGCGGTAAAGCAGCGCCGCGCGCCCCGCGACCCAGGGCCGGGCCAGCGTGGTACAATCGTCGCAAAGGACATGCTCGTCGGGCGCGGCGTCCCCCATCACGGGCGTGCCGCACAGGTCGCAGACGGTGCCGGCGACGAAGGGCGTATCGCGCCAGCAGGTCGCGCACAGGCCGAAATCGTCGGCCACCGGCCCGCCGCAGGACAGGCATTGCGGCGGGAAAAGAAGGTGCAGCGCGCTTTGCATTCCCGTGCGAAGCAACTTAGGGTCCGCGATCATGACTTCCGTTCCACCTGACCTTGCCGACCGCTCCGCCCTTGCCGCCCGCCGCCGTCGCGCCATCCGGCAGGGGGCGGACCTGTTCCTGCATGAGGACGTCGCCGATGAGGTCGAGGAAAGGCTGAGCGAGGTTAACAAATCCTTTACGGCGCCCGCCGTGGTGACGGCTTTTCCGCAGGTCTGGCAGGATCGCCTGCCCGGCGCGCGAATCGTGGCGGACGATCCGGTGCTGGATCTTCGCGAAGGCGCGCATGACCTGGTCATTCACGCGCTGGCGCTGCACTGGGCCAGCGATCCGGTCGGGCAGATGGTGCAATGCCGCCGGGCGCTGAAACCCGACGGCCTGTTCCTCGCGGCGCTCTTCGGCGGGCGCAGCCTGCATGAGCTGCGCGCGGTTCTGGCCGAGACGGAGACACGGCTGACCGGCGGGCTGTCGCCGCGCGTGTTGCCGATGGGGGAGATTCGCGATCTGGGCGCCCTGTTGCAACGCGCGGGGCTGGCGCTGCCGGTGGCCGATTCCGTGCCGCGCACCGTCACCTATCGCACTGCCTTTCACCTGATCGCCGACCTGCGCGCGATGGGGGAGACGAATGCGCTGGCCCAGCGGTCGCGCCGCCCGGTGCCGCGCGGCTTCTTCCCCGAGGCGGCGGAGCTTTACGCGCAGCATTTCCCCGCCCCCGACGGACGCATCGCCGCGACCTTCGACATCGTCTTCCTGACCGGCTGGGCGCCGGATGAAAGCCAGCAAAAGCCGCTGCGCCCCGGATCGGCGCTGTCGCGGCTGGCCGATGCGCTGGGGGTGCGGGAACAGCCCGCGACACCGGGTCGCGAAAGCGGCGCGGCGGATTGACCGCGGCGGTCTTCGG
>DAIOXI010000096.1:9825-11065 GCA_036758045.1 Albidovulum sp.
CCTATGTCAGACAAACAATGAAAAAGGACGCAGCATGAGCGATAAGACCGTCTTGCCGGGCAGCGGACGCCTGGCCCACGCGCCCGCAGACCACCCGCCCGTCAAGCGCGCCCGAATCGGTGTGCTGGTGGCCAATCTCGGCACCCCCGACGGCTATGGCTATTGGCCGATGCGGCGGTATCTGAGCGAATTTCTGTCCGACAAGCGGGTGATCGACTACCCGTCCTGGAAGTGGCAGCCGCTCTTGCAGCTTGTCATCCTGTCCAAGCGGCCGTTCAGTTCCGGCGCGAATTACAAGTCGATCTGGAACCACGAGCGGAACGAAAGCCCGCTGATGACGATCACCAAGGCGCAGGTCGCGAAGCTGGGCGAGAGCCTCGCCGCGCGTTACGGCGACAATGTCATGGTCGATTTCTGCATGCGTTACGGCAACCCCTCGACCGATTCCGTGGTGCGGCGGATGGTGGAGGCGGGGTGTGAGAAGATCCTGTTCCTGCCGCTTTATCCGCAATATGCGGGCGCGACCTCGGCCACCGCGAACGATCAGTTCTTCCGCGCGCTGATGAAGGAAAAGCGCCAGCCCGCGGTGCGGACGGCGGCGGAGTATTTCGACCATCCGCTTTATATCGAGGCGCTGGCGCAGTCGGTTGAGCGGGTCTATGCAACGCTGGATCACCGGCCCGACGTTCTGGTCGCGTCCTATCACGGGATGCCAAAGCGCTATCTACGCGAGGGCGATCCCTATCATTGCCAGTGCCAGAAGACCTCGCGCCTGCTGCGCGAAAGGCTGGGCTGGGACGCGGGCGCGATCGACACGACGTTCCAGTCGGTCTTCGGGCCGGAGGAATGGCTGCGCCCCTATACGGTGGAGCACGTGGCGGAACTGGCCCGCGCGGGCAAGAAGCGGATCGCGGTGATGTCGCCCGCGTTTTCCGCCGACTGCATTGAAACGCTTGAAGAAATTCAGGGCGAGATTGCCGAGGCCTTCCATCACGCGGGCGGCGAAAGCTTTACCTATATCCCCTGCCTGAACGACGACGACGCGCATATCGTGGCGCTGGGCGAGGTCATCGCGCTGAACCTTGCGGGCTGGGTCTGAGGGCGGCAACGAAAAAGGGCGGTGGTTTCCCACCGCCCTTCGATCCGGGGTGTCCCGAAATCAGTTGCTGGCGACAGCGGCCGCAACGACGAGCAGCAGAAGCAGCGGAACAACGATGCCGCCCGAGGAGGACGACTTCTG
>DAIOXI010000097.1:0-1070 GCA_036758045.1 Albidovulum sp.
CGAGCTTCTGGTCTCGGTCCAGGCGGCGCTGGCCGGGGCGCCGGACATCGCCATCGGCAATGTGATCGGGTCGAACATCGCCAATGTGCTGCTGATACTGGGCCTGACGGCGCTGGTCCTGCCGGTGCCGATTTCCTTCGAGCGCACGAAGCGCGATTTCCTCGTTGTCGGGGTGGCGAGCCTTGTCCTTTGGGGCATCCTCTTCGGCGGCATGGTCTATCGCTGGCAGGGGATCGGGCTGGTGGCCGCACTTCTGATCTATCTGAGCGTCAGCATCCGCGCGGGCAAGGAGGTGGAGCATGAGGCGCTTGACGTGCCGTCGGTCACGCTCGGCCTCAGCCCGCTGATCGCGCTTGGCGGTCTGGTCATCCTCATCATCGGGGCGAAGCTGCTGGTCGAAAGCGCCAGCGAGATCGCGCGCGATTTCGGCGTCTCCGAGGCGGTGATCGGCCTCAGCATCGTCGCCATCGGCACCTCTCTGCCCGAACTCGCGACCTCGGCCATGGCGGCGCTGCGCGGGCATTCGGAGATCGCCATCGGCAATATACTCGGTTCCTGCATCTTCAACATCCTCGGCATTCTCGGCATCACCGCGCTGGTGGAGCCGATCCCCGTCGATCCGCGCTTTGCTCATCTCGACATGGGGGTGGCCTTCGCGGCGATCCTTGCGATGGTGTGGTTCGCGATCCGCCCCGGCCGGGTCGGGCGCGCGGGGGGCGCGGTGCTGCTGGCGGGATATGCCGCCTATATGGCGCTTCTGGCGTGACCTGAATTCGCGAAGCTTTCGCCGGACACCCGCCCCGCGCAATTAAAATAATCGCTGCCGCCGTCCCTGCGACATTTTATTCCCGATTTTGCCGGTTGACGCCCCTGCAAAGCCTGCCTAATGTCCGCCGCGCAGCAGCAAAAGGACCCTCGGGCAATGGCTCCGATCCTCGTACTTGTAGAAAAGACGCGCATGGGCCGGTGACGGTAGACCATAACGGTTCCCATGCGCCCCGGATCAGGTCCGGGGCTTTTTGTTACTGAAGCAGGAATGAATGGAGACTTCAGACGATGTCGCGGCAGAT
>DAIOXI010000097.1:1080-2613 GCA_036758045.1 Albidovulum sp.
ATGACCGGTGCGAAGATGGTGGTTCAGGCGCTCAAGGATCAGGGCGTCGAGGTGGTCTTCGGCTATCCCGGCGGCGCCGTGCTGCCGATCTATGACGAGATCTTCCAGCAGAACGACATTCGCCACATCCTTGTGCGCCACGAACAGGGCGCTGTCCACATGGCCGAGGGCTATGCCCGTTCGACCGGCAAGCCGGGCGTCGTGCTGGTGACCTCGGGCCCCGGCGCGACCAATGCCGTGACCGGCCTGACCGATGCGCTGATGGATTCGATCCCGCTTGTCGTGCTGACCGGGCAGGTGCCGACCTTCATGATCGGCACGGACGGATTTCAGGAGGCCGACACCGTCGGTATCACGCGCCCCTGCACCAAGCACAACTGGCTGGCCAAGGACACCGACAAGCTGGCCGAGACGCTTCATCAGGCCTTTCATGTCGCCACCCATGGCCGCCCCGGCCCGGTCCTGATCGACATCCCGAAGGACGTTCAATTCGCCACAGGCACCTATCAGGGGCCGAAACAGGCCAAGGTCAGCCATTACCAGCCCAAGGTGAAGGGCGATATCGAGGCGATCACCGAGCTTGCCGCGATGATCGAGCGTGCGGAGCGCCCGGTCCTTTATACCGGCGGCGGGGTCATCAATTCCGGCCCCGCGGCAAGCCAGCTTTTGCGCGAACTGGCCGATGCGACGGGCTTCCCGGTCACCTCCACCCTGATGGGGCTGGGCGCCTACCCGGCCTCGGGCAAGAACTGGATCGGGATGCTGGGGATGCACGGGCTTTACGAGGCCAACCTGGCGATGCATGGCTGCGACCTGCTGATCAACATCGGGGCGCGCTTCGACGACCGCATCACCGGACGAATCGCCGATTTCAGCCCGAAATCGAAGAAGGCCCATATCGATATCGACCCCTCCTCGATCAACAAGGTGATCCATGTCGATCTGCCTGTCGTCGGCGATGTCGGCCATGTGCTGGAAGACCTTCTGAAGGTCTGGAAGGCGCGCGGGCGCAAGACCAACAAGGAGGCGCTGGCGAAATGGTGGGGGCAGATCGAACAGTGGAAGCTGAAGAAATGCCTGTCCTACAAGGGGTCGCAAACGACGATCAAGCCGCAATACGCGCTGGAACGGCTTGAGGCGCTGACCAAGGACCGCGACCGCTATGTCACGACCGAGGTCGGCCAGCACCAGATGTGGGCGGCGCAGTTCCTTGGCTTCGAGGCGCCGAACCGCTGGATGACCTCCGGCGGCCTTGGCACCATGGGCTATGGCCTGCCCGCCTCCATCGGGGTGCAGATCGCCCATCCCGACAGCCTTGTCATCAACGTGGCCGGGGAGGCGTCCTGGCTGATGAACATGCAGGAGATGGGGACCGCGGTGCAGTTCCGCGCGCCGGTCAAGCAGTTCATCCTGAACAACGAACGCCTGGGCATGGTGCGCCAGTGGCAGCAATTGCTGCATGGTGAGCGCTATTCGCATTCCTGGTCCGAAAGCCTGCCCGATTTCGCCAAGCTGGCCGAGGCCTTCGGGGCC
>DAIOXI010000097.1:2623-10691 GCA_036758045.1 Albidovulum sp.
GGACAGCCCGAAGGACCTTGACGACGCGATCATGGCGATGATCGACTATGACGGGCCGTTCATCCTCGACGTGCTGGTCGAGAAGCATGAAAACTGCTTCCCGATGATCCCGTCGGGCAAGCCGCATAACGAGATGCTTCTGGGTGACGCCTCGACCGAGGGCGCGATTCAGGCGGGCGGCGCGGTTCTGGTGTAACGGGCCATGTCACGCCCAGACCGAAAGGGAGCGGGTCTGTGAAAGCGCCGAAATCAGATGCCTTCGCGCGCCGGGCCTTCTGGGTTGCGGCCCCCCTCCTTGTCGTGGGGTGCAGCTTCCTGGCGGGCATCTATTCGGCCGACCACAAGAACATCGCCTACCAAGCGGTGCAGACCGTGAAGTCGGAATTCAGGCAGGTCCTGCGCGAGTTGCCGGGCCAGATGGATGCCGGGTTGCCGGAAACCTTCATCCGCCCCTCGCGCAAGCCGGGCGCGGGGGTGACGGTCAACAAGGTCGGCGCGGATGGCGAACTTGTCCTTCTGACCAGCTTCTTCGACGGCCAGACCGGCATCCGCCTGATGCGCCGCGACGGGACGGTGGTGGCCGACTGGCCGGTGCCGCTCAGCCGTTACATCACCGATCTGGACTATGTCGGCAATCGCGCGCCGAAGACCGACCGCAATGTCGACATCCACGGCGCGGTGATCGAGCCGGACGGCTCGGTCACGTTCAACTACGAATATGTCGGCACGGTGCGCATTTCACGCTGCGGCGATCCGATCTGGACCTTGCACCGCCCTGGCCACCATTCCGTCGAACGCGCGGCGGAGGGCGGTTACTGGATCCCCGGCCGGCGCTACTTCGCCGCCGGAAGCCCCGCCCCGGAAGACCAGTTCCCGCCCTTCACGCTGAAGCAGCCAAAGGGCGAGTTTTCCGACGACACGGTCCAGCATGTCTCTGAAGACGGCCGGGTGATCGAGGAACATTCGATCATGCGGCTTCTCTATGACAGCGGGCTGGAACCCGTTCTGACCGCGACGGGCGAATGCTTCCGGGCCGGTGAGGGGGGCCATTCCGATCTGCTCCACGTCAACAAGATCGGGGAACTGCCCCCCGCGCTCGCCCCTGCCTTCCCGATGTTCGAGGCGGGCGATCTGCTGATCTCCTTTCGCAAATACAACATGCTGGCGGTGGTGGACCCCGACACATGGCGGGTAAAATGGCACCAGACCGGCCCCTGGCGGCGCCAGCACGACCCGGAATTCCTGCCCAACGGGCAGATCGCGATGTTCAACAACAACACCTATCGCAACAGCCTGAACACCTTCGACCGTTTCGACCCCAAGGCGTCCTTCGTGACCGAGGTCGGCATGGTCGATCCGGCCACCGGCCGCTATACGCGGGTCTATGGCGACCGCCCCGGCGAAGAGATGCTCAGCGTCATTCGCGGCAAGATCGACCCGGTCCCGGACGGCGGTTTCCTCATCACCGAATTCGAGGCGGGCCGCGCCTTCCAGATCGACGCGTCCGGCAAGGTGGTCTGGGAATATATCAACCGCTTCAACGACGACTATGTCCTGAAGATCACCGAGGCGCGACTTTACCCCGAAAGCTATTTCACCGTGACCGACTGGACCTGCCCGGAAAAGGGTTAGCTCCGGCCCCGGCCAAACGCGACACATGACCGAGAAAGAGGCAAGAATGTCCGCACTGAACATCAAGAAGGGCTCCACCAGCCACTCCGCCTATGACCTGCGCGATCCGCATGCCCAGGCGAATGAGACCCATACCCTTGCCGTCCTGGTCGATAACGAGGCGGGCGTGCTGGCGCGCGTGATCGGGCTTTTCTCGGGCCGGGGCTACAACATCGACAGCCTGACCGTGGCCGAGGTCGACCATGCGGGCCACCGCTCGCGCATCACCATCGTGACGCGGGGCACGCCATTCGTCATTGAACAGATCAAGGCGCAGCTTGGGCGGCTGGTGCCGGTCCATGAGGTGCATGACCTGACGGTCGAGGGCGCCAGCGTCGAGCGGGAGCTGGCGCTGTTCAAGGTCGCAGGCACCGGCGAGAAGCGGATCGAGGCGCTGCGTCTGGCAGAGATCTTCCGCGCCAATGTGGTGGACAGCACGCTGGAAAGCTTTGTCTTCGAGATGACCGGGACGCCCTCGAAGATCGACGCCTTCGCCGAGCTGATGCGCCCCCTTGGCCTGATCGACGTGGCCCGAACCGGCGTCGCGGCCCTGTCGCGCGGCGTCTGAGGGGGAAGGCTCGGGGACCCGGACGCCCCCCACCCGCCACCCTGCCCGCGCGGATGGCACTGCGCGACATTGTCGGTGCGCTGGCGCGGCTGCCGCCCGTGGACCGGCGGCCGGTCCTGGGCCATGCCGTGAAGGGACAGAGCGACGCCCTCATCGCCAGGGCCGGGAACCTGCCCATCGGCTCGGTCATCTCGCGCCTGTGGCGGGGGCGGGCGCGGTCGCGCGCCGAATGCGGACGGCCCGGCGGCGCATCGGCAGCGCCGTGTCCGGGCGCGCACAAGCAAAGATGAAAAACCCCGGCGCGCCTTCGGGCGAACCGGGGTTCGAATGTCGGGGGCGTCGCGGATCAGGCGCCGATGGTGCCGTTTTCTCGCGCCGCCTGAAGCTCATCCGCGTCGATCTCACCGTCGCCGTTCACGTCCATCGCGGTGAAGGCGCTTTCCTTGAGGTCGGGATAGGCCGCCTGAAGCTCCTCGAACGAATAGGTGCCGTTGCCGTCGGTGTCGCTGACGACGGTCTGGGCAAAGGCCGGGACCGCGCCAAGGGCAGAGATCGCGCCAAGCGCAAGGACAAGCTGTTTCATCGTCACATTCCACTCCACTGGGAACACGCGCGGCCATCGCCGCCGTCCCCCCATATGTGGCCCCTTCGCCTGCCGCCTGCAAGGGGCGGGCGCGCTTATCCGCTTATTGTGATGCAAGGGCTGCCCGAAGACGGCGGACAAGAAAAAGGGGGCTTTCGCCCCCGTCTGAAGTTTCGCCGCTCAGGCTCTGTGTTTACCGCCCGGTGTTCTCGCCTGTGGCCTGAGCGCCGTCGGGGGCGAGCGCACCCGCCCCGTGTCCGATGCCGTGGACTGTACCCGAAAGGTGGCCGTCGCGTCACCTGGATTGTGCCGTTCCGGCCCGCAAATCGGCGAAATAAAAGCCGCAACAGCCTAGGTGTGGCCACAATATACGGTGTTTTACACCTTGACACTCGCCTAGCAGAGGTAGGCGCGCCGAATCCCCGCCCGTGACGCCGCCAGCGCCGGGAATCACCCAGGCACCGCCCTTCCCCAGCCTGCGCAAATCCTCTAGGTCTTGGGCCATAGGCGGCCATCCGGCGCGCCCTTTTCCTTGAGGTCACGAATGGAAAATCTGCGCGGCATCGCCCTGATGGTGGCCTCGATGGCCGGCTTCGCGGTCGAGGACACGCTGATCAAGCTGACCGCCGCCAGCCTGCCCTCGGGCCAGATCCTTGTGCTGCTCAGCCTGATGGGGGCCACGATCTTTGCCGCGCTGGCATGGGCGCGGGGCCTGACGCTGATCGGTCCGGCGATCGCCCAGCGGTCGGTGGTGGTGCGCAATGCCAGCGAGATGCTGGGGACCGTCTGCTATGTCTCCGCCTTCATCCTCGCGCCCTTGTCCATCGCCTCGGCCATCCTTCAGGCGACGCCGCTGGTCGTGACTCTGGGCGCGGCGGTCTTCCTGGGCGCCCCGGTCGGCTGGCGGCGGTGGAGCGCCATCGCGGTCGGCCTCGCCGGGGTTCTCATCATCGTGCGTCCGGGGGCGGAGGGGTTTCAGCCCGCCTCGCTCCTCGCCGTGGCGGCAGTCGTCCTTCTGGCCGCGCGCGACCTTGCCACGCGGACGGCGCCCGCGCATGTCGCCTCGCTGGTGATGGCGTTTTACGGCTTCCTTGCCGTCCTGCCCGCCGGCGCGGTCCTGTTGCAGTTTCAAGGCGGTTGGCACCCTGTCAGCGCCCAGAACCTCGGCATGATGGCGATGACGGCGGCGGTCGGCGTCGCGGCCTATTACGCGATCATCGCCGCGATGCGGACCGGGGATGTCGCCGTCGTCACCCCCTTTCGCTATTCGCGCATCGTCTTCGCGCTGATCCTCGGCATCACTGTCTTTGACGAAAGCGTCGACCGCTGGACCCTGATCGGCGCGGGGATCGTCATCGCCTCGGGCCTTTACACGCTGGCGCGCGAGGCCCGGCTCAGCCGCCGCGGCGGCGCCTGAGGACGCATCGCGCCGTTAGCGCTACCGCCACCGTTCCCATTTCCGCAAAGCTGGTGTAGGGAAGGCGCGACATTTCCACGGGAGAGGGTTTCACCCATGAGTACGATCATCGACATCCACGCGCGCGAGATCCTCGACAGCCGCGGCAACCCCACCGTCGAGGTGGACGTGATCCTGGAAGACGGCACCATGGGCCGCGCCGCCGTCCCCTCGGGCGCCTCGACCGGCGCGCATGAGGCGGTGGAAAAGCGCGACGGCGACAAGGCGCGCTACATGGGCAAGGGCGTGCTTGAGGCGGTCGCGGCGGTGAACGGCGAACTGGCCGAAAACATCGTCGGCTTCGACGCCACCGAACAGGTCGCCATCGACCGCACGATGATCGAGATCGACGGCACGCCCAACAAGGGCCGCCTGGGCGCCAATGCGATCCTCGGCATTTCCCTTGCCGTCGCCAAGGCCGCCGCCGATTTCACCACCCAGCCGCTTTACCGCTATGTCGGCGGCACCTCGGCCCATGTGCTGCCGGTGCCGATGATGAACATCATCAACGGCGGCGAACATGCGGACAACCCGATCGACATTCAGGAATTCATGATCATGCCCGTCGGCGCGGAGAACATCCGCGACGCGGTGCGCATGGGCTCCGAGGTGTTCCACACGCTGAAAAAGGAACTTTCGGCGGCGGGTCTTGCCACCGGCGTCGGCGATGAGGGCGGCTTTGCCCCCAACCTGTCATCCACCCGAGACGCGCTGGATTTCATTCTCAAGGCCATCGGCAAGGCCGGGTACAAACCGGGTGAGGAGATCTGTCTGGCGCTTGACTGCGCCTCGACCGAGTACTTCAAGAACGGCAACTATGTCCTCGCCGGGGAAGGGAAAACCCTCTCGCCGGAAGAGAATGTCGATTACCTCGTCGCGCTGGTTGCCGACTATCCGATCATCTCGATCGAGGATGGCTGCGCCGAGGATGACTGGGCGGGATGGAAGCTTTTGACCGACAGGCTTGGCGCGCAATGTCAACTGGTCGGCGACGACCTTTTCGTCACCAACCCCGCGCGGCTGGCCGACGGGATCAAACAGGGCTGCGCGAACTCGCTGCTGGTGAAGGTCAACCAGATCGGCACGCTGACCGAGACGCTGGATGCCGTGCGCATGGCCGACCGGGCGGGTTATACGTCCGTGATGTCACATCGTTCGGGCGAGACCGAGGACGCGACCATCGCCGACCTCGCCGTCGCCACGAATTGCGGGCAGATCAAGACCGGCTCGCTCGCGCGGTCGGACCGGCTGGCGAAGTACAACCAGTTGATCCGTATCGAGGAAATGCTGGGCGAAACCGCCGCCTATGCCGGGCGCTCTATCCTGAAGGCGTAAGCCATAACGGCTGGCGCCGCGTCTGCGGCGTCAGCATGGCGCGCCTAGCTGATCTCCCCCAGCGCGATGATCCGGTTCGACAGGTCCGCATAGGCCGCGCGCCAGGCCGCCTCCACCTCGGGCGTGAAACGGGGGCCGAGTTCCTCGCGGAAGGTGTCCATCAGCGCCTCCCCCATCGGTTCGAAATCGACGGCCCGGATACCGATAATTGCGTGGACACGGCCCATTTCCTTCAGCCGGTCGGTCAGTTCGTCGGTCCGGTTGATATTCTCGATGATATAGCCCAGCGTCGACATGAAGCGCATCCCCTGCCCGGCCAGATCGTCGCGGAACAGCTTGCGCAGATGCGGCGCGCGGGCAAAGAGCGCATTGTAGAAATTGACCGAAGCGGGCGCGAGGCGATTGCGCAACTCGTCAAAGGATTCGCGGATCAGGGCGGTTTGCGGGGCGCTGTCGGGCATGGGCCATTCCTTCTTCGGCGGGGTCTGCCCGATGTTGACCCCCGCCGCCGCGAGGCGCATTGATCCATCTCAAGACAGCAGGCGCGGGGCGCGCGCCGTGATGGGGGAAAGGATGAATGACCATGCAAGCCGATGAGATTATTGGCGCTTTGGGCCTTCGACCGCATCCCGAAGGCGGCTGGTACAGGCAGACCTGGGCGGGCGACGAGGCCCCCCGCGCCTTCGGCACCTGCATCTATTTCCTTCTGAAAGCGGGGGAGCGGAGCCATTGGCACCGGGTCGATGCGGTCGAAATCTGGCACTATTATGCCGGATCGCCGCTGATCTTGTCGATTTCGGAAACGGCTGAGGGGCCGGTTGAGAACAATCGCCTTGGGCCGGACCTATTGTCCGGCGACAGGCCACAGATCATCGTCCCCGCCCATCACTGGCAGGCGGCGCGCACGACCGGGGACGGGACGCTGGTCGGCTGCCCCGTCTCCCCCGGCTTCCGCTTCGAGGGGTTCGACCTGGCGCCCGAAGGCTTCGACATTCCGGGGCGGTGAGCCGTCCCGCCCCGAATGTAGCGGTGACAATCGGGCGATGGAGGCCCCGCGCGGCTTCTGCTACGGGAAGGTCGCGCAGAAGGACCCCGCCATGTCAGACCGCCCCATCGCGACCGCCCCCTCCGGGGACAGCCTTTCGGGCTTTCTCTATGCCTTGTCGGCCTATGTCCTCTGGGGGTTCCTGCCGCTTTACATGAAGGCGCTGGCGCATATCCCGCCGACCGAGGTGATCGCGCATCGCGTGCTCTGGTCGCTGCCGATCGCGCTTGTGGTGCTGATCGCGACCGGGCGGACGGCAGACCTGCGCCAGGCGCTTCGGACGCCAGGGATGCTGGCGATGGCTGCGCTGACGGCGGCGTTCGTCTCGGTCAACTGGGGCATCTATGTCTGGGCCATCGGCGCGGGTCACGCGCTGGACGCGGCCTTGGGGTACTACATCAACCCGCTTTTCTCGATCTTCCTCGGCGCGGCGCTGCTGCGGGAACAGGTGAGCCGGGCGCAATGGCTGGCCATCGCGCTTGCCGCCGTCGCGGTGGCGATCCTGACCGTCGAGACCGGCAGCGTGCCGGTCGTGGCGGCGGGGCTGACGGTGACCTGGGGCTTTTACGCCTTTTTCAAGAAGCAACTGCCTATCGGCCCCAATCAGGGCTTCACGCTTGAGGTCATCCTGCTTGCGCCCTTCGCGCTTGGCTACCTGGTCTACCTGTCCGCGCGGGGCGAAAGCCATTTCGCCCAAGGGGTGCCGTTCGACACATGGATCCTGATCGGCTGCGGCGCGGTGACGGCGATCCCGCTGATGCTTTACGCCAACGGCGCCAAGGGGTTGAAGCTGACGACCATTGCGGTGATGCAATATATCGCGCCGACGATGATCTTCCTGACCGCCGTCTTCGTCTTTCACGAACCCTTCGGGCGGGCGCAGGCCATCGCCTTTCCGCTGATCTGGGCGGGGCTCGCGATCTATTCGGGTGCGATGCTGTTGCAGGCGCGCAATGCCCGCGCGGCGTCGCGGGTCAGCGCGCGGGGCGGCTGATCCGCCCGCCGCCGACCGCCGCCGCCACGCCCGTGGTGCCGGGACACGACGTGGGCAGCCCGCGCGCGACGCGCACCGCGAGATGGGCGAAGGCCTGCGCCTCAAGCATGTCGCCGTTCAGGCCGACCGCCTCCACCGGATCGACCGGGCAGTCCAGGCCGGCGGCGATCATCTCCATCAGCACCGGGTTGTGGCGCCCGCCGCCGGTGACCAGGAGCCTTGAGGCGGGTTTGGGGAAATGTTCGGTCCCCAGCACGACCGAGGCGGCGGCGGCCGCCGTCAGGGTCGCGGCGGCATCGGCGTCGGACAGGTCGGCGACCGCCTCCAGAAGCCAGTGGAAATCCTGCCGGTCAAGCGATTTGGGCGGCATCTTGCGGAAATAGGACTGGGCTTGCATCCGGTCGATGACCGCCTCG
>DAIOXI010000097.1:10701-11005 GCA_036758045.1 Albidovulum sp.
AGGGCGCGAGCGGCGCGCCCTGCCCGCCCAGTTCCACGTCGGACGAGCGGAAATCCCAGACCACCGGCAGGCCCAGGACCTCGGCCAACACGGCACCGTCGCCCGCCTGATGGGTGCCGCGCCCGCGCGGGTCATGGGCCAGCGTCTGGCCGTGAAACCCCGCCAGATCGGCCTTGGCGGCGAGCGGCGCCATCAGCGCGGCATGGGCGGTTTCCACCACCTCCGCCGCCTCTTCCACGCCCGCCTCGCCCGGCCAATGCCCCAGCGCGGCGCGCAGCACCGCGCGTTCGGACGCGGTATAGGG
>DAIOXI010000098.1:0-10845 GCA_036758045.1 Albidovulum sp.
TTCGCCGCCTGCTTCGACGCCAATGGCGGCTTGTTCGAGCCGCTTCTGGGGCCCGAGGACGCGGTGATCTCCGACGCCCTCAACCATGCCTCGATCATCGACGGCATCAGGCTTTGCAAGGCCAGGCGCTACCGATACGCCAATTCCGACATGAACGATCTTGAGGCGCAGCTGCGGCAGGCGCGCGCGGATGGCGCGCGATTCATCATGGTCGCGACGGATGGCGTCTTTTCGATGGACGGCTATCTGGCGAAACTGCCAGAAATCGTGGCGCTGGCAGAGAAGTACGGCGCGCTGACGATGGTGGACGATTGCCACGCCACCGGGTTCATGGGACCTGAGGGGCGCGGGACGCCCGCCCATGCCGGGGTGGAGGTAGACGTGCTGACCGGCACGCTGGGCAAGGCCCTTGGCGGCGCGCTTGGGGGCTATATCGCCGGGCCGCAGCCCGTGATCGACCTTTTGCGGCAACGGGCGCGGCCTTACCTGTTTTCCAATGCACTGCCGCCTGCCGTCGTCGCGGCGGGTATCGCCGCCATCGACCTGATCGAGGCCGGGGACGATCTGCGCGCACAACTCTTCGACAACGCGCGCTACTGGCGCGACGGGTTGCAGGCGGCGGGCTTTACCCTTCTGCCGGGCGAACACCCGATCATCCCGGTGATGCTGGGCGAAGCGAAACTGGCGCAGGCCATGGCGGCAGAGCTTTACGACCGGGGTGTCTATGTCTCGGGCTTCTTCTTCCCTGTGGTGCCGAAGGGACAGGCGCGGATCCGGACGCAGATGAATGCGCGGCTGACGCGGTCGGATCTGGATATCGCGCTCGATGCCTTCCGGGGCGCGGGCAAGGCGGTGGGGGTGATCTGATGCGCAACGACATGAAGGCGCTGGCGAAGGCGAAGGCGGAAACCGGGCTTTGGCTGGAACACCGCCCGGTGCCGGAGATCGGGCCGGACGACGTGCTGATCCGTATCCGCAAGACCGGCATCTGCGGCACCGACATCCATATATGGAACTGGGATGACTGGGCGGCGCGGACGGTTCCGCTGGGCCTTGTCACGGGCCACGAATTCGCCGGTGAAATCGTGGAGATCGGGCGGAATGTCGAGGGTCTGGCGATCGGCCAGCGCTGTTCCGGCGAGGGGCATCTGATCGGCAAGCAGTCGCGGCAAAGCCGGGCCGGCAAGTTCCATCTGGACCCTGCCACGCGGGGGACCGGCGTCAACGAACAGGGCGCCTTCGCCGAGTATCTGCGCCTGCCCGCCTTCAATGTCGTGCCGCTGCCCGACGAGATCGACGACGAGATCGGCGCCATCCTCGACCCGCTCGGCAATGCGGTTCACACGGCGCTGTCCTTCGATCTGGTGGGCGAGGACGTGCTGATCACCGGCGCCGGCCCCATCGGCATCATGGCAGCCGCGGTTGCCCGCCATGTCGGCGCGCGCCATGTTGTGATCACCGACGTCAATCAGGACCGGCTGGACCTTGCCGCCGCGGTGACGGACGTGGTTCCGGTCAATGTCGCGAAGCAGGAGTTGAAAGAGGTCGAAGGCGCGCTTCGTATGAAGGAAGGCTTCGACGTCGGGATGGAGATGTCGGGCAATCAGGCCGCTCTGGACCAGATGGTCGAGAACATGGTGATGGGCGGGCGGATCGCGATGCTGGGTATTCCGCCGGGCAAAAGCCCCGTGGACTGGTCGCGCATCGTCTTCAAGGCGATCACGATCAAGGGCGTCTACGGGCGCGAGATCTTCGAGACCTGGTACAAGATGATCGCCATGCTGGAAAACGGGCTCGACATCCGCCGGGTCATCACCCACCGCTTCAAGGCCGATGACTTCCGTGACGGGTTCGAGGTGATGCGGTCGGGCAAAAGCGGCAAGGTCGTGCTGGACTGGGGCTGACAGCCTGTTCCGTTCGGGAGCGGGATCGACTATATGATGCAGTCTTGCCGCCCGAGGATGCCCCGATGACCGACCAGACCCCGACCGCGCCCATCACGCAGGACGTGCTGACCATACCCCGCAAGCTGCCCGAGGGCGGCAAGGTCAACCTTGTCGGCCTGACGCGGGACCAGTTGCGCGACGCGCTGATCGCGGCGGGAACGCCCGAGAAGCAGGTGAAGATGCGGCTGGGGCAGATCTGGCAGTGGGTCTATCACTGGGGCGTGCGCGAGTTCGACGCGATGACCAACCTGGCGAAGGACTATCGGGCGCTTCTGGCGGAACATTTCGAGATTGCGTTGCCCGAGGTCGTGACCCGGCAAATCTCGGCGGACGGCACACGGAAATATCTCTTGAAGATCGCCGGGGGCCATGAGGTCGAGATGGTCTATATCCCCGAGGAAAACCGGGGGACGCTGTGCATTTCCAGCCAGGTCGGCTGCACGCTGACCTGTTCCTTCTGCCATACCGGCACGCAAAAGCTTGTCCGCAACCTGACGGCGGGCGAGATCGTGGGGCAGTTGATGCTGGCCCGCGACGATCTGGGCGAATGGCCCGAACCCGGCGCGCCAAAGGATGAAACGCGGCTGGTGTCGAATGTCGTCCTGATGGGCATGGGGGAGCCGCTTTACAACTTCGACAATGTCCGCGACGCCATGAAGGTGGTGATGGATGGCGAAGGGCTGTCGCTGTCACGCCGCCGGATCACGCTCTCTACCTCGGGCGTGGTGCCGGAAATCGCGCGGGCGGCGGAAGAGATCGGCTGCCTGCTGGCGGTCAGCTTCCACGCGACGACGGACGAGGTGCGCGACCGGCTGGTGCCGATCAACAAGCGCTGGAACATCGAGACACTGCTGGCCGCGCTGCGCGACTACCCGCGCCTGTCGAATTCCGAACGGATCACCTTTGAATACGTCATGCTCAAGGGCGTGAACGACAGCGACGCCGACGCGCGGCGGCTGGTGAAGCTGATCGCCGGCATCCCGGCCAAGATCAATCTCATTCCCTTCAACGAATGGCCCGGCGCGCCCTATGAGCGTTCTGACTGGGAGCGGATCGAGGCCTTCGCGGACATCGTCTACAAGGCCGGCTATGCCAGCCCCATCCGCACCCCGCGCGGCGAGGACATCATGGCCGCCTGCGGGCAGTTGAAGTCGGCCACAGAACGCGCCCGGAAAAGCCGCGCGGAGATCGCGGCAGAGGCCGGTCTGCGCTAGGCGCGGGGCGATCGGGGCGGGCGGACCGGGCGACCACCAAATATTGTGGCTTCGGCGTGACAATCCGCCCGCGGCGGACTATAAAATGCGCACAAAAACAAGGACGGGCGGGCATGACCGACGACGCGCAAACTCCGGCGGAATATGGCGCCGATTCCATCAAGGTTCTCAAGGGGTTGGAGGCCGTGCGCAAACGGCCCGGCATGTATATCGGCGATACCGATGACGGTTCCGGCCTGCACCACATGGTCTATGAGGTCGTCGATAACGGCATCGACGAGGCGCTGGCGGGTCACGCGGACTTCGTCAGGGTCCGTATCCACGCTGATGACTCCGTCTCGGTCCGCGACAACGGACGCGGGATTCCGACCGACATGCACCCGACCGAAGGCGTCTCGGCGGCAGAGGTCATCATGACCCAGCTGCACGCGGGCGGGAAGTTCGACCAGAACAGCTACAAGGTCTCTGGCGGTCTGCATGGGGTCGGCGTGTCGGTCGTCAACGCGCTGTCGGACTGGCTGGAACTGCGGGTCTGGCGGGGCGGCAAGGAACATTACGCCAAGTTCGAAAAGGGCGAGACGGTCGAGCCGCTGCGCGTCGTCGGCGATGCGGCGCCGGGCGAGAAGGGGACCGAGGTGCGGTTCCTCGCCTCTTCCCGCACCAAGAGCCCTGAGGGGACGTTCTCGAACCTCGACTATTCGTTCAAGACGCTGGAAAACCGGCTGCGCGAACTCGCCTTCCTGAATTCCGGCGTGAAGATCATCCTTGAGGACAATCGCGGCGCCGAGTTGCAGCGCACCGAACTTTTCTACGACGGCGGTGTGCGGGAATTCGTGAAATATCTCGACCGGCACAAGACGCCCGTGATGTCCGAGCCGATCTTCATCGTCGGTGAGCGCGGCGGCATCGGCGTCGAAGTGGCGATGTGGTGGAACGACAGCTACCATGAGACGGTCCTGCCCTTTACCAACAACATCCCCCAGCGCGACGGCGGCACCCACCTTGCGGGCTTTCGCGGCGCGCTGACGCGGACGCTGACGAAATATGCGCAGGACAGTGGCATCGCCAAGAAGGAGAAGATCGACTTCACCGGCGACGACGCGCGCGAGGGGTTGACCTGCGTGCTGTCGGTCAAGGTGCCGGACCCCAAATTCTCCTCCCAGACGAAGGACAAGCTGGTGTCGTCCGAGGTGCGGCCTGCGGTCGAAAACCTCGTGAACGAAAAGCTGTCGGAGTGGTTCGAGGAGCATCCGGCCGAAGCCAAGACCATCGTCGGCAAGATCATCGAGGCGGCGCTGGCGCGCGAGGCCGCGCGCAAGGCGCGCGAGCTGACGCGGCGCAAGACGGCGATGGATGTCGCCTCGCTTCCCGGCAAGCTGGCGGACTGCCAGGAAAAGGATCCGGCGCTGACCGAATTGTTCCTGGTCGAGGGGGATTCGGCCGGCGGGTCCGCCAAGCAGGGGCGGGAGCGGAAATATCAGGCGGTTCTGCCGCTTCGGGGCAAGATCCTGAACGTCGAACGCGCGCGGTTCGACCGGATGCTGTCGTCGGACCAGATCGGCACGCTCATCACCGCGCTTGGCACCGGGATCGGGCGGGATGAGTTCAACATCGGCAAGCTGCGCTACCACAAGATTGTCATCATGACGGATGCGGACGTCGACGGCGCGCATATCCGCACGCTGCTTCTGACCTTCTTCTTCCGGCAGATGCCGGAGCTGATCGAAAATGGTTATCTCTACATCGCCGAACCGCCGCTTTACAAAGTCACGCGCGGCAAGTCCGAGGTCTATCTGAAGGACCAGCCCGCGCTTGAGGATTTCCTGATCGAACAGGGGATCGACGGGGCGGTGCTGCGGCTTCAGTCCGGGGAAGAGATCAGCGGCGCCGACCTGCGCCGGGTGGTCGAGGAGGCGCGCGTGGTGCGGCGTATCCTGAACGCCTTCCCGACCCATTATCCGACCCGCATCCTTGAACAGTCCGCCATCGCGGGCGCCCTCGTTCCCGGCCGTGTCGATGCCGATGCGCAGGGCGTGGCGAGTGAGGTGGCCCGGCGTCTCGACGAAGTTGCGGTGGAATATGAACGCGGCTGGGAAGGCCGCCCGACTCAGGATCAGGGGCTTCGCTTCGCCCGCTTCCTGCGCGGTGTGGAAGAGGTGCGCACGCTGGACGGTCAGATCCTGCGCTCGGGTGAGGCGCGCCGTCTGGCGACCCATACCGAGGCGCTGCGCGAAATCTATGGCAGCGCGGCGCATCTGGTCCGCAAGGACCGCGATCAGGCGATTCACGGCCCGCTCGACCTGCTGGAGGCGATCCTTCAGGAAGGCGAAAAGGGCCTGACGCTTCAGCGCTACAAGGGTCTGGGCGAGATGAATCCGGAGCAGCTTTGGGAAACCACGCTCGACCCCTCGGCGCGGGTGCTGAACCAGGTGAAGATCGAGGATCTCGCCGAGGCCGACGACATCTTCACCAAGCTGATGGGCGATGTCGTCGAACCGCGGCGCGAGTTCATCCAGCAGAACGCGCTGAGCGTGGAGAACCTGGACTTCTAGGCCGCGTCGCAGGCCTCCGATGACCGGCGGCCCGGCACGCTCGGTGCCGGGCGCGGAACTCCCCGAGCGTCCGTGCTAGGGCGGTCCCCGTGACCCTTTGACGCGCAACCGCAGCGCGACCATGGCGTCACGCCGGCCCCAGGGAAGACCGGGACCGGCCCGATTCGTGTCCCCGTGGAGTCGCCGATGCGCATGCTCGTCCTTACTGCCTGCCTGATCGCCGGCCCCGCCATGGCCGATGTCGATACGGCGGTGAAGAAGGACATCCTGCCCGCCTTCGCCCGCTTCGGCGAGGAGACGGAGGCGCTGGTCAACAGCGCGCTGGTCGATTGCCGCCCCGCCGCGCTGCGCCCCGCCTTTCAGGAGACGTTCGACGCCTGGATCGCGATAAGCCCGTTCCAGTTCGGCCCCCTGGCCGACAAGGGCCGCAACCTTGCCATCGCGCTTTGGCCCGACAATGGCGACATGGTGGGCAAGACCGTCGTCGGGCTTGTCGCGGCGAAGGACCCGGCGGTGGACAGCGAAAGCGGGTTCGCCAAGGTCACGGTCGCCGGGCGCGGTCTGTTCGCGCTTGAACGGCTGCTTTATGATGAGACGCTTTCGGACTACGGGCGCAACGACTATGCCTGCCAGCTGACGCTTGCCATTGCCGCCGACCTGAACCGCATGGCGCGCGACATGAACGCGGAATGGCCGGACCATGCGAAACGCCTGACGACGGCGGGCGCGGCGGGCAATGAGGTCTATCCCGACAAAAGCGCGGCGCGCGAGGCGCTCTTCACCGCGCTGTTCACCGGCCTCGATTTCACCAAGACACAGCGTCTTGGCCGCCCCATGGGGACCTTCGAGGCCCCGCGCCCCGACCTGGCCGAGGCGCGGCGGTCGGGGCGGTCGATGCGCAATATCATCCTGTCGCTGAAGGCCCTGCGGCGGCTGGCGACGGACCTCGCCAGCGGCCCGGTTCCGCGCAGCGAGGCCGCGTTCGATGTGGCGATCGGCTATGCCGTGGGTCTGGACGATCCCGACATGTCCGGCGCGGCAGACCCGACCGGGCGGCTGAAGCTTGAGATTCTGCAACAGAAGATCGCCCGCGTTCAGGATGCCGTCGCGGCCGAGATCGGTGCCGATCTGGGCGCGGCGTCGCAGTAGCGCGCGCCGGAACGCGCCGCGTCGTCTGGTATCTGCCCCCCCGGTCCGATAGCATCGCCGGACGCGGCGCGAAGGGGGACGGGTGCAGACACTGGCAGAGGAGAATCGGCGGCGCCTGTCCGGGGCCGTTCTGATGTGCGCCGGTGTCGCCTGCCTCAGCACCAATGACGCGCTGGCCAAGACGCTGACGGCCCATTACGCGCCGTTCCAGATCATGTTCCTGCGCAACCTGATCGCGCTGCCCGTCGCGGTGATGATCGCGCTGGCGATGGGCGGGCCTGCCGCGCTTCTGTCCCGCCGTCCGATGGCGCATCTCTTGCGCGGATTTCTCTGGGTCAGCGCGACATTCCTGTTCTTCACCAGCCTCAAGCATCTCGGCCTTGCCGAAGCGACGGCGCTGGTCTTTGTGGCGCCGCTTTTCATCACCGCAACCTCGGCCCTGTTCCTGCGCGAAGAGGTCGGCTGGCGGCGCTGGCTTGCCGTGGTGGTGGGCTTTCTCGGCGTCCTGATCGTGATCCGCCCCGGCGCCTCGGCGTTTCAGGCGGCCTCTCTCCTGCCGGTCGCGACGGCGCTTGTCTACGCGCTGTTGATGCTGGGCTCGCGGCTGGTCGATCCGCGCGAGAGCATCTGGACGCTGCTTTTGTACCTGACCGCGACCGGCGCGTTTCTCAGCGGGCTTCTGGTGCCTTTCGTCTGGCTGCCGGTCCGGGCGGAGGATATCTGGCCGTTCATCGCCATTGCGCTTTTCGGCACGGCGGGCATGACGATGATATCGCAGGCCTTCCGCCTTGCCCCAGCGACCCTGGTCGCGCCGCTGGATTACACCGCGCTGATCTGGGCGACGGCGTTCGGCTGGCTGATCTGGACCGAGGTGCCGGATGCGGCCACCTTCCTTGGCGCCGCGATCATCATCGCAAGTGGCGTGGTGGTAATCCTGCGCGAAAGCCGCGGCGGCTAGATTTTCGCGGCGAACAGGGTGGCGTTAACCCTTCCTTCACCATCGCGCGCGACGCTTGGGCCATGCCCGCACACCCCGCCTTTCACGAAGCGCCCCTGCCCCTCTTCGACGCCGATGAGGTGGCCGGGTTGCCGCTGCCGGGGGTGCGCCTTCCCTCCTATATCCGCGACCACCGGCAGCGCCTTCGCGACCGGTTCATGCAGGGTGGCGCTGCGGCGATGCCGGATTACGAGCTGCTGGAGCTTGTCCTGTTCCGCGCCATTCCGCGTCAGGATGTCAAACCGCTGGCCCGCGCGCTTCTGGATCGTTTCGGGGATTTCAACCGGGTCCTCTCTGCCCCGCCGGAGCGGTTGAAAGAGGTCAAGGGCGTCGGTGAGGCCGTCGTGCAGGAGCTGAAAATCGTGGAGGCCGCCGCCCATCGCCTTGCCCGCGCGAAGGTGATGCACCGGCCGGTGCTGTCCTCATGGGACCAGCTTCTCGACTATTGCCGCAGCGCCATGGCGCATCGCGAGACGGAGCAGTTCCGGGTGCTGTACCTCGACCGCAAGAACGTGCTGATCGCGGATGAGGAACAGGCGCGCGGGACCGTCGATCATGTCCCGGTCTACCCGCGCGAGGTGATAAAGCGGGCGCTGGAAATCACCGCAAGCGCGTTGATCCTCGTTCACAATCACCCGTCCGGGGACCCGACCCCTTCGCCGCAGGATATCGAGATCACGGCGCGAATCTGCGACGCGGCCGAAACGATGGGGATCGTCGTTCACGATCACCTGATCATCGGCAAGACCCGCGATCTCAGCTTCCGGTCCGAGGGGCTTTTGTAGCCGTCAGTCGCGCGAGACCACCGTCAGCGGGCCATCCCAGCCCGGCAGCGGCACAACGACAAGATCGCCGATCGCATCGCATCCCGGCATGGCCTGAACGAAGGTCTCGTTCAGGCCCGGTTTGCCGCCCTCCATGGTCACGACGCGCGCGCGCAGCGTGGTGCCGCAATTCGCCTCGGTCGTCGTCGCCTCGGTCTCGACCGCGACGATGTTGGCGGTGTTACCGGCGGTAAAGACCTCGGCCAGCATCGGCATGGCGAGCGACGGATCGCCCAGCACCACCAGGTTCGCGCCACCGTTCAGGGACGGACCGCCCGGACGGCTGGCCGAGAAATGGCCATCGGCGCCATAGCTCGCACCGTCCTGATAAAGGTTCAGGCCCAGATCGGCGCCGCCCGAAATGGCGATGCGCCGCATGCGGTCCAGATCGGCCACTCGGCGTTCGAAGGAGAGCGTTTCACCGTCGCCGAAGCTCGCCGTCACCCTGGCCTCGGTCGCCATCACCGGAATGGTCACGTTCACCGTGCCCGCGGCATCCGTCATCAGCGCGAAGCTTAGCCCGGCATGATCGAAGACCACCCGTTCCTCGGGGTGGCAGGGCGCCGAAAGCGCGGCTTTCACCGTGCCCGCGGCGCCAAGGCTCAGCGTCAGGGACGGGGCACCGCATGGGATGCCAAAGACGGTATAGCTTTTGTCCGCATCCGTTTCGGGGCGCTTGTAGTCGTCCGCGACCGCATCCATCCGGGCCGCCAGAAGGACGCCGGATTTCAGCTCACCGACGGAAACGGCGGGGAAATCGGGCAGCGTGTCGGCCGGGAGTTGCGCGATGTCCGTCTGGGCCACCTCGGCCGCCTTTGGCCGGGCCGGAACGGGTGCGATGCTGGCGACGATCGTTCCGGCCGGTTTCGGTTCGGATCCGAAGACACCGCGCAGGCTTGCGCCGATCTCTTGCGTGTTCTGCATCACATGGCCTGTCGCAGCGGCAAGGAAGAACGTTGCGCCGGCCATCAGGATTCTGCGTTTCATTGGAAGACTCGCCCCCCGGAAAACTTTACCTTTTGTTCAGGATTAGCGAACGATCGGGGCATGATCGGGGCTGAGACGTGAAAATTCGGAATCCGAACTCGCGCCGCCTGCCGCAGAATATGGCGGGTTCGGGTCCATCCCCCTCAAGATAAGCGAAACGCCGGGACCATCGCTGCCCCCGGCGTCACAATGCTGACACCATTTTGCTTCGCGGGCCGACTCAGGCGAGGCGACCGTGGCAGTGCTTGAACTTCTCGCCCGATCCGCAGGGGCAGGGATCGTTCCGACCCGGATTGCCCCAGGTCGCCTGATCCGCCGGATCGAACCCCTCGACCAGCCGGAGCGATCCGCTCTAGCTGTGGTTCGCGCCCGTGGCCCTCTGCCAGCTCGGCCGCGGCGGCGGCCTCAAGGATCTGTTGCGGGGCACCCGGTTGTTGCGCCATCTGCGCGACCATCTGCTTCTGTTCTTCCTCGGTCAGCGGACGCACCCGCGCCAGTTTCTGCGTCACGTCGATGCGCAGGCTGTCGAGCATGTGTTCGAAAAGCGCGAAGGCCTCGGTCTTGTACTCCGCCAGCGGGTCGCGCTGCGCATAGCCGCGGAACCCGATGACCGAGCGCAGGTGTTCCAGTGTCACAAGGTGTTCGCGCCACTTGCCGTCGATCGTCTGTAGCAGGAACTGCTTTTCGATCTGGCGCATCATGTCCGGCCCGAAGGCTTCGGTCTTTTCGGCAATCATCGCGTCGCTCGCCTCGTAGAGACGTTCCCGGATAACCTCCTGATCCACGCCTTCCTCGGCGGCCCAGGCAGCCAGCGGCGGGTCAAGCGCCAGCTTGTCGCGCGTCTCGGCCAGAAGGCCATCGATGTTCCACTGATCCGCATAGCTTTTCGGCGGCAGGTAGGTATCGACCAAATCGTCGATCACCTGATGACGCATATCGCCGGTGATATCCTCAAGATCCTCGGTCTGCATGATCTCAAGCCGCTGGCTGAAGATCACCTTGCGCTGATCGTTCATCACGTCGTCGAACTTCAGAAGCTGCTTGCGGATATCGAAGTTGCGCCCTTCGACCTTCGCCTGCGCGCGTTCCAGCGACTTGTTGACCCAGGGGTGGATGATCGCCTCGCCTTCCTTCATCCCCAGCGAGGACAGAACCTTGTCGAGCCGTTCGGACCCG
>DAIOXI010000099.1:0-713 GCA_036758045.1 Albidovulum sp.
CAGGGTGGACCGCTTGGCGAAGTCCGGAAAGGAGCCGCTCTTCATCCAGACAGCGACGGTGGACTCGCCAACACCCAGAAACTCACCGAAAGCCTTCTGGCTGAGAAATGCATCCCGGACAAACTGAACCATGTCCTTCTCGCCAAGCGCTTCGTCGGCGATCTTCGCGATTGCGCGGTACGAGCTACCCGGCGCTTCGTCATCCGAACCCGCCATCAGCTCCTTGTGCTCGTCAAACCACTTCATAGGGCATCCCTCCAAAAATTTCGAAGTTCGATGGTGGTGAACTTCATCTGACGATGTTCATATGAGGTCAAGTGTGCGCTTTGTCAAGTCGGATCTGCTATTTTCGCAGTCGGAGTGTCTTTAAAATTCACTTCGCGCCATCTTTTGGCATTTTCCTTGGGTGGGTCGAGGTACAGCTCTTGGAAAATTCAAATTATGAAGTGCGTCGGCGGTCGTCTTCACGCCTGAGGGTGGTGAGTGGCAGCAGGGCGCCTGCGTTCTGTGCTTCATCATTTTGGAGAGTAAGAAGTGGGCCGGGTTTTCCGTGACGGGTTTGGAGGTTGGGAGAGAGGCTCCCGGCTGGCCCGTCGCGGAGATATCCCGATGACCAAGCAACAGAAGATCACCCTCAGCGCCTCGCGCGACATTCCCTTCAACAAGCTGGTGCTCAGCCAGTCGAACGTGCGCCACGTCAAGGCGGGAGTGTC
>DAIOXI010000099.1:723-3980 GCA_036758045.1 Albidovulum sp.
TCGGCAGGCAGCGCCGTGACAGAGAACGCCCCGCCCGCATCCGGGATGGTCAGACGATAGGCACGGATCACGCCTTGCCGCGTGGAATAGCTATAGTCGGAGACAGGTAGCAGCCCCCGGTCGCCAATCCACCACAGGCTTTCGCCCCGCAGTGCCAAGGAACGCGCTGTCTGGGCCATGGCGGCACGGGTCAGCAAATCGGTGCCTGTGACTTCGGAGGCTGTGAGAGCGCCTTCCCAGAGGCATATTGGACTTGCCCGGGAAAAGTGGAGAGCACCAACTGAGGAACCAGGAGGTGTTCTATGTCCAATGGTAAACGACCGACGCCGGAGTTTCGGCGTGAAGCGGCACGACTGGCGCTGAAAAGCGGGCGCACACGACGCGAGGTCGCCGACGATCTCGGTATCTGCCTATCGACGCTGACACGGTGGGTGAGGCAGGATCGAGATGCAGACGAACCTTTGGAAGGCGAGCCCGATGTGAGGGCGGAACTGAAGCGGCTTCGCAGGGAGAACGCGGTGCTGAAGCAGGAGCGCGCCATCCTAGGCCGGGCCTGCCCGAGCGACACGAACGGGGCCGTCCTGCGGGGCGGCCCTTTGCCGTTCGGCCCTACCAGCGCCCGCTGGCGCCGCCGCCCGAGGATCGCCCGCCGGAAAACCCGCCGCCGCTGCCCTGACGGTTGCCCGCGCCGATCCTCTCCTCACGCTCCTCCCTGTGGTCGCAATTGCGGCATTCGGTGAGAATGCGGGCGGTTCCGGGCGTGCCGGGGCCGGCATGGACGATGGTGGCGCGGCTGCGATGCAGCCTCCGTTGCCCGCAGGCGGGGCAGCGTTTCAGCCCGGCGACGATATCGCCGATCTTGCGCCCGAACAGCGCAAGGCCCGCGATGGCGGCAAAGCCGATCCCGAACAGCCAGCTTGCGATGGCGCGACCCTCGGGCGGGGCGGGCAGCGGCTCGGGCGCCAGCCGCGCCGCGTGGCGCCGGGCGATGCGGTCGGCCACCGCCCCCATCCCGGTTTCGATCCCGGTCCCGTAGTCGCCGTCGCGAAAGGCGGGCACCAGCCAGCGGCTGACGATATCCTGCGCCAGCACGTCATAGCCCTGATCATAGCCCGCGCCGAGTTCGATCCGCGTTTCCCGGTCTTCCGGCAGGACCAGAAGCAGAATGCCGTCATTGCGCGCCGGATCGCCGATGCCCCAGCCATTGAAGAGCCGCGTCGCGAAGGCCTCCAGGGGCACGACGGGCGGATAATCCTTGCGCGTCGGAAGAGTGACCACCGCCGCCTCGACGCCGGTATCGCGGCGCAGGCTGTCGAGAAGCGCGTTGAGGCGCAATTCGGCATCGGGCGTCAGAAGGTCGGCAATGTCCGTCACGGCGTCGTCCATTGACGCCGGGTAGGGATTGGCGACCAGCGGCGAGGACAGCCAGATCATCCCGATGACTAGCACGAGCCTGCGCAGCATACTGATCTCCGTAAAACGATTTACGCGGGCATATTCCCGATCCTGCCGCGAAGGTCAAACGAAGACGGCCGCAGTGGCGGGGAGGGGCCGGTTTCGGCGATGGGTTGTGCGCGCCGGGCGCGGGTGCGGGGTGGCAAATCGGTCACGCGGGTGCGATTAGGTCCGAACCCGGAACAGTTCACGCCAAATTAACTCCGCAATCGTCGCATAGTCAGCCGCAAATCGGTCCGATTCGGACCTGAACGCAAAGTGGAGCGAAAGATGCGTATTGGTAATCGTCTGGTGAAACTTGCAGGGGTCGCGGCGCTGATCTTTCTGGCGGGGTGTTCGGGCACCTTCCGCACCTATTATGACGACCCGGTCCCGGCCGCTCAATCCGCCAACTGGCGCCTGTCCTCGGTGCATGTCACCGCGCCGCGCTCCCTCGTCGTCTCGGAAGAGGAAGTCTTCGTGCCGAAGGCCGACATCGTCTGGCGCGAGGATGCGACGGGCAACCGTTATGAGCAGGTGGAGGCGCTGATGGAACGCGCCATCGCACGGGGCGCGGCAGGGCTGCACGGCTCGCGCCCGGTCACGATCGAGGCGACGATGGTCCGCTTCCACGCGATGACCATGCTGGCCGAGGCGAAGGCACCGGCGGGCGTTCACAACATCGAATTCAACATGACGATCCGCGACGCCCGCACCGGCGCGGTGCTTTACGGCCCGGAATTCGTCGAAGCCTCCTTCCCGGCGATGACCGGCGCCCAGATGGCGCGCGCGCGCGCGTCGGGGCAAAGCCAGCGCAGCCAGATCTCCAACAACGTCGCGCTGACGATCCGCGGCCTGCTGGGCCTTGGCCCCGACGCGCGCAAGACCTTCTCCGGCATCGGCGCCTGACAAGCAGGGGTCCGGGCCGGTCAGCCGCCGTCACGCGGAGGCAGGGCGGCCTGCAGCTTTTTCGGCAGCGCGGCGCGGATCAGGTCATAGGACCGCAACAGCCTGTGGCGCAGTTCATCCTCTGCCGTCCCCTCGGGCAGATGGACCCAGGAGCGGTGGAAATAGGGCGCGCGTTCGGCCACCCCGGCCGCGATCAGCATCTCCGCCGTCTCGACACTGTCGGTCTTGACCGAAAGCCCGGTCTGCCGCGCGCCGATACAGGCAAACATCTTGCCGCCGACCTTCCAGGCATCATGCCCGCCGCCCCAGGGGTCCGAAACCTCGGCACCGGGAAGCGTTTCGCAGATGGCACGGGTTGCGGCGCGGATCATCCGCCAAGGATGCCACGCGACGGGCGGCGCGGAAAGGCTTTGCATGACGCGAAGGCAGGCGCTATCACGTCCGCCATGAGAACGCATCGCATCATCACCGGCTGCATTACCGGCTGACATCGTCAGGCGGGCCGTTCTTTCTGTTTCCAAGCCGAAAAGAGACTGCTAAGCCCGCCGCCGGGACGCGCGCGCGAAGGAAAAGGCATGACCGAGATCAGGCTGACGAACACGAAGACCCGGCGGAAAGAGGTCTTCACGCCCATCGACCCGGATAATGTGCGCATGTATGTCTGCGGCCCCACCGTCTATGACCGCGCGCATCTGGGCAACGCCCGGCCCGAGAACGTCTTCGACGTCCTCTACCGGCATCTGCGCCATGTCTACGGCGCGGATCACGTGACCTATGTGCGCAACTTCACCGACGTTGACGACAAGATCAACGCCGAGGCGCAGCGGCGCAAGGCGGCGGGCGATCCGCGCAGCCTTGAGGAGCTGATCCGCGAGCGGACCGAGGAGACGATCGGCTGGTACCACGCCGATATG
>DAIOXI010000099.1:3990-4606 GCA_036758045.1 Albidovulum sp.
CATCCTTTAGGTCCTGATCTTTTTTCTGACTGTGGTTACTCCGGGCTGTAACCACGCCGTTATTGTCTCTCTGTTCTCGCCGCTCCTGAGTATGGAGCCGCGCGCCACCGATTTCATCGGCCAGATGATCGGCATGATCGAGGGGCTGATCGCCAGCGGCCACGCCTATGCCAGGGACGGCCATGTGCTGTTCCGGGTGCGCTCCTATCAGGGCTACGGCAAGCTGTCGGGCCGCACGGTCGATGACATGATCGCGGGCGCGCGGGTGGAGGTCGCGCCCTTCAAGGAGGACCCGATGGACTTCGTCCTCTGGAAACCCTCCGACGCCGACCTGCCGGGCTGGGACAGCCCCTGGGGCCGGGGGCGGCCCGGCTGGCATATCGAATGCTCGGCCATGAGCCATGAGTTGCTGGGCGACAGTTTCGACATCCACGGCGGCGGCATCGACCTGCAATTCCCCCACCACGAGAACGAGATCGCCCAATCCCGCTGCGCCCATCCCGAGGCGGATTTCGCACGGGTCTGGATGCATAACGAGATGTTGCAGGTCGAGGGCGAGAAGATGTCGAAATCGCTCGGCAACTTCTTCACGGTGAGGGATCTGCTGGACAAGGGC
>DAIOXI010000099.1:4776-7814 GCA_036758045.1 Albidovulum sp.
ACACTGCGGATGGGATAGTCGGTCTCGAAATGGCGAGCGATTTCCTTGTGAAAGCGCATCGCGGAGACATTGTGCATCACTCGGGGGATCGGATCGACTTGACGCGCTTTTCGGTCGAGTTTCTGACAGGGCTCGACGTCCTAGGGCTCTTCAGGCCGCTTCTAAGGCGCCGGGCAGAGAGGCAGGATGCTCGACACTTGCTCGATGAAAGGCAACTTGATTTCGTTATCGCCTACGAATTGGCCAAGCAAACGAAAGACTTTGCTGCCGTGGATCGTCGCAAGAAGGCACTCGCGGAAGCAGGAGTGGAGGTCCGGATTTCCAAGGATGCCGTTGACCTCGTCCCCGGCCCGAATTTCGACCCCGCCAAACTGGAGGCCCTGAAATGACCCTCCATCCGGCGGAAAGCACAACACAGGTTCGCCCCCGGCCCGAGGGTGGGGGCGATTTCGCCCCCGCCCTGGGGGGCGGGTCGGGGGCGAACCGGTTCGCAGGCGAACCGGGGCAGGTTTTCACATTCGCGGTTCGCTTGAGCGATGGGACGGGCGCTGCGCGCGGCCTTGCCGCGCGGTTGGCAGCGGGCTGGTCGGGGGCGAACCGGTTCGCAAGCGAACCGGTAGAAGGGGCACTTCATGTCTAAGGAACGCCTCTACCTCTACGACACCACCCTGCGCGACGGCCAGCAGACGCAGGGCGTGCAGTTCTCCGTCGCCGACAAGGTCCAGATCGCCAAGGCCCTCGACACGCTCGGCCTCGACTATATCGAGGGCGGCTGGCCCGGCGCCAACCCGACCGACAGCGATTTCTTCGCGGCAAGGCCCGAGACGAAGGCCACCTTCACCGCCTTCGGCATGACCAAGCGGGCCGGGCGGTCGGCCGACAATGACGACGTCCTCGCCGCCGTCCTGAACGCCGGAACCCCCGCCGTCTGCCTCGTCGGCAAGACCCATGACTTCCACGTCACCACCGCCCTTGGCATCACGCTCGACGAAAACCTCGACAACATTGCCGCCTCCGTCGCCCATATCGTCGCGAAGGGGCGCGAGGCGCTCTTCGATGCCGAACATTTCTTCGACGGCTGGAAGGCCAACCCGGATTACGCCACCGCCTGCTGCAAGGCGGCCCATGACGCGGGCGCGCGCTGGATCGTCTTGTGCGACACCAATGGCGGCACCCTGCCGCCCGACATTCAGGCAGGCGTCAAGGCCGTGATCGCGGCGGGCGTGCCCGGCGATCATATCGGCATCCACACCCATGACGACGCAGGGCTGGGCGTCGCCAATGCGCTCGCCGCCGTCACCGCCGGCGCGCGGCAGATCCAGGGTACGCTGAACGGTCTGGGGGAACGTTGCGGCAACGCCAACCTCACCAGCCTGATCCCGACGCTTCTCTTGAAGGAACCCTATGCCAGCCGGTTCGAGACCGGCATCACCATGGACGCGCTGAAGGGCATGACGAAGGCGAGCCGGATGCTCGACGACATCCTCAACCGCGTGCCCCTGCGCAGCGCGCCCTATGTCGGCGCCTCGGCCTTTGCCCACAAGGCGGGGCTCCATGCCAGCGCGATCCTGAAAGACCCCTCGACCTACGAACATGTCGACCCTGGCCTGGTCGGCAATGACCGGCTGATCCCGATGTCGAACCAGGCCGGGCAGTCGAACCTGCGCGCCCGCCTCGCCGCCGCCGGGATCGAGGTCGACCCGAAGGACACGGCCCTTGCCCGCATCCTCGACGAGATCAAGGCGCGTGAGGATCAGGGCTATGCCTATGATGGCGCGCAGGCTTCTTTCGAACTGCTGGCGCGCCGCGAACTGGGCATCCTGCCCGAATTCTTCGAGGTCAAGCGCTACCGCGTGACGGTGGAGCGGCGGAAGAACAAGTATGACCGCATGGTCACGCTCTCCGAGGCCGTCGTGGTGGTCAAGATCGGCGGGCAGAAGGTGCTGTCGGTCAGCGAAAGCATGGATGACAGCGGCGCGGACCGGGGACCGGTCAACGCGCTCGCCAAGGCGCTCGCCAAGGACCTCGGCCCCTACCAGGCCTGCATCGACGACATGAAGCTTGTGGACTTCAAGGTGCGGATTACGCAAGGCGGAACCGAGGCCGTCACCCGCGTCATCATCGACAGCGAGGACAGCGCGGGTCATCGCTGGTCCACCGTCGGGGTCAGCCCGAACATTGTGGACGCGTCCTTCGAGGCGCTGCTGGACGCGATCACCTGGAAGCTTGTCCGCGACGGGATAGAGGCGGCATGAACCTGCGGGACTGCGCGGAACGGGTGGAAAAGGGCGATCCCGACCGCTTCGCCGCCACCATGGCCGCGCCGCCCGCAGCCCGCGCGCGGCTCTGGCCGCTTTATGCCGTGAACCTCGAGATTGCCCGCGCGCCCTGGGCCTCATCCGAACCCGCGACCGCAGCGGCCATGCGGTGACCGAGGCGCTGGCCCCGATCCTGCGTGCCGACCCCGGCATCGCGCGGCTGCTCCAGACCCTCGCCGAGGCGCGGCGCTGGGATTGCTGGGCGGACCCGTTTCAGGATCGCGCCGCCTTCGACGCCTATCTCGACGCAACCTCCGGCAACCTGATGTGGGCCGCCGCCCGCGCGCTCGGTGCCGCCCCCGATACTGAGCCCGCGATCCGCGATTTCGCCTGGGGCGCGGGCCTTGCCCAATGGCTTCGCGCGGCAGCAGAGCTTGAGGCCCGCGGCCGCGTCCCCTTCATCGACGGGCGGCCCGAAACCCTGGCCAGCCTCGCCGCCGAGGGCCGCGGCCGCATCGCCCGCGCCCGCGCCACCGGCATTCCCGCGCCCGCATGCCCCGCGCTCTGGCCCGGCGCCACCGCCGCCGCGACCCTGCGTCTGGCGGAACGCGCCCCCGCCCGGATCGCGAGCGGCACCCTCACACCCTCCGACTTCCGCAAACGCGCCACGCTCCTCTGGCGCGCGCTGACCGGCACGTTCTGACTTCTTCTGTTGTGAAAATACTCCGGGGGTGCGGGGGCTGGCCCCCGCGCCGCGGCCCTCAGCCCTCGCGCGGACGC
>DAIOXI010000099.1:7928-10826 GCA_036758045.1 Albidovulum sp.
TGATCCCCTGAATCCGCCCCCGCTCATGCGGCTCATGCGCCGAGGACAGCATCGCCGTCGCGCCGATGAAGCCGAAATTCCAGCCGATCCCAAGAAGCACCAACGCGATGAAGAACTGTTCAAGCTCCACCCCCGACAGCGCCACGGCCCCGGCGGCGGCAAGGATCGCCAGACCGACGCCGACGATCAGCGGCGCGCCGTAGCGCGCGATCAGGTGGCCGGTGAAGAAGGAGGGGATATACATCGCCAGAACATGCGCGGTGACGATGTGGCCCGCATCGTCGGTGTCATAGCCGCAGCCGACGACCGCGAGCGGGGTGGAGGTCATCACAAGGTTCATCAGCGAATAGCTGACCATGGCGCAGATCATCGCGACAAGGATCATCGGCTGGCGCAGCAACTCCCCCCGGCTGCGGCCGAGCGTGACGCCGCCCGGCTCCGGCGCCGGGCGCGGGATGTCGAGGAAGAAGAAGAGAAAGGCGCCCAGGACATTCAGCGCGATCACCGCAAGATAGGTGCCGTAGAATGCCACCGGCAGCGCATCCGCCGTCGCGGTGGCAAGCTGCGGCCCGATCACCGCCGAGACAAGCCCCCCCGCCATGACCCAGGAAATCGCCTTGGGCCGGAAAGCATCGGACGCCATGTCGCCGGCCGCGAAGCGGTAAAAGCCCTGCGCCGACATATAGGTGCCGGTTACGAGCGAGCCGAGAAGGAAGACCCAGAAGGACCCGACAGAGAGGCCATAGGCCGCGATCGTGGCCCCTGCCGCCCCGGCCGCCGTGCCGATCCAGAAGCCCGCGCGCCGCCCGAAACGCCCCATCAGCGCCGACATCGGCGTGGCCGACAGCATCGACCCCAGCACGATCATCGAAATCGGCAGCGTCGCCCAGCAGGGGTTCGGCGCCAGCATCTGCCCGGCAAGGCCGCCGACGACGAAGATCATCGGCATCTGCGCGCCAAGGATCGCCTGCGCGGCGATCAGGACGATCACATTGCGGCGCGCGCGCGCGTCGTCATCCTGCGGCAGATCGGGGGTTGCGGTGGACATGACAGACTCCCTAGCCCCGCGCCACGCGGCCCACAAGGACCCGAGCCAGGGCAAAATTGTCGCGGTGACAATTCTTGTCTCAGGCGTCGGGCGGGACGAGGCCGAGGCCGCGCAGGTAGATGCCGATCCCGCTTTCCAGAAGATCCTCGGGCGAATAGGGCGACCGTGTCCCCGGCTGGCCGCGCGCGAAAAGCTCCACCACGCCGTGACTCATCGCCCAGATATGATCGGCGAACATCGAGGCGGGCGGGCGGCGGCCTTCGGGGATGTGTTTCGACAGTTCCTCGGCCGCGCGCAGAAGGACACCGCGCGCCCGTTCGGCCGACCGGGCCAGATCGGGGTTGGCGTTCAGCGAGATGCCGCTTTCGAACATCGCCGGGTAATGGCCGGGAAACCTGCGGGCAAAGGCCAGATAGGCGCGCCCCGTCGCCTCGAAGGCCGCAAGGGCCGAAGGGCGGCCGCCATCATAGGCATGGTTCAGAAGGTCGGCGAAGATCGCGAAGCCCTGGCGCGCGACCTCGGCGATCAGGTCGTCGCGCCCGGCGAAATGGCGATAGACGGCCGCGGGGGTGACGCCCGCCGACTTTGCGGCGTCCGAGAGGGTGAAGCCCTGCGGCCCCTGCGCCTCGATCAGCTTCAGCGTCGCGTCGATCAGCGCCTGACGCAGGTTGCCGTGGTGATAGCCCCGTTTAGGCATCGAGCGTCTTCGGCCCGCCGCAGATGTTGCCATCGACCTTGCCGATGGCTTTCTCGTCCTTGCGGGCATAATCGACCGCGTTCAGCACCGTCTGGATCGCGGCGATGCGGGCGCGCTTCTTGTCGTCGGCGCGGATCACCGTCCAGGGGGCGACGTCGGAATGGCTGCGTTCCAGCGTCTCGCGGATCGCATCCGTGTAGGCATCCCATTTCTTCAACCCCTCGACGTCGATCCAGCTGAGCTTCCACTGTTTCAGGGGATCCTTCTCACGCGCGAGGAAGCGGCGCAACTGTTCGGCCCGGCCCACGTTCAGCCACAGCTTGACGAGGATGATCCCCTCATCGACCAGCATCTTCTCGAACCCCGGAAGCTGCTTGAAGAACAATTCCCGCTGCTCGTCCGTGCAAAAGCCGAAGACCTTCTCGACCACGCCCCGATTGTACCAGGACCGGTCGAAAAGCGCGACCTCGCCCGCCGCCGGAAGCCAGTCGATATAGCGCTGGAAATACCACTGCGTTGCCTCGCGGTCGGTGGGCTTGGGCAGGGCGACGATATAGGCGTTGCGGGGGTTCAGGTTTTCCCTCAGCCGCTCGATGGCACCACCCTTTCCTGCGGCATCGCGCCCCTCGAACAGCACGCAAAGCCGTTTGCCCTTTTCGCGCAGGTCATGGAGCATCTTCACAAGCTCCACCTGCAGCCGTTCCATATGCTTGTCGTAGTCCTTCCCCTTCATCTCTTCACGGTAGGGGTAGGTCTCGGACAGCATGTCGTCCTTGCCGGCCTTTTCGATGGCCTTGCGGATTGCGGCGGGGGCATCACGTTCCAGAAACGCGGTGATGTCGCCGACGAAGGGAATATCGGGCGCGGCGGCCGCGTCCTTGCCGGATTTCGATGTCGCCATGGCGGTGTCCTCGGATGTCGTTTGAACGCAGTATGGCGATCCGGCCCGGCGGCGCAACGCCCGGCCGCGCGATCAGCGCGCGGTCTGGCCGATCCGGTCCATCTCGAACGGGGTGGTCTGGTAGATCTCGTTGATCCAGTTGCCGTAAAGCAGATGCGCATGGCTGCGCCAGCGGTTCAGCGGTGGCTGCGTCGGATCGTCGCCGGGGAAGTAGTTGACCGGGATCTGGATCGAGGCACCCGCGACCTGATT
>DAIOXI010000100.1:0-365 GCA_036758045.1 Albidovulum sp.
AGGTCTTTCCAGAATGGCCTGCATGATGGTCCTGCGCTGAGGTTCTCTTCGCTCCGCCGAAAATTTGGGCGGTCTCTCGGATGATGCCAACTGACGCGCGCCCGCGCGCGGAGAATTATTGCGGTCTTTGCCTCTAATTTGTGGTGGCAAAATCCATGCGTATCTCTAGGATCGCCGTTGCCCGGCCAAGGCGCCGGTTCCCTTGCCTGCCCCGCGGAGGCCCCAAGTAGATGAGCCAGTCCCGCCGCCCATCCGAACGCCGCAAGCCGCTGCCGCCGCTTGACTACCTTCTGGCCTTCGAGGCCGCCGCCGAGCATGAAAGCTTCGCCAGCGCCGCGCGCCAGATCAACATCAGCGAAACCGCG
>DAIOXI010000100.1:375-3538 GCA_036758045.1 Albidovulum sp.
CATGGGCGGCAATTCCTGTCGCGCATCGCGCCCGCGCTGGAAATGCTGCGCGACGCGGCTGATGACGCGCTGAAGACCAGCAAGAAGCGCCCGGTGGTGCTGGCAGCCACCAACTCCGTCGCCTCGCTTTGGCTGACGCCGCGGCTGCATGAATTCCGGCAGGCGAACAAGCATCTCAGCATCATGCTCGTCGCCTCCGACAACGATGAGGAATGCCTGGCCGATACCGTCGATCTTGCGATCCTGAGGGGCGACGGCGACTGGAAGGGATTCGAGCCGCACCTGGTTTTCGGTGAAACGATCTTTCCCGTCTGCTCCCCCGATTTCCTGAAACAGCACCCCGAGGTCGCCGAGATCGAAAACCTCGCCGAAGCGCCGCTGATCGAGGTGTCCAGCAGCCATACCGAATGGATGAACTGGCAGGCCTGGCTGGATCGCATGGGGGCGCCCGCACGCAGGCTGGAACGCCCGGCGCTGTTCAATACCTATCCGCTGTCGATCTACGCCGCCGTCGATGGCGTCGGCGTGGCGCTTGGCTGGGGCCATCTGGTCGACCCGTTGATCACCAGCGGCAAGCTTGTCCGCCCGCTCGGGTCGGCGCAGGTCAGGACGGAATTCGGCTACTACCTTGTGACCCCGCAGAACCAGCCGGCCTTTCCCAGCCGGACCGAGGTCGCGGACTGGCTCAAGGCGGTCAGCGCAGCAAGGGTGCGCTACGGCGACCAGTAGCGCGGCGATGTCGGAACTCGCACCAACAATGTCCGAACCGGCGCTATCGCCGGGACCGGCGGCAGGTCCATCCTTGATCCGAACGGAACCGAGGTTGATATGCGCTATTCGGGATTCAGGGTCCTCAAGGAAGCACTGACCGGGCATAAGGGCTGGAAGCCCGCCTGGCGCGACCCCGCGCCAAAGCCGCACTATGACATCGTGGTGATCGGCGGTGGCGGGCATGGCCTTGCCACCGCCTATTACCTCGCCAAGGTCTTCGGCAAGGCGAATGTCGCGGTGCTGGAGAAGGGCTGGATCGGCGGCGGCAATGTCGGGCGGAACACGACGATCGTGCGGTCGAACTACCTGCTCGACGGCAACGAACCCTTCTACGAATTCTCCATGAAGCTCTGGGAAGGATTGGAGCAGGACTTCAACTTCAACGCCATGATCAGCCAGCGCGGCGTGCTGAACCTCTGCCACACCGACGCCCAGCGCGACGCCTTCCGCAGACGCGGCAACGCGATGCGGCTGAATGGCGTGGATGCAGAGCTTCTGGATACCGAAGGTGTGCGCAGGATCGCGCCGTTCCTGAACTTCGAAAGCGCCCGCTTCCCGATCAAGGGCGGCCTTCTGCAACCGCGCGGCGGCACCGTGCGGCATGACGCCGTCGCCTGGGGCTATGCGCGCGGCGCCGACAGTCGCGGCGTGGACATCCTCCAGAATTGCGAAGTTACGGGGTTCCGCATCGAGAAGGGGATCTGCAAGGGGGTCGAGACCACGCGCGGCTTCATCGGCGCGGGGACGGTCGGCGTGGCCGTCGCGGGGTCGTCCGGCCGCGTGATGGCCAAGGCCGGGATGCGGCTGCCGATCGAGAGCCACGTCCTTCAGGCCTTCGTCTCCGAGGGACTGAAACCCCTTCTCCCTGGCGTCATCACCTACGGCGCGGGACACTTCTACGTCAGCCAGTCCGACAAGGGCGGCCTTGTCTTCGGCGGCGACATCGACGGCTACAACTCCTATGCGCAGCGCGGCAACCTGCCGGTGGTGGAGGATGTCTGCGAAGGCGGGATGAGCCTGATGCCCATGATCGGCCGGGCCAAACTTCTGCGCATGTGGGGCGGCATCATGGACATGTCGATGGACGGCTCCCCCATCATCGACCGGACCGACGTGGAGGGCCTCTATTTCAACGGCGGCTGGTGCTATGGCGGCTTCAAGGCGACGCCCGCAAGCGGCTGGGCCTTCGCGCATCTTCTGGCCACCGGCAGCCCGCATGAAACGGCGACCGCCTATCGCTTCGATCGGTTCCGCAAGGGGCTGATGATCGACGAAAAGGGCGTGGGCGCCCAACCGAACCTGCACTGAGGACGCGCGCATGATCATCCCGCACCCCCTGCTCGGCCCGCGCGACGCCCAGGAATTCACCTATCTCGGCGATGCAAGCCTGATCGAGCGGCCCGACTGGCAGGCCGAGGACGCCGTGGATCAGTTCCACGACTATCTCTACCTGCGCGACAACCCCGCCGGGGCGCACCGGGAACTCTGGTTCCACGAACAAGGCGACCGCAGCTGGCTTGTCGTGACGCGCGACACCGTCACGCACGAAATCATCTCGGCGGAACTGGCCCGTGACGTGGCCAAGGCGAAGGGGCGCAGCAAATGAGCCAGACAAACCGCGTCGACGGCGGTCTGATCGACCGCGCCCGCACGCTGAACTTCCGCTTCGACGGCAAGACCTTTCAGGGCCACCCCGGCGACACGCTCGCCTCGGCGCTGCTGGCAAACGGCGTCCGGCTCATGGGCAGGTCGTTCAAGTATCACCGCCCGCGCGGCCCGATCAGCGCCGGATCGGAGGAGCCGAACGCCCTTGTCGAACTGCGCACCGGCGCGCGGCAGGAACCGAACGTCCGCGCCACGGTGGCAGAACTGTTCGACGGGCTGGACGCGCGCAGCCAGAACCATGTCGGCTCTCTCAGCCGCGACTGGCTGGCGGTGAACGACCTTCTGTCGCCCTTCTTCGCCGCGGGTTTCTATTACAAGACCTTCATGTGGCCCAAGGCGTTCTGGGAAAAGCTTTATGAGCCGATGATCCGCCGCGCCGCCGGTCTTGGCAGCCTGACCGGGCAGACCGACCCCGACAGCTATGACAAGGGCTTCCTGCATTGCGACCTGTTGGTCATCGGCGCGGGTCCTGCGGGCCTGTCCGCCGCGCTGACGGCGGGACGGGCGGGGGCCGATGTGATCCTTGCCGATGAGGATTTCGTCATGGGCGGGCGGCTGAATGCCGAAACCTTCGCCGTCGGCGACGGGACCGCGCGTGACTGGGCCGCGCAGGCCGTGGCGGAACTGGCAAGCCTGCCGAACGTCCGCCTGATGCCACGCACCACGGTGCTTGGCGCCTTCGACCACGGCATCTACGGCGCGCTGGAGCGGGTGTCCGATCACCTCG
>DAIOXI010000100.1:3548-7430 GCA_036758045.1 Albidovulum sp.
AGCGCAGCATCCTGACCGCCGGGGCCATCGAACGGCCCATCGCGTTTCGCAACAACGACCGGCCGGGCATCATGCTCGCCTCCGCGCTGCGCAGCTATGCGAACCGCTGGGCGGCGGTGCCGGGCAAGGACGTGGCGATCTTCACCAACAACGATGACGGGCATCGGACGGCGGCGGACCTCTTGTCCAAGGGCGTCCGCGTCGCGGCCGTCATCGACAGCCGCCTGTCCGAAGCGCCCCGCACCAACCGGTATGAGGTTCTGGCAGGCGCGCAGGTCATCGACAGCAATGGCCGCCTTGGCCTGCATTCCATCACCGTCAGGCTGCCGGGCGGCGACACCCGCGTGATCCCCTGCGATGCGCTCGGCGTCTCGGGCGGGTGGAACCCGAATGTCCATCTGACCTGCCACCAGCGCGGGCTGCCGGTCTGGAACGAGGGCATCGCCGCCTTCGTCCCCGGCGCCTCGCTGCCGCAGGGCATGACCGTGGCGGGCGCGGCGAACGGCGCCTTCTCCACCGCTGGCGCGCTGGCCTCCGGCGCCGGGGCGGCGGCCGCCGCGCTTGGCGATCTGGGCATCAAGGCGAAACCCGCCGACCTGCCACAGGCCGAGGACGACCCGATCCGCATCACGCCGCTCTACCACGTCCCCGGCAAGGGCCGCGCCTGGCTTGACCAGCAGAACGACGTGACCGTGAAGGACGTGAAGCTGGCCCATCAGGAAGGCTACCGCTCCGTCGAACATCTGAAGCGTTACACCACACTTGGCATGGCGACCGATCAGGGCAAGACCGCCAATATCGGCGGCATGGCCGTGATGGCCGAAATGACCGGCAAATCGATCCCGGAAACCGGCACCACGATCTTCCGCCCGCCCTATACGCCGGTGTCGATCGCGGCCTTCGCCGGACGATCCGCAGGACAGGATTTCCGCCCGAAGCGTCTGACTCCCAGCCACAAATGGGCGGCCGAACAGGGCGCGGTCTTCGTCGAGGTGGGTATGTGGCTGCGCGCGCAATGGTTCCCGCGCCCCGGCGAAACGCACTGGCGCCAGTCGGTCGACCGCGAGGTGCTGGCGACGCGCAAATCCGTCGGTATCTGCGACGTGACCACGCTTGGCAAGATCGACGTGCAAGGCACCGACGCGGCGGAATTCCTGAACAGGATCTACGCCAACGCCTTCGCCAAGCTTGCCGTCGGCAAGGTCCGCTATGGCCTGATGCTGCGCGAGGACGGGATGGCGATGGACGACGGCACCGCCGCGCGCCTGGCCGAAGATCATTTCGTGGTGACCACCACGACCGCCAACGCGGTCGGCGTCTACCGGCACATGGAGTTCTGCCGCCAGTGTCTTTGGCCCGACATGGACGTCCAGATCATCTCCACCACCGAGGCCTGGGCGCAATATTCCGTCGCCGGACCGAACGCGCGCAAGCTTTTGCAAAAGATCGTCGATCCCGCATTCGACATCTCGAACGAGGCCTTCCCCTATATGGGCCGCGGCGAAATCACCGTTTGCGGGGGCCTGCGCGCGCGGCTCTTCCGCATATCCTTCTCGGGCGAACTGGCCTATGAGATCGCGGTGCCGACGCGCTACGGCGACGCGCTGATCCGGCGCATGGTCGAGGCCGGGCGCGAGTTCGACGCGGTCGTCTATGGCACCGAGGCGCTTGGCGTCATGCGGATCGAAAAGGGTCACGCGGCGGGCAACGAGCTGAACGGCACGACCACAGCCCTGAACCTCGGAATGGGCGGCATGGTGTCGAAGAAGAAAGACGCCATCGGCTCGACCCTTTCGGAACGCGAGGGGCTTAACCGCGACGATGCGCTGAACCTCGTCGGCTTCCGGCCGGTCAACCCGTCCGAAAGCTTCGCGGCGGGATCGCACTTCATCGCCAAGGGCGCCGAGGCCAACGCGAAGAACGATCAGGGTTACATGACCTCGGTCTGCTACTCGCCGAACCTTGGTCATACCATCGGGCTTGGCTTCCTGAAGAACGGCGCCGCGCGGAAGGGTGAGGTGCTGCGCGCCGTCAACCCGGTGCAGAACGCCGAGACGCTGGTCGAAGTCGTCAGCGCCCATTTCATCGACCCTGAGGGGGAACGTCTCCGTGCATGATCTTGCTGCCCTGACCCTGCTTGGCGCCGCCGCGCCGCGCGCCGACCGCGTGGGTGAGATTTCGGTCACCGAAGTGACCGACCGCGCCATCGCCTCTGTCTCCACCCGGAACGGCAGGGCGAAACCCTTCGCAACGGCGGCGAAGGCGCTCTTCGGTATCGACCTGCCCGCGCCGGGGCAATCCGCCGCCGGTCCGGTCTGGACACTGATCTGGACCGGCCCCGATCAATGGTTCGCCGAAGCGCCTTTCGCGACGCATGAGGACATCGCGGCAATCGCGAAAACGGCGCTTGGTGATACCGCATCGGTCACCGAACAGACCGACGGCTGGGTGCGCTTCGACATCGAAGGGCCGACGGCGGTCGACATGATGGAACGTCTTTGCCCTCTGCCGGTGCGGCGGATGACGACCGGGGCCGCCTCGCGCAGCATCATCGAACACATGGGCTCGCTGGTGGTCTGCCGGGCCGGGGGGCGCCATTTCAGCGTGATCGCGCCGCGGTCCTTCGCGGGTTCCATGCATCATGCCCTGATGGCCGCCGCGCGCAGTATCGCCTGACCCTTACGCCGAGGGCAGCGGGCGGTTGTCCTCGACCCGGAAGCGGTTGATCTTTTCCCGGTCTTCGGCGGGGTTCAGGCCGAATTCCTCGCGGTAATGGCGGATCAAAGGCGCGACCGTCTCATACCCCACGGCGGCGGCGATGCGCGGGATCGTCTCTTTCGAATAAAGCACGAGCTGGCGCGCCGCCTTCATCCGCAACATCCGGTAATAGCGCGACGGGCTTTGCCCGGTGGCCTTCTTGAACTGCCTTTCAAGCTGGCGTGGCGACACGCCCACCGTTTCGGCCAGATCCTCAACCGCGATCGGGTCGGAGACGTGGCGGTTGAGGATATCAACGGCCTTCGCCACCGGCCCCGGCAGCAGATCGGCGGTGCTGTCGCGGCGGAAGGTCGGCGTCTTCTGCCGCACGCCCCGGCCCCGGACTACCGGATGCTGGAACCAGCAGGCGACCTCGGTCGCGACATCGGCGCCCAGCCGCGCCTCGATGAAGTTCAGCATCAGGTCAAAGGCCGCCGCCGCGCCCGAGACGGTGTGGCGCGGATGGTCGAAGACGATCACATCGTCACGCATCTGAAGGCCGGGGAATTCCTGCGCGAAAGCGGCCTCGTAACACCAGTGGACCGATACCGCGTGTCCGTCCAGCAACCCCATCCGCGCCAGCGGAAAGACCCCGCCGCTGACCCCGCCCACGGCGGTTCCGTGCCGGGCGAGGCGGCGCAACTGCCCCTCGGCGCTTTTCCGGTCGGTGAAACTGGCCGAGGGACTGCTGAGCAGGAACAGATATTCCATCTCCCGCGCGTCGGCGCGCGCGACATCGGGGTCAAACACCACCTCGGCGCTTGACGCCACACGCGCGCCCGCCTCGGACAGGATCTGCCAGCGGAACGCCGTCTGGCCCGCAATCTCATTGGCCGCGCGCAACGGCTCGATCATCGAGGTCAGGCAGGACATCGGGAAGCCCGGGAAGATCAGGAAGCCGATGGTGATTGCGCGTTGAACAGGAGGCATATCCATATTACTTACAGAAAACACGGGCAGACGGAAGCGGCGTCGGCGACATGGAACCCGACCTTCGGGCGGGCGTTCCATCCCCACCGCGCTTCGGTTCCCTTGGGCTTTCTATGAGGTTCTTATGAGCGCAGCACTTTTGGCACAAGACCCCCACAAGGTCAGGGAAGAACGCGAAAACATTCTTGAGGTTGC
>DAIOXI010000100.1:7440-8386 GCA_036758045.1 Albidovulum sp.
GGGCGCGAGGCTCGTGCGTTTCGTCACCAAAGCGGCATGACCATCGCCGACCTGTCGAGCCGCACCGGCCTGTCCATCGGGATGCTGTCGAAGATCGAGAACGGCAATACCTCCCCTTCCCTCAGCACGCTGCAAACGCTGGCCCATGCGATGAGCGTGCCGCTGACCTCCTTCTTCCGCCGGTTCGAGGACGTCCACCACGCAGTCCACACCAAGGCCGGTGAAGGCGTGGAGATCGAGCGGCGCGGGACCCGCGCGGGGCATCAGTACAACCTTCTGGGCCATCTGGGCGCCAATACTTCTGGCGTCGTGGTCGAACCCTACCTCATCACGCTCACATCCAACTCCGACATCTTCCCGACCTTCCAGCATGAAGGGATCGAGATGCTCTATATGCTGGAGGGGGAGGTCGATTACCGCCATGGCAACAACGTCTATCCGCTGAAGCCCGGCGATTCGCTGTTCTTCGACGCCGACGCGCCGCACGGGCCGGAGGTTCTTGTCAAACTCCCGGCCCGCTACCTGTCGATCATTTCCTATGTGCAGGGCAAATAGACCCTAATCCGGCCAGATCCCCGGAGAGGTTTCGGCACCGTCGTCGAACTGCGACAGATATTCGACGATCATCGGCCGGTTTCGGATGAAGCCCTTGTAGGTCGCAAGCTCTTCCGGCAGGTCGCGCAACACGCGGTGCAGACGGCGGCCCCATTTCGGCACCGTCGCCAGATCCTCCAACCGGATCAGGTAGCAGCGGATCGGAAAAGCCAGCGCGTTGGAGCGCGGCAGGCGGAAAAGCGTCTGCAACTCCACCCGCAGGTGATACTTGCTGCCCACGTTCTCCGGCGTGACGCTGGTCTTCTGCCCCCCCCATTTGTGGTAGTTCTCGGGGCTGGTATCGAGAAGCGGGTTAACCGTCATGGTCCAGTTCAACCGCCGCACGGGCGCG
>DAIOXI010000100.1:8396-10598 GCA_036758045.1 Albidovulum sp.
GGTTCAGAAGGATTTTCAGCGCCCGCTGGAACACCCCCATCTCATGCGCCTTCGGCACCGGGGCGTGCCATTCGTAGAAATTCATGCCGATGTCGAAATCCAGGCTCCAGTCTGCCTGGGTGGTCACCATGCCGGCATCCATCCAAAGGTTGTCCTCGCGCTGGTCCAGAAGCGCGAAATCCCCCTGCGCCTGGCGGGCGATATATTCCATCGGCCCGCAGGGCAGCGTGGTTTCGTCAAGGAAGGTAAAGGTCTGGTCGATCCCCAGGGGCGTGTTGATCCAGTGCCAGCGGTCGCCGTCGCGGTGAAGCTCGAACAGGTCGGGATACTCCCGCGCCTTGGCCTCCATGATAAGCTCAAGCAGGTCCCAGCCCGCCAGCGTCATATGCGGCAGCGACTGACACCGCAGCGGATCGTCGGCCAGAACCCGCGCCCGGTCCCGCATCTCCGAGACATAGTGTTCGTCCACGTCGAAGGTCTTTTCGAAGACCGAACCGGGGCGCAGCGACAGGTGCGGTTCAAGATTGACCGAATACATGTAGCTGTCTTCGTGGAACGGAAACGGAAAGCGCCGGATCGCCCATTCCGAATTGCGAAAGGTGAAATCGTCGTGGAACGTCTCATCGTTGAACTGGATGGTCATTTCGCGTCTCCTAGCGGTCGATGACGAGGGACCGCCCCTCGAAACGTGACACGCATGGCATGATCTTGTTGCCGCAGGCCTTCTGGTCGTCGGTCAGCCAGTGGTCGCGGTGAACGAAGGTGCCGTCATGGCTGACGACATCGGTTTCGCACTGGCCGCAGGCGCCGCCGCGGCACAGATAGGGCGCATCGACCCCGGCCGCCTCAAGCGCCTCAAGCATGCTCTGATGCTCCCCCACCTCGATCTTCCGGCCGGAGGAGGCCAGCGTCACCGTGAAGGGCTTGCCCGATTGCGGGGCCAGGAACTCCTCATAATGCACCGCCTCGGACGGCCAGCCATGCGATTCGACGGTCCGGCAGACCCAGTCGATCATCCCCTTCGGCCCGCAGACGTAAAGATGCGTGCCAAGCGGCTGCCCGTCGAGAAGCGCGGCAAGGTCGATCGCCTCTTTCCGGTCGTCATGGTAGATGTGGACCCGGTCAGCATAATGCGCCTTCAACTCCTCGGCGTAAGAACCGAGTGCGGCGGTGCGGACCGAATAATGCAGTTCGAAATGACCGTTGGTCGCGTCAAGCTGCTTGATCTGCGCCAGGAACGGCGTGATCCCGATCCCGCCCGCGATCATCAGATGCTTCTTCGCCCTGAGGTCCAGCGAAAACAGGTTCACCGGAAAGCTGAGCGTCATGCGGTCGCCCGGCTTGACGTTGCGGTGCATGAAAAGCGACCCGCCCCGCCCTTCTTCGTCCCGCCGGACAGAGATGGTGTAGCATTTCCGGTCACGCGGATCGGACATCAGCGAATAGGGGTTCAGGCGGGTGACATCGCCGTCCTTCATCTCCACCACCGTATGCGCGCCGCCAGAGAAGGTCGGCATCTCGCCGCCATCGGTGCGTTCGAAACGGAAGCGCTTCACAAGGTCGTTTACCTCGACCACCTCGGTCACGGTCACGTCGAGTTTCCGGGTTCCGGCGCTCATTGATAAAGGCCCTCCGGTGCTGGCACCTCACCGGGGTCCTCGGCGTCGATACAGACCCCCTGGAAGGCGGCGTGACGGCGGGAATAGTGGTCACGCACGAAAAGGTTAAGCCCGCAATGGGCGCAGACGAAGGGCGATTGCAACACGTCCTCGGTGACCCCCTTGCAATGCACGCATTGCACGCGCCGGGCGACCGATCCGCGATGTTCGGGCTGGATCGCGCCAGCGGGGAACCCCGCGGCAATCGCGTCCCGCATCGCCAGACCGATCAGCCCCTCGGTCCCCGCCAGATAGATCTGCAACCCCATATGCGCATCGGCCAGGGCCTTGCGCAGACGCGGCTGCGCGGCGGCAAAGCTTGGCCCGACGTAAAGCTGCGCGGGGGCGGCGGCGCGAAGCCGGTCCACATAGGTCGCGCCCGTGCCCTTCGGAATGTAGATCACATGTGCGCGGGCCATCAGGTCGGGCGAGGACCGGGCGAGGTCAAGGATCGCCTCGGCGCCTTCGGCATCGGCGACCATCAGATGCGCCTTTCCGGTACGGGCCGACAGCGTGCCATAGACCGGGCGGCTCTGGATGGATT
>DAIOXI010000101.1:0-10519 GCA_036758045.1 Albidovulum sp.
CCGGATGTATCATCGCCGGTAAAGGTGAAGGCGTCGCCCGCCGTCAGCGAGACGAGCGAGCGGTTGGCGGGCAAAAGCGCCGTCGCCTCGCCCGATTGCCGGTTGGCCGACAGGATGCGCCCGTTGGTGTCGAAAAGGATCAGCGCGAAATTGTCCTTGTGCGCCGCCATCGTCGCGGCGGCGGCCCGGAGCCGTGTATGGGGCATGTTGATAAGCGTGAAGCCCACCGGGCGGCCATCGGCGGAAAAGGCCGGGTGGACGGCGGCCAGCCCCGCCGCGTCCTCCCCGGCACCTGTCCGGGTCAGGATCAGCGGCAGGTCCAGCGACGCGATCCGCCCCGCATCCACCGGCGGCATCACCGCGCGGTCCGAAGCGCACAGGACACGCCCGTCCAGCGCCAGGAAGGCGGCGTAGGAATAGATGTCGGAACTGGCGACGGCTTTCGCCATGACGCTGTCGCACCCGGCGGGATCGGAGGTCGCGGCCGGGACAAGGATCGGCGCGACGGAGGCCAGCGCCTCGGCCGCGCCCTGTCCCTGCCGGATCAGCCGCAGTTCCGGCTGCGTCGCGCGCAGGGTTTCGCCGACCAGTGCCGCCTCGGACCGCGCCCGCGCCTCGGTCATCAGGGAACGTGCCTGAAGCACCGCCAGAAGGCCCACGGGCAGAAGCGCCATCGACAGGACGAAGCCCAGCCGGAATCCCAGCATCTCCGTGAACCGGCGACGGGACGGGCCGCGCGGGCTCATGCCGCCTGTGTTCTGGACCGGCTGAGAACCGCGCCGGCGGCGCCGTCCACGCCGGAGAACATCCCTTCCCCGTCCTTGAGGTCCAGAAGCTCGCACAGTTTCTGACGGGCGCGGTTGGCGCGGCTTTTTACCGTCCCGACCGCGACGCCGGTCATCTCTGCCGCCTCCTCGTAGGAAAAGCCCGAGGCGCCGACAAGGATCAGCACCTCGCGCTGTTCCGGCGTCAGCTTGTCGAACGCGGTCTGAAAGTCGGAAAAGGCCAGCCGTCCGTCATGGGCGGGCTTTTCGCAAAGCCCCGCGGTGTGGATGCCGTCGGGGTCCGCGACCTCGCGCTTGGTCTTGCGCTTGGCGGAAAAGAACGTGTTGCGCAGGATCGTGAACAGCCAGGCGCGCAGGTTCGATCCGGGGGTGAACTTGTCGAAATTGCTCCACGCCTTGACGATGGTGTCCTGCACCAGATCGTCGGCCTGCGTCGCGTCGCGCGTCAGGCTGATGGCGAAGGCGTGCAGCGCCGGAAGATGCTCCGGCAGCTCATCGCGCGGATCGGGGGGCGTGGGGCCGGCGCCGCTCACTTGCCGCTCTCCTTCTGGCGCAATTCGTCAAGAAGGGCCTGGAAACGGTCGGGAACCGTTTCGTCCAGCGCCTCGCGGTAAACCCGCTGGAGGTTTTCGTTGATCGCTGCCTCAAGCGGCGACACCTTGTTCGATTGATCTTTCTCGCCCGTCATCATCATCACCGATATGCCATCGTATTCGTTCTACTAAATTTTTCCCCCAGTGCGGAACCAAACGCCCCGCATGGCGTTGGGTTCCATAAAAATTGCATGCAAGAGGGAAAAAGATGGCGAATGCCGAGGCCTCCGACAAAGTTGACAATATCGCGGCCAATCTGCCGTACCTGCGCCGTTATGCTCGCGCGCTGACCGGAAGCCAGCAGACCGGCGACGCCTACGCCGCCGCGACGCTTGAGGCGATCCTCGCCGATGCCGGGACGCTCGACGCCGGGCTGACGCCCAAGGCGGCGCTGTTTCGCGCCTTCCACAAGGTGTGGAGTTCCGCCGGTGCGCCCTTGGGCGAACCTGACACGCGGCTCTCGGGGCGGGCGCAGGACCACATGGCCTCTCTCACCCCCAACACGCGCGAGGCGCTGCTTCTGCACGCGATCGAGGAATTCGGCTTTGACGAGATCGGCACCGTGATGGAGATCGGCGGCGAGGAGGCAGAGGAGCTTGTGTCCATCGCCCGGCGCGAGATGGCCGATTCCATCGCCGGGTCGATCCTTGTGATCGAGGATGAGGCGATCATCGCCATGGACATCGAAACCATCGTGACCGAGATGGGCCACCGCGTGACCGGCATCGCGCCGACCCGCCGCGCGGCGGTGGAGCTTGCGTCGCAGGAAAAGCCGGACCTGATCCTGGCCGACATCCAGCTGGCCGACAATTCCTCCGGCATCGACGCGGTCAACGACATCCTGGCGCAGTTCGACGATATTCCGGTGATCTTCGTGACCGCCTTCCCCGAACGCCTGCTGACCGGCAAGCGGCCGGAACCGGCCTTCCTGATCACCAAGCCCTATGTCGAGGATCAGGTGCGTTCCGCCGTCAGCCAGGCGATGTTCTTCGCCTCGACCGAAACGCTCGCCGCCTGAGGCGGGCGTTACGGCGCGGGCCTTGCGCCGATACCGGCCGGCAAGGCCCGCACGAGGTCGCTCAGGTCGGCCGCCGAATAGGGCCGCGCCAGGATCGCGGCCCCTGCGACGGTCTCGCCCCGCGCGGCGAGGTCGTCGGCGGCATCGCCGCACAGCACGATCCCGCAATGTCGTCCGACAAGCCGCTGACGGGCCATGTCCCAGACGGGCCCCAGAAGTCCAAGGTCCACAAAGACCGCGGCGGCGGCGGGAAGGGTGTCGATCGCGGCCATGAACCCGGCGCGATCTTCGGGCAGAAGAAGCGAAGCGCCGGGCCGTTGCAGCCGGATTTCGTCGGCAATATCGGCGGCGACGATCCTATCCGAGAGGAAGAGGACGAACGTCGCCCCGGCCGGTTCAATCCGCATCGCATCCATCCCCGCCTCCATTCGTGAAGATCCGATTTGGAACAACTTCGGCTCTTCGCGCATTAAACTGCGACATAGCTGGAGAAGATCATGCAATTGTCGCAAACCACTGATTGCCGGACCTGCCCCCTGCGCGCGCAGGCGCTTTTCTCCCCCTTCACACCCGAAGAGCTTGCCTTCATGGAGACCTTCAAGATCGGGGAAATCGCGCTGGACGCCGGGCGCAGCTTTCTGCACGAAGGCATGTCCAGCCCGCAGGTCTATACCGTCCTCAGGGGCCTTGGCCTGCGCTACAAGCTTCTGGAGAACGGCGCGCGGCAGGTAGTCAATTTTCTTCTTCCGGGGGATTTCGTCGGCCTTCAGGCGATGCTGATGGGGGAGATGAAGCACTCCGCCATGGCCACGACCGACATCCGGCTGTGCGTCTTCGACCGTGGCGAAATCTGGTCGCTGTTCCGCAACCATCCCGAACGCGCCTTCGACATCACATGGCTGGCCGCGATGGAGGAACATTATCTGGGCGAGGCCGCCGCCACCATCGGCCAGCGCGATGCGACCGAACGGGTGGCCTGGTCGCTTCTGAAGCTCTTCCAGCGCTTGCGCGGGGTGGGTCTGGGGCTGCGCGATACGGTGCCATTGCCCTACCGGCAGCAGGACATGGCGGATGCGCTGGGCCTGTCGCTTGTCCATACCAACAAGACGCTGGCGCGACTGCGCCTGCAGGGGGTGGCAGACTGGCGTGACGGTGTACTGCGTATCCCCGACCCGGCCCGTCTGGCCGCGGTCGCGTTGACCGATCTGGAACAGCCGGAAACCCGCCCGCTGCTTTGATGTCTTCCCAGCGAGAGCGCAAGAAAACGGCCGGAGACCGCGGCGCAGTCTCCGGCCAGGGGTTTGGCGGGTGATCGGTCCGCGAACCCCGGCATGGCGCCACTTTTTCAAGGGGACAAGCGCCAGCCATCACCTAAACGGTTGAAAGGCAATCAGGTTCCGTCTGGCGCATTTTCACTGGCGCTTCGCCAGAATGCCGATAACGCAACGTCACCATGCCCCACAAGCCGCATGCCGGGGGGAACCGGACCGCCCCCGCCGCGTTGACCTGCCATACAAGACGAAGGCAGACGGCCTTCGTCAGTCTTCAACCGATGACAGGAGTTGAAAAATGGTTCGCACCATGCTGATGACGGCTGCCTCGACGCTGGTCCTGATGACCGCCTCGCCGGTTCTGGCGGAAACCATGGTCAGCGAGGTCGACGTGACGATGGACCTCGCCGCGATCAAGAATGAGAAGGCCGCGGCCTATTGGACCAGCGCCGCCGACGATCTGGAAAACGCCATCGTCGCCCGTGTCGCCGATCGCACCGCCGATGACGGCGCGCGGGTCACGGTCGATATCGACGCGCTGTCGCTTGCGAACTGGTTCGAGACGGCGTTCAACATCGACCAGTCGCAGTTGAAGGGCCATGTCCTGCTGATGAACGCCGAAAACACCCATCTCGGCTCCTATGACGTCAGCGTGAGCTATCCCGACGCGGTGCTTCTGATGCCCGAGGGGACCGATGTCGCCACCATCGCGCCGGACAATCGCGACTATTACACGGCGATGATCAACGGCTTTGCCGACGCGGTCGTGGCCCAGCTTCCCTGACGCGCCTTTGCGTAACGAGTGCCGATTGCCGCCCGCCCTGACTTCCGGGGCGGGCGGTTTTTCAGATCCAGCTGACCTTGCGCGCCTGTTCGATCAGCGCGTTCAGGATCAGGCCGACGATATGGCGCTCCTCCGCCCCCACGATCGGCACCGCCTTCAGGCCGCTGCCCTCGGTATACATATCCCCGAGCGTATGCGCGACGATCGACACCCATTTCCCCGTCGTCACATGCGAAATCAGCGCGAGGGTCGAATTCGATTCGATCCGCGCATGGGCAAAGGCGCCCGCCTCGGTCAGGTGGTGGTTGATGATCCGGCGGTTCTGCATGTCGCCGGTCAGAAGGCAAAGCGGCAGTGTCGCCGCCTCGGCCCAGGTGATCGAGGACAGCTTGGCCTCGGGGCGGCTTTCAGAGACCAGTAGCCGGTAGCCCTCGCGGTAAAGCGGCACCTGCGTCACCCGCCCCAGCGGTTCGTTGTCCAGATAGGTGATCCCCGCATCCAGTTCCAGCCGGTCGATTCCGTCGAGGATCTCATATGAGGTGCGTGACAGAACAGTCAGGTCGACATTGGGATTGCGGTCCAGGAACTGCACCGTCAGCCGCGCCGTGACCGGCAGTGCCGTGGGGATGACGCCGATCCGAAGGTTGCCCGACAGGCCGCGTTTCAGCGCCCGCATCTCCTCGCGCAGGGTACGCGCGTCGCCGACGATCTTCAGCGCCCAGTCCAGCACGCGCTGCCCTTCGGGCGTCAGCCCCTGAAACCGCGAGCCGCGAAAGACCAACTGCACGCCAAGCTGATCCTCCAGTTGCCGGATTGCCGAAGACAGCGAAGGCTGCGTGACCCCGACCGAGGTCGCCGCGCGGCCGAAATGCCGCTCGTTCGCCAGCGCGATGAACATCTCAAGCTTGTCGATCATGGCCAGACCCTACAAGGGCCCGTCCCCCTGCGGAAGCGCGGAATGCTATTGCCGAGCCATGGGGCGGCAACTACATCGGGATGATGAAAAAACTTCCCTTCCTTCCGGCCCGCGCGCCACGGGTGTCGGTGATCCGGCTTCAGGGCGCGATTGCCTCTGGCGGGCGGTTCGGGTCCGGTCTGAACGACGCCACGCTTGGCCCGGTGATCGAACGCGCCTTTCGCAAGAAACCGGCCGCCGTCGCGCTGGCGATCAATTCGCCCGGCGGCTCGCCCGCGCAATCCTCGCTGATCGCCGCCCGCATCCGCCGCCTGGCGGAAGAAAAATCCGTCCCCGTCCACGCCTTTGTCGAGGATGTGGCAGCCTCGGGCGGCTACTGGCTGGCCTCTGCCGCCGACCAGATCTGGCTGGATGAGACTTCGCTGGTGGGGTCAATCGGCGTGATCTCGGCGGGCTTCGGCTTTGCCGACCTGATCGGCCGCCACGGGATCGAAAGGCGGGTTCACACGGCGGGCAAGTCGAAAAGCTTCCTCGACCCGTTCCGGCCCGAACAGCAAGAGGATGTGGACCGCCTGCGCGCCATTCTTGAGCCGCTGCACGAACGCTTCAAGGCGCAGGTGGTGGCGCGGCGGGCGGGACGGCTGGCGGAGGGGCGCGACCTCTTCGACGGCTCCGTCTGGATCGGGCAAGAGGCGGTGGACCTCGGTCTTGCCGATGGCTGCGCCCATCTGGTGCCGAAGATGAAGGCGCTTTACGGCGACAAGGTCCGTTTCGTACCCTTCGGCATGAAACGGTCGATCTTCCAACGCATCAGCGGCCGCCTCGTCTCCGACACGCTCGGCGCGGTCGAGGAACAGGCGCTCTGGTCGCGCTACGGGCTTTGAATGATCATCAAGGTCTTCACGCTTTTCCTGATCGTCATGGCCGCGCTGGCCATGTTCGGCCGCCTGCGCATCGGCGGGCGGTCAAAGAAATCGCCACCGTCGCGCCTGTCCGCAGCGCGCTGCCCGAACTGCGGCAAGCCGCGGATCGGGGCGGGGCCATGTGACTGCGGGGGCAAGGCATGACGAAGGGCAGGGCGCTTGTGACCGGCGGCGCGCGGCGGCTGGGCCGCGCGATGGCGCTGCATCTGGCGGGGCGGGGCATCGACGTCGCGGTCCACTACGCCTCCTCGCGGGATGAGGCGGAGGAGACCGTCGCGGAGCTGCGCGCGCTTGGGGTGCGGGCCGAGGCGATCCAGGCTGACCTTCTGGTCGAGGAGGAGGCCCGCCGCCTTGTCCCGGCGGCGGCCAGCGCGCTGGGCGGGCCGTTGACGGTTCTCATCAACAACGCCTCGATTTTTGAGTACGACAATATCCGCACCGGCACCCGGCAAAGCTGGGACAGGCATATCGAATCGAACCTGCGCGCGCCGGTCGCGCTCAGCCAGGATTTCGCCGCCCAGGCGCCAGACGAGGACAGGGGCGGGGCGGAGCCCGTGGCCTCATCGCTTATCGTCAACATGCTGGACCAGCGGGTGCTGAAACTGACGCCGGAATTCATGTCCTATTCCATCGCCAAGATGGGTCTCTGGGCCTTTACCCGCACCGCCGCGCAGGCGCTTGGCCCCCGTATCCGCGTCAACGCCATCGGCCCCGGCCCGACCCTGATCGGCGCCCGCCAGTCCGAGGCGCACTTTGCCGCGCAGCGCGCCTCGACGGTCCTCAACCGGGGCGCGGACCCGTCGGACATCACCGCCGCACTTGGCTATCTGCTCGACGCGCGCGCCGTGACGGGGCAGTTGATCTGCGTCGATGGCGGGCAGCATCTGGCCTGGCAGACGCCCGATATTTTGGGTGTAGGTTAACGAAATTCCCCGCCCCTGCGGCGCCGCGGCCCTTGACTTGTCCACTTCGTCACTCGACGTAACAAACCTGTTACGATTCTCTCAATGCTTTCAGGGATTTGCGCAGGCTAAAAAATTTCCTCTTGAAAATCAATGATTTATACATGCGCCTAAAAATTAGGCAGTTTGATGAAGTCAGCCGAAAACAAGGAAAAATCCTGACCGGCCAAAGTTTTTCACCAGACTTATCCACAGATTTCGTGGACAGCTTTTCTCTTGCGCCAGGGCGCGTAAGGTTGCAGCCCGGACAGGGGAATCGGCGCCCGGATCGGTTGGCGCGGCACAGGGTGTGAGAGGCGGAAAAGGGTGAAGCAGGGTCAGACATCCGGGCATGAGGTCATTCAGTCCTACCTGAAGTCCCTGACCGCGCAGCCGGGCGTCTACCGGATGCTCGATGCCGAGGGGCGCGTGCTTTACGTCGGCAAGGCGCGCAACCTCAAGGCGCGGGTGTCGAACTATGCCCGCCCCTCGGGCCATTCGGCGCGCATCGCCCGGATGATCCATGCGACCCATTCGATGATGTTCCTGACGACCCGGACGGAAACCGAAGCGCTGCTGCTGGAACAGAACCTCATCAAGCAGTTGAAACCCTATTTCAACGTGCTGCTGCGCGACGACAAGAGCTTTCCGAATATCCTCGTCGCCAAGGACCACGCCTTCCCGCAGATCAAGAAGCATCGCGGCGCGAAGAAGGAAAAGGGTAACTATTACGGCCCCTTCGCCAGCGCGGGCGCGGTGAACCGGACGCTGAACCAGTTGCAGAAGGTCTTTCTGCTGCGCAACTGTTCCGACGCGATGTTCGCCAGCCGGACGCGGCCCTGCCTGCTTTACCAGATCAAGCGCTGCGCCGCCCCTTGCGTCGGCCATATCGACGAGGCGGGCTATGGCGCGCTGGTGGCGGATGCCGAACGCTTCCTGCAAGGCAAGTCGACGCAGGTGCAGGCGAAGCTGGCCGGGGATATGGCCCAAGCGTCCGAGGCGCTGGAATTCGAACGCGCCGCTGCGCTGCGCGACCGGATCAAGGCGCTGACGCAGGTGCAGTCGGCGCAGGGCATCAATCCGCGCGGCGTGGCCGAGGCGGATGTGGTCGCGCTGCACATGGAGGGCGGGCAAGCCTGCGTGCAGGTCTTCTTCATCCGCGCCAACCAGAGCTGGGGCAACCGCGATTTCTACCCCAGGACCGGATCGGGCGCGGAAGCGTCCGAGGTGCTGGAGGCCTTCCTGGGCCAGTTCTACGCCGACAAGGAACCGCCGCGCCTGATCCTGCTGAGCCATCCGATCGAGGATGCCGACCTGATGACCGCGCTTTTGTCCGACCGCGCCGGCCGGAAGGTGGAAATCGCCGTGCCGCAGCGGGGCGAAAAGGCCGAACTGGTGGAAAATGCCGCCCGCAACGCCCGCGAAAGCCTTGGCCGGAAGATGAGCGAAAGTGCCGCCCAGTCGAAGCTATTGGAAGGCGTGGCAGAGGCTTTCGACCTCGACGCACCGCCGCGCAGGATCGAGGTTTACGACAACTCGCATATCATGGGCACCAACGCCGTCGGCGGCATGATCGTCGCGGGGCCGGAAGGCTTCGTCAAAAGCCAGTACCGCAAGTTCAACATCAAGGGCACCGATCTGACGCCCGGCGACGATTTCGGCATGATGAAAGAGGTGCTGACGCGGCGGTTCCAGCGCTTGCTGAAGGAAGACCCCGACCGCGAGACGGAAAACTGGCCCGACCTCCTGCTGATCGACGGCGGGGCGGGGCAGGTTTCGGCGGTCAATGAGATCCTTGAGGAATTGGGAGTGGAGGACGTGCCGATGGTCGGCGTCGCCAAGGGCATCGACCGCGACGCGGGGAAGGAGGAATTCCATCGCATTGGCAAGCGGCCCTTCGCGCTGCCCCACAACTCGCCCGTTCTCTATTTCATCCAGCGCCTGCGGGATGAGGCCCACCGTTGGGCCATCGGCGCGCACCGGGCGAAGCGCGCGAAGTCCATCGGCGCGACGCCGCTGGATGAGGTGCCGGGCGTGGGCGCCGCCCGCAAGCGCGCGCTTCTTCAGCATTTCGGCTCGGCAAAGGCGGTCAGCCGCGCGGGCCTTGAAGATCTGAAGGCGGTCGAGGGGATTTCGGACACCGTCGCGCAGACGGTCTATGACTTCTTCAATCCGGGGCGCTGAGGCGGCGCTATTTGCCGCCGCCGATCCTTGGCTCCGTCCCCGCCTTCAGGCGTTCGATATTCGGCAGGTGGCGGTAATAGACCAGCGTGGCGAGGATCACGATCAGGTAGATCGCCTGCCCATGCCCCAGAAGGGCCGCCCACGCGACCGCCAGCACCGACGCCACCAGCGCGGCGAGGGACGATATGCGCCCGACAAGCGCCGTCACCAGCCATGTCAGGCAGGTCGCTACCCCCACCGGCCAGGCCAAGGCCAGAAGCGTGCCAAGGAAGGTGGCCACGCCCTTGCCGCCCCTGAACCCCAGCCAGACAGGGAAGAGGTGGCCAAGGAACGCGCCCAGCCCCGCGATCTGTGCCGCGTCCTCATGCCCCGTCAGCGCGCGGGCGAGCAGGACCGCGACGGCCCCCTTGCCGCCGTCAAGGATCAGCGTCGCGAAGGCCGCCGCCTTGTTGCCGGTCCGCAGGACATTGGTCGCGCCGATATTGCCCGACCCGATCTTGCGCAGATCGCCCAGCCCCATGAACCGCGTCACCAGAACGCCGAAGGGGATGGAGCCGAGAAGATAGCCCAGCGCGGCGATCACGATCAGCGTCGGCGCGCCGGTGTCGAACGCTGGCATCTACGCCTCCCTCGGGAATACCCGCTTGCCGTCCACCCATGTGCCCAGCACCTTACCCTCCATCCGCTGCCCGTCAAACGGCGTGTTCTTGGATTTGGAGTTGAGCTTGAAGCGGTCCAGCACGAAGGGCGCGTCGGGATCGAAGAGGACCAGATCGGCAGGCGCGCCGACGGCAAGCCGCCCCTGCGGCAGGCCGAGCCGTTTCGCGGGGTTCAGCGCCATCGCCCGGAAAAGCTGCGGCAGGGTCAACTGGCCTGCGTGGTAAAGCCGCATCGCGGCGGGCAGGAAGGTTTCCAGCGCCACCGCCCCGCTTGCCGCATCCTCGAAGGGCAGGCGCTTGCTTTCCTCGTCCTGCGGCGTGTGCATCGACGAAATGATGTCGATCAGGCCCGAGGCGACCGCCTCCTCCTCCGCGATCCGGTCATCCTCGGGCCGGAGCGGCGGCTTGACCTTGAAGTAGGTGCGATAGTCGCCGACGTCGAATT
>DAIOXI010000102.1:0-5285 GCA_036758045.1 Albidovulum sp.
GGGCATCGACCTCGACATTGCCGAGGGCGAGTTCTTCACGATCGTGGGGCCGTCGGGCAGCGGCAAGTCGACGATGATCCGCCTGCTTGTCGGCATGGATGAGGTGACAGAAGGCGAGATCTGGCTGCGCGACAAGCGGATCGACCAGACGCCCGCGAACCTGCGCCCGACCTGCATGGTGTTTCAGTCGCTGGCGCTGTTCCCGCATATGACGGTCGGGCAGAACATCGAATTTCCGATGAAGATCCGCAAGGAAGCCCCCGCCAAGCGCCGCGCGCGGGCGGAGGAGTTGCTGGACCTTCTGCGCCTGCCGCAAAGCTATTACGACAAGCGTATCTCCCAATGTTCGGGGGGTGAGAGGCAGCGCGTGGCGCTGGCCCGCGCGCTGGCCTTCGACCCGGAAATCCTGTTTTTCGATGAACCGCTTTCCGCGCTCGACTACCGGCTGCGCAAGACGCTTGAGAAAGAGCTGAAGGACCTGCACGCGCGGACCGGCAAGACCTTTGTCTACATCACCCATTCGCTTGAAGAGGCGATGGTCATGTCCGACCGGATCGCCATCATGAAGGACGGTCAGTTCGAACAGATCGCCGTCGCCGACAAGATCTACAGCGCCCCGGTCAGCCGCTTCGTGGCCGAATTCATGGGCGAGGTGAACCTGTTTCCCCTGCATGCCGGGGCGGATGGCAAGATCACAAGCCCGACGCTGTCGGTTCGGCCGGGGGTGGAACTGTCCGACCTGACGCCGGGGCATGAGGGCCTGTTGATGGTGCGCCCGGAATATCTGCGCCTTGCCGATGGCGGCAGCTTCGATTTCACTCTCTCCGGCGTGGTCCACGGCGAATATGCGCTCGGTTCCCGCATCCAGTATGAGATCGAGACCGAAAACGGCATGGTGACGGTCGAAAAGCTGCGCGAGGACCGGCTGAGCGCGGCGGAAGGGCAGAAAGTCACGCTGGGCTTCAACGCTGCGAACACCCATTTCATCGGAGATGCGGCATGAACCGGCTCGACGGGAAACTGGGGCTGCTCTCCGCGCTGCCGCTGGCGCTGGTCCTGCTGCTGTCGTTCCTGGCGCCACTTGTGGTCGTGGCGCTTTTCTCCATCATGCCGCCCAAGGTCTTTTCGCTGGCGAACATGCCGGACTTCTCGGCCTATTCGCTGTTCTTCTCGCAAGGCTACTACAAGTCGCTGCTGTGGTCGCTGGGCATGGCACTGGCGGCGACGGTGATCCTTGTGGCGATCTGCTGGCCGCTGGCCTATGCGATGGCCAAGGTCTTTGGCCGCTTCAGCCTGATCCTGACCGTCGCCGTGGTGATGAGCCTGTTCGTCTCGGAGAACATCCGCCTCTTCGGCTGGGTGCTGACCTTGATGAAGGGAGGGCTGATCGAAGGCCATCTGCGCGCCTGGACCGGGGTCGGCTTCGAAAGCCCGCTTTATTCCGTGCCGATCATCGTCTTCGGCCTTGTCTATGTCTACCTGCCCTTCATGCTTTTCCCGCTGGCGCAGGGCATTTCCATGGTCCCCGACGACACCCGGCAGGCGGCCTATGACCTTGGCGCCTCGCGCTGGCAGGTGCTGTGGCAGATCGAGGTGCCGCTGGCCGCGCCCGGCATCGTGGTCGGCGCGCTTCTGACCTTCGTGCTGGCCGCGGGGGCATTGGCGGAATCGAAGATCCTTGGCGGGCAGGCGGTCATCGCCATCGCCGACGATGTCGAGACGGCCTTTACCTTCGGACAGAACTGGCCGCTTGGATCGGCCCTGTCGATGATCCTGATCGTCATCATCGGGGGGCTCGCGCTGTTCGGGGTGTCGAAGGTCGACCTTGACGCGATCATGGGAAGGAAACGCTGATGACCGCCAGCCGCTCGACCCGGATCGTGCTTTATGTCTACGGCGTCCTTGTCATCGCCTTCCTCTACCTGCCGCTGATCTCGGTCGGTTTCGCCTCCGTCTCGCAGGCGCGGTATCTGAGCTTTCCGATCAAGCGCTATTCGACCAAGTGGTATGGCGAGGCAATGGCCAGCAGTACGGTCAGCGATCTTCTGACCACATCGCTTTCGGTCGCGGTGCTGGTCACGCTGATTTCGGTCGTCGTGGCCTTCTTCGGCGCGCTGGCCTTCGCGCGCTATCAATGGCGGTTCCGAACCACGTTCCAGAAGCTGATCCTGCTGCCGATCTTCTTTCCGCAAACGGTTCTGGGCCTTGCGCTTCTGATGTGGTTCAACTCGCTTGGCATCATCCCAACCTGGAAGACGGCCGTGGTCGCCCACCTTGTCTGGATCGCGCCCATCGCGACGCTGATCGTGGCCATCCGCGCCTACAGCTTCGACCCGGCACTGGAAGAGGCCGCGCGCGACATGGGTGCCGGCACCTTCACCATCCTGCGCGAGATCACGCTGCCCCTGCTGATGCCGGGGCTGGTCTCGGCCGGGCTTTTCGCCTTCCTTCTCAGCTGGGGGAACTTCCCGCTGTCGCTGTTCACCACGGGCGCGGATTCCACGCTGCCCGAATGGCTCTATGCCAAGATGGTGTCGGGCTATTCGCCTTTGGTGCCGACGCTGGGCGTCATGTCGGTGGTCGGGTCCTTCGTCCTGATCCTTGCCGCCTTCGCGGTGGCCTGGCTGATGCGGACGAACAGGGATGCAGGCGTCGCGCAGGACTGAAAACAACGAAAACCTCACAGGGAGATCGCATCATGCTTACGTCACTGAAAGGCAAAAGCGTCATCGTCACCGGCGGGTCCAAGGGGATCGGCCGCGGCATTGCCACCGTCTTTGCGCGGCAGGGGGCGAAGGTCACCATCGCCGCACGGAATGAGGATGATCTGAAGAAGGCGGCGGGCGAGATCGCGGGCGACGTGCGCTATGAGGTCTGCGATGTGTCCGACTGGGCCTCGGTCAAGGGCATGGTGGACAGCGCGGCCGCCGCGCAGGGGGGCCTGCATGTCATGTGCGCCAATGCGGGCGTCTTCCCGCAGACCAAGATTGTCGATATGGACCCCGGCGAATGGGATCGGGTGATGGCCACGAACCTGCGGTCCGCCTTCCTGTCGGTCAAGGCGGCGATCCCGCATTTCGAGGCGGCGGGCAAGGGGCGTGTGGTACTGACCTCCTCCATCACCGGGCCGATCACCGGCTTTCCGGGCTGGTCGCATTACGGCGCGTCGAAGGCGGGGCAGCTTGGCTTCCTGAAGACCGCCGCGATGGAACTGGCGCGCTATAACACCACCATAAACGCGGTCATGCCGGGCAATATCTACACCGAGGGGCTTCAGGATCTGGGCGAGGAGTACCTGGCCACGATGGCGGCCTCCATCCCCCTGAAGCGGCTTGGCGGGGTTGAGGATATCGGCAACGCGGCGCTGTTCTTCGCCTCGGATGAGGCGGGCTATATCACCGGCCAGCAGATCGTCGTCGATGGGGGCCAGATCATCCCGGAATCGCTGGAAGCCATCGCTGAAATCTGACTGCCGAAGGAGGGCGCGATGTCCGGTTCCGACATGCCGCTGGAAGAACTGCTGGGTCATCTGAACGATCTGGCCCGGTCCTCCCTGTCGCTTTGGGACGTGCCGGATGGCGCGACGGCGCGGCTGATCAACGTGTCCGAGAACGCGACCTATCTGGTCGAGGCGCCGGGCGGCTACCGTGCGGTCTTGCGCATTCACCGGGAGAACTACCACACCCACCGCGCGATCGAATGCGAGCTGGGATGGCTTGAGGCGTTGGACAGCGCGGGCGTGGTCATCACCCCCGGCGTCTATGTCGGCCGCAATGGTGACCCGATCCAGCAGGCCCATGGCGAAGGGCTGCCCGCGCCCCGCTACATGGTCCTGTTCCATTTCGTCGAAGGCAAGGCCCCCGATGAAGCCGGCGATATGACCGCGGGGTATGAGGAGCTTGGCGCGATTGCCGCGCGCTGCCACAATCATGTCCTTGGCTGGAAGAAACCGGATGATTTTCAGCGCCTGACCTGGGATGAAAAGGCGGTCTTCGGCCCGAACCCGACCTGGGGCAACTGGCGCGACGCGCCCGAGGTGACGCCCGAGGTGGCCTTGGTTCTGGAAGCGGTCGAGCGGACGGTGCGAACCCGCCTTGCCGCCTTCGGCAAGGCGCCGGAGCGTTTCAACCTGATCCACGCCGACATGCGGCTGGCCAACCTGCTGATCGACGACAGGGGGACGCGGTTGATCGACTTCGACGATTGCGGCTGGGGCTGGTTCCTTTACGATTTCGCCGCCGCGATCAGTTTCATCGAGGACGATCCCCGCATTCCAGCCCTCAAGGCAGCGTGGGTGAAGGGGTACCGCTCCGTCCGCGATCTGAGCGCGGCCGAGGAGGTCGAGATCGACACCTTCGTGATGCTGCGGCGGATGGCGCTTCTGGCCTGGATCGGCAGCCATATCGAGGCGCCGGAACCGCAGGCGCTGGCCCCCGGTTTCGCCGCAACCACGGCGCGGCTGGGGCAGGCCTATATGGAGCGTATGCGCGCCCTGACATGAGGGGCAGGGGATGAGCGACTGGAAGAAAGCCTTTCGCAGTTTCTACTATGAGACGGCCGAGGACCCCGAGGACATCGCGCTGGACCGCGGCCACACGGCGGTTCTGGTGATCGACATCCAGAACACCTACCTTGAACCCAAGGGTGACCCGGCCGAACAACGCCGCTGGCAGCCCTTCTTCGACCGGATGAGCGGGACGGTGATCCCCAATTGCGCGCGGCTGATCGACTGGGCGCGGGCCGAGGGGATCGAGGTGATGTATGCCCGCATCGCCTGCCAGACCGAGGATGGCCGCGACCGATCGCTCAGCCAGAAGAAGCCCGGCTTCAACTACCTTCTTCTGCCGAAGGACCGCGCCGACAGCCAGATCGTCGATGCGCTCGCCCCGCGCGGGGATGAGATCGTGGTGACCAAGACCACCGACAGCGCGCTGACCGGCACCAACCTGCGGCTGATGCTGCGCAATATCGGGATCACCCATGTCATCGTCGCGGGCATCTTCACCGACCAATGCGTCAGTTCAACCGTCCGCTCGCTGGCCGATGAAAGCTTCGACGTCCTCGTCGTCCACGATGCCTGCGCGGCGGCGACCGATGCGCTGCATGAACGCGAGCTTGAGATCATCAACATGATCTATTGCCATGTCGTGGGTCTTGACGATCTGCCGGGCTTCCTGACCGGCGCGGGTTGAGCGCCTGCCTCAGCCGGACAACTGGATGGAGTGTCCGGGCCGCCAGCCGACCCAGACCGGACCGCTTTCGGGCAGGTCGCGGAAATCGGCGTC
>DAIOXI010000102.1:5295-9940 GCA_036758045.1 Albidovulum sp.
GTCCCCCACGCGCCGCCGAAGATCTTCTGCCCCAGCCGCGCCTGCAACCGGCAGGGCAGGTCCGGTTCTTCCACCGACAGGAGCAGATTCTCCGGCCGCACCGCGACGGTCGGGGTCGTTACGCCGGGAACCAGCGTCCCGTCGGCCAGCCGCAGCCCGCCCTCCTCCACCGTGCCGGAAAAGATCCGCGCATCGCCAAGGAAGGTGGCGGTGAAGCTGTCCTGCGGGTCGTCATAGACCTCACGCGGGGGGCCGTGGCGGATCAGGCGGCCGTCTTTCAGGATGCCGATCCGGTCGGAAAGCGTCAGCGCCTCTTCCTGATCGTGGGTAACGAAGATCGTGGTGATGCCGGTCTCCCGCTGGATGCGCTTCAGCTCGATCTGCATGTCCACCCGCAGCGCCTTGTCGAGCGCGGAGAGAGGTTCATCCAGCAGCAGCACGCGCGGCTGGGTGACGATGGCGCGGGCCATGGCGACCCGCTGACGCTGCCCGCCCGAAAGCTGATGCGGCTTGCGCGCGCCGTAGGCCGCAAGCTGTACAAGCTCAAGCGCGTCTGCCACGCGGCGTTTCTTCTCCGCCTCGGTGACCTTGCGGACGTCAAGGCCGAAGGCCACATTCTCGGCCACCGTCATGTTCGGAAACAGCGCGTAGTTCTGAAACACCATGCCGATCCCGCGCTTTTCGACCGGGACATTTTCCACCGGCTCCCCGTCGATGAAAACCCGGCCGGTTTCCGGCAGGACAAACCCGGCGATGGCGCGCAGAAGCGTGGTCTTGCCGCTGCCCGACGGGCCGAGAAGGCCGAAGAACCCGCCATCGGGAAACTCAAGCGTCACGTCGTCCAGTGCGCGGGCCGCGCCATAGGTCTTGACCAGATGTTCGACCCGGACCATCGCCATCAGCGTTCCCCCCCGAAATTCGAATAGCGCGCGGCAAGCAGCATGATACCCATCGACACGGCGATGATGATGGTCGAGATCGCGTTGATCTCGGGCGTGAAGCCCTTGCGGATCGAGGTGTAGATCAGCACCGGCAGCGTGCTGTCGCCGGGTTCGGACAGAAAGTAGGACACGACGAACTGGTCGAAACTGACGGCAAAGGCGAACAGCCCGCCCGCGATGATGCCGGGCAGGATCCATGGCACGGTGACGGCGCGGGTGATCTGCCAGGGCGATGCGCCAAGCGAGCGCGCGGCCTCTTCCAGCGTGCGGTCGAAGGTGGTCAGCCGGGCAGAGACGACGACGATGACGTAAGGCAGCGCAAGGGCGACATGGCCAAGGATGACGGCGGGCGTCCCGCGCCCCAGACCGATGCCGAAGAAGAAGATCAGCATCGCGGTTCCGGTAATCAGCCAGGGGATTGCGATGGGCGGGAAAAGCAGCACCTGCAACACCCGCTTGCCGGGGAAGTCGTAGCGGAACAGCGCGATGGAAGCCGCGGTGCCGAGACTTGTGGCGATCGCCGTGACGATCACCGCGATCCAGACCGATCGCCAGGCGGCGGAAAGGATTTCCCGGTTCCCGGCAAGCCTGGCGTACCAGTCGGTCGTGAAGCTGAAGGGAAGCTGATAGAACTCTGACGCGTTGAAGGACATCGCCGCCATGACGAGGATCGGCGCGTAGAGGAAGAACAGGATAAGCCCGACATAGGCGCGGCCGAGATGGGCGAGGAAAGCGTTGCTCATGTCCGCGCCCTTTTCAGGATCGGGCTTGCGGCGGCAAGGATCGCCAGCACCACCGCCAGCAGGATGAAGGAGAGCGCCGCGCCGAGCGGCCAGTTGAAGACGGCGACGAACTGATCCTCGATCACCGTGCCGTAATAGGTGCCAAGGCGCCCGCCAAGCAGGCGCGGCTCCATGAAGGACCCCACGACGGGGACGAAGATCAGGACCGCACCGGCGATGATACCGGGGGCGGCAAGCGGCAGGATCAGCCGCCAGAGGATCGTCCGCCGCCGTGCCCCCAGCGACCGCGCCGCCTCGATCAGGCTGTCGTCGATGGCCTGAAGCGCGAGGTAGGAGGTCAGGATGACATATGGCAGGTAGGAATGGACGAGACCTATGACGATGGCGGTCGGGCTGAACATCAGGTTCAGCTTCACGTCCCAGGGCAGGGCCGCGTTCACCGCCCGGTCCAGAACGCCATTGCCGCGCAGCACGATGGCCCATGAGAAGATGCGGACCAGAGAGTTCGACCAGAACGGCAGGATCACCAGAAGGAACAGCGCCTCACGCGATCGTCCCCTGACCATTTTCGCCAGCACCCAGGCGCACGGAAAGCCGACGATCACCGACACGGCGGTCACGATCAGGCCAAGCTTCAGGGATTTCCACAGCAGCGTGGCATAGGTCGCCGTCTCGAAAAACGCCCGGTAATTGTCCAGCGTCGGATGCCAGTCGCGCCCGCCGAAGGGAACGTCGGAGAGGAAGCTGAAGAAGGCCATGGCCGACAGCGGCAGGAGGACCGCCACCGTCAGCCACAGATAGGCGGGGGACAGAAGCGTCACCGCGCGCAGCCGGTCCTGCCCTGCGATGGTCGTGGCCATCCGCCCCCCCTTCCCGCGCGGTTACTGCGCCGCCTTCAGGTCCTGCCAAAGCTTCAGGTAGGTTTCCCGGTCTTCGTCGGAAACCGGCTTCATGAACTGCACCCGCGCGACCGTGGCCGGGTCTTCCACCAGCTTGCGGTTGAAGCTGGTTTCCGGCAGCGCGGCCAGTGCCTTGGTGTTCGACGACACGGGCGCGCCCTCGGCGTCCCATTTCACATAAAACTCAGGGTCCACCATCCAGTCGATGAAGGCCGCCGCCGCGTCCTTGTGGGTGGAGCTTGACGGGATCGACAGCCCGTCGAGCCAGCCGATGGCACCTTCCTCCGGCACGACAAAGGCGATGGGCAGCCCCTTGGCCTGCGAGCGTGACGCGGAACCCGACCAGTAGGTCGCAACCGCGAATTCCCCCGCCGACATGAACTGATTCCAGTCGTTTTCCGAGGACCAGAAGGTCGTGATCTGCGGCAAAAGCTCGGTCAGCTTGGCCTTTATCGCGTCGAGGTCGGTGATCTCGTTGATGTTCTGCCCCAGCGCCATGGCGGCGAATTGCACCGCCTCAAGCCCGGCGTCGCGGATCGACACGCGGCCCTTCCACGCCGGGTCCCAGAGGACCGAAAGAGAGGTCGGCATCTCGGCGAAATCTCCGGTATTCACCGCGATGGAGGTCAGGCCCCAGGTCCACGGCACGCCATAAAGCGCGCCGCCGGGGTTCAGATCCTCATTCCCCGTCAGCGAAGGGTCGAGATCGGCGAAATTCGCGATCTTCGACGTGTCGATGGCGTCGATCAGCCCTTCGTCCTTGGCCTGCGCGGTATAGGCAGAGTTGACCAGCACCACGTCATAGGCGCCCGGATTGGTGCGCAGCTTGGTCAGCATCTCCTGTTCGGAGGTGAAGTATTCGTGGACCACGGTGTTGCCGGTCTTTTCGGTAAAGGCGGCGATGGCCCAGTCAAGGTCGGTGCCGTAGCCCTGCCAGTTCAGGACGCGGATTTCGTCGGCAAGGGCGCCCTGTCCGGCGGCGATAAGGGCGGATGTCAGCAGCAGTCGTTTCATGGGGTCCTCCTGTGTCGGTGGTGTCATGCCGTCCGTGCCGGTTCATTGGCCTGCGCAAGAACCGAAAGGATGTCAGCTTTCGTCGGGGCCGTGGCCGGCCCTTCTTGGGTTGTGGAAAGTGCGGCGGCGACATTGGCGCAACGTGCGGCCCGGAACGGGTCGCCGGTTTCGGCCAGCGTGGCGATGAAGACGCCGATATGGGTGTCACCGGCGCCGTTGGTGTCGACCGCGCGGACCGGATGGCCGGGGACAGGACGCGCCGCGCCGTCGGCGGGGGCAAGGACGCAGCCATTGGCCCCGTCGCGGACGATGGCCCCCCCGGAACGGCCACGAGCCAGCGCGGCGGCGGCAGCCTCGGGGTGGGCGCAGCCGGTCAGGGCCGTCGCCTCGGCGCGGTTCGCGCTGACCCAGGTCGCGGCGGACAGGGCGGCGGAAAGGCTCTCACCGGGGATTTGCGCCACCAGCGGCGAGGGGTCGAAGACAAGGTTGATCTTGCCCGCCCGCGCCGCCAGCCATTCGGTCAGCGCCGCGCGGCTGTCGCGGTAGCCAAGCGCATAGCCCGAAAGCAGGCACCAGTCCCCCACCTCGGGTGTCAGCGCCGCCAGATCCGCTGCCGTCACCACGCCATCCGCGCCGGACGCGGCGACAAAGGTCCGCTCCCCCGCCCGGTCGATCAGGCAGGTGCAGCAGCCCTGATCCTGCCCCGCAAGCCTTGGGCGCAGGGTGCCGATCCCCTCATCCACCAGCGCCGCCGCGGCGATCTCGGCAAACGGCCCGGTGCCGAGCGTTCCGGCATAGGCGACGTCCATGCCCGCCCGCCGCGCGGCGACCATCGCGTTATAACCGCCCCCGGCGCACAGGACCGCGCGCCGCACGATGGCCTCTTCCCCGGCGCGGGGGACGGCCTCCACCCAGTAGATGTGATCGACGATCACGCCGGACAGCTGGACGAGGCGGGCGGTCATGCCGGCACCTCGGCAAGGCGCCGGTGGCGAATGGCCAGAAGGCCCGTCGCGACCGGGTCGAGGTCCAGCCGGTTCACCGCCAC
>DAIOXI010000102.1:9950-10458 GCA_036758045.1 Albidovulum sp.
CGCCACGACCTTGGCAACCTTGTCGGTCGGAAAGGCCGACAGGCCGGCGCAGGCCCCCGCCATGGCGCAGGCAATCGCTCCGATGGTGTCCGTGTCGTCGCCGATATTCGCGGCGATCAGCCCCGCCTGCCAGGGATCGCCCTTGGCCAGACCCACCACCGCGAATGCGGCTGGCACAGCCTCGCGGCTGGCGACCGAGGTACCGATGCGGGCGGCGATGTCGTCTTCCGTTGCCGTCCCGGCAAGCGCGATGGCGGCGGCGATCCGGCCTGCCATGTCCGCCTCACCCACCGGCGCGCCCTGGGCTGCGCCGATCCGCGCGGCCTCCATCGCCTTGTCCAGCGCCGCCGCGAAGGATTGGCCCGCGACCCCGAGGCTGATGGTCATGGCGACGGCAGCCGCGGCCGAAATCGCCTCGCGCGTGTTATGCGTCACCCGGCAGGCTTCGGCAACGCGGGCGACCAGCGCCGCCGGATCGCCGGGCGGGGTCGCGATGCCCACCGGCGCG
>DAIOXI010000103.1:0-2146 GCA_036758045.1 Albidovulum sp.
ATTCGGCCTTTTGTATCCCCTTCGCCTATCTGCCGATCCGCGCCCGGCTTGAGGGGATGGACAGGACGCTTGAGGTCGCCGCCGCCGATCTTTACGCAAGCGACTGGCAGGCCTTCCGCTATGTCACGCTGCCGCTTCTGCTGCCCGGCATCGTCGCGGGGATGATGCTGGCCTTCGTCACCTCGCTGGACGACGTGGTCATCACGCTCTTTGTGAAATCCGCCGGGCAGGACACGCTGCCGACCTATATGCTGGCGCAGATCCGCCGGTCGGTCCCGCCCGATGTCAACGCGATCTCGGCCCTTCTTCTGCTGCTGACGGTGATCATGCTGACGCTTTTCTTCCTGCTGACCCGGAAACGCGACTGAACGACGAACCAAGAAACGACCAACCTGGAGGTTACGATGAAGACCGTACTATCGACGATTGCCCTTCTGATGGCCGGAACCGCGATCGCCCATGCCGAGGGGGAGCTTCAGCTCTTCAACTGGGGCGACTACACGAGCCCCGAGCTTCTGAAGAAATTCGAGGCGGAGACCGGTATCAAGGTGACCGTCACGGATTACGATTCCAACGATGCCGCCCTTGCCAAGATCGAGGCCGGCGGCGCCGGGTTCGACCTTGTCGTGCCGTCCGCCAACTATGTCCCGATCTATGTCGAAAAGGGCCTGATCCAGAAGCTCGACCTCTCGAAGCTGTCCAATCACGGCAATATCGCGCCGGAATGGCTGGACGTGCCTTACGATCCGGGCCGTCAGTACACCGTGCCCTGGCAATGGGGATCGACCGGGATCGCGGTGAACTCCGACGCCTATGCGGGCGACATCAACACCTCGGCCATCTTCATGGATCCACCGGAGGAACTGGTCGGCAAGGTCAACGTCACGCCCGAGATGAACGACATACTGTCGCTGGCGCTGATGTATGTCGGCGGCGAGCCCTGCACCGAGGATACCGAGGTGCTGAAAAAGGTCCGCGACGCGCTGATCGCCGCCAAGCCGAACTGGCAGTCGATGGATTATGGCATGACCGAAAAGATGGCCTCGAACGATGTCATGGCCTCGGTCTACTGGAACGGCGCGATCTTCCGCGCGCGGCTGAAGAACGACAAGGTCCATTACGGCTATCCGAAAGAGGGCTATCCGCTGTGGATGGACCAGGTGGCGCTGCTTTCGGACGCGAAGAACGTCGATGAGGCCTACAAGTTCCTCGACTTCATCATGGTGCCGGAGAATGCGGCGATGATTTCGGCCTTCGCGCGCTATGCCAACGGCATCGCCGGGTCCGAAGCCTTCATGCCCGAGGACATGAAGGACGCGCCCGAGATCAATATCCCGGAAGAGTTCAAGTCCGCCGGTCACTTCCTGCCGACCTGCTCGCCCAAGGCGCAGGAATATTACACCGCGATCTGGACCGAGCTTCAGAAGTAATTACCGGGCGGGGCCTTGCGCGGCCCCGCCTTTCCGCCGCCTCAGCCGCCATCAAACCCGCCAAGCGCGCGGTAAAGCCCCGGCCGCCGGTCGCGGAAGAGGCCCCAGCTGCGGCGCAGTTCCGCCACCGCGTCCAGATCGAAGCGGGCGGTCAGAACCCCTTCGCCCTCGCGCCCCGCCTGCACGACCTTCTGCCCGGTCTGGTCGGCGATGAAGGAGGTGCCGTAGAACGTCACCTCCACCCCGTCCTGCACCTCTGTCCCGACCCTGTTCGAGGCCGCGAGCGGCATGATATTTGCCGCCGCGTGGCCGCGCATCACGGTTTCCCAATGCGGCTGGCTGTCGTAACCCGGCGCGGGCGGTTCGCTGCCGATGGCGGTGGGATAAAGCAGCATCTCCGCCCCCATCAGCGCCATGGCGCGCGCCGCTTCCGGGAACCACTGGTCCCAGCAGATGCCGACGCCGACGCGGCCAAAGGCGGTCTCCCACACGCGAAAGCCGGTATCGCCGGGGGAGAAATAGAACTTCTCCTCGTACCCCGGACCCTGCGGGATATGGCTTTTGCGGTAGATGCCAAGGATGCGCCCGTCGGCATCGACGATGGCGATGGAGTTGAAATAGGCCTGCCCCGCGCGTTCGAAGAACGACACCGGCAGGACGATGCCCAGTTCCCGCGCCAGCGCCAGCCTGACCGAATATGGCAGGCGGGTATGTCC
>DAIOXI010000103.1:2156-3410 GCA_036758045.1 Albidovulum sp.
GGGTGATGCAGAAATAGGGGCCGTGGAACAGCTCCTGCAACAGGATCACCTGCCCGCCCTCGGACGCCGCGCGGCGGACCAGCGCCTCGGCCCGGTCGGCATTGGCGGCGTGGTCGGCGCCGGGCGCGAACTGGGTGACGGCAAGGGCGACCTCACGCATCCTGATAGCCCTCAAGCACATTGACCGCGTTCACGCCGACCGCCTCGATCGCATAGCCGCCCTCCATGCAGAAGACGGTGGGCAGGCCAAGCGTGCCGATCCGGCGGCCCGCATCCATGAAATCGGGGCTGTCGAGCTTGAAGAAGCTGATCGGGTCGTCCTTGTAGGCATCGACCCCGAGCGAGACCACCAGCGCCTCGGCGCCGAAGGCACGGATGCGGGCGATGGCATCGTCCAGCGCCGCCGACCAGGGGCCATAGCCGGTGCCGGGCAGCATCGGGTAATTCGCTGTCGTCCCCTCGCCCGCGCCCGCGCCCGTCTCATCGGCGAAGCCCAGGAAATAGGGGAACGCATCCTCCGGCGCGCCATGGAGCGAGGCAAAGAAGATGTCGCCCCGGTCGTAGAAGATGTCCTGCGTGCCGTTGCCGTGGTGAAAGTCGATGTCGAGGATGGCGACCCGCCCGGCCCCGTCGCGGCGGAAGGCCTCGGCCACCAGGGCCGCGTTGTTGATGAAGCAATAGCCGCCATACATGTCGGCCGTGGCGTGATGCCCCGGCGGACGGCACAGCGCGAAGGCCGATTTCGCGCCCCCCGCGACATGGGCCTCAGCCGCCTGCGCCGAGGCGGCAGAGGACAGCGCCGCCGCCCATGTCCCCGCCGTCATCGCGGTTTCCGAGGCCAGCGCGTAATAGCCGACCTTGCCGTCGATATTGCGCGGCGGGCGGCCCGCCTGCATCCGCCGGGCCGGGAAACTGGCGGCGATGATCTCCCCCGCCATGCCCTCGGCCTTCCACTCCGCCCAGGCATTTTCGAGGAAGTCGAGGTAATCGGGTTTGCACAGCGCCCGGATCGCGTCCATGTCGGGCGCGCCGGGGGCGACGATGTCGGTCATCCCGCGTTCCTTCAGGCGGGCAAGAACGTATTCCACCCGGCTTGGCCGTTCATAGGGCGTGACGAACTGCCCCCCGCTCAGCTCCGCTTGCGGGAAATGGCGGCGGTGGTCTTCGCTGAAAAAGGTCTTCACGGAATGGCTCCTGGGTCGGCCCGCCGTCCGGGCGGGGGTTTCCGGACCAAGCTACCGCGCTTTGCGGGAA
>DAIOXI010000103.1:3420-8353 GCA_036758045.1 Albidovulum sp.
CCCCCCGCCCGCGCGGGCGTCCCCCCCCCCTCCCCCCCCGCTTCCCGGCACCCCCCCCGGTCAGTTGGGGGGGGCCAGTTGCGGGGGCGGCATGGGGCCACCGCCCCCGGACCCGTCCGCCGCTCAGGCAGGCAGCCCGCCCGCATCGAAGTGATAGGTCTTGTCAGGCCTGAAGCCCAGCCGCAGCGCCTGCCCCGGCTCGATCCCGTGCTGGCCGAAGAGCCGCGCGGTGATCTGGTGGCTCTGCACCTCCGCGATGACGTTGGTATCGCCGCCCAGATGTTCGACATGGACCACCCGCGCGCCCAGCGGGCCGGTGTCGGACAGGAACAGATCTTCGGGGCGGACACCCATGGTGCGGGCATCGCCTTCGTTCACCAGCCCGGCCGGGAAGAAGTTCATCGACGGAGAGCCGAGAAAACCCGCGACGAACTGGTTGGCGGGCTTGTTGTAAAGTTCCATCGGAGTGCCGATCTGTTCGACGCGGCCCTCGCGCAGCACCACGATCTTGTCGGCCAGCGTCATCGCCTCGGTCTGGTCATGGGTGACGTAGATCATCGAGGCCGACAACTGCCGGTGCAGGTTCGCGATCTCGATCCGCGTGTTCATCCGCAGCGCCGCGTCGAGGTTCGAGAGGGGTTCGTCGAAGAGGAAAAGCTTCGGCTGGCGCACGATGGCCCGCCCGATGGCGACGCGCTGGCGCTGGCCGCCCGAAAGCTCCGAGGGGTAGCGGTCCAGATAGGGGGCAAGGTTCAGCATCCGCGACGCATTGGCGACACGTTCCTCGATCACCTCCTTGGGCTGGCCTTCCTGCCGCAGCGCCAGCGTCATGTTCTTGCGCACGTTCAGATGCGGGTAAAGCGCGTAGGACTGAAACACCATCGCGATGCCGCGCTTCGAGGGCGGCGTGCGGTTGACGATGTCGCCGCCGATACGCACCTCGCCCGCGGTCGCATCCTCCAACCCCGCGATGACGCGCAGGAGCGTGGACTTGCCGCAGCCCGAGGGGCCGACGAAGACCACGAACTCCCCCTCCTCGACGCTCAGGTTGATGTCCTTCAGGACATCGACGGCGCCGAAGGACTTGTTCACATGGGTCAGGGTCAGGGCGGTCATTGCGCGGGCTCCTTGGACGAAACGGGGGGACGGGGGGTGGCGGCGCGAACGGGAACGGTCATTTCACCGCCCCCGAGGTGATGCCGCGGATCAACTGGCGCGAGAAGATCACGTAAAGGACCAGCACCGGCAGGATGGCGAAGCTCAGCGCCGAAAGGACGGCGTTCCAGTCGGTCACGAACTGGCCGATGAAGACCTGGCTGCCAAGCGTCAGCGTCTTTGTCGCCTCGGCCGGGGCCAGGATCAGCGGGAACCAGAGGTCGTTCCAGATCGGGATCATGTTGAAGACCGCGACCGTCGCCATTGCCGGGCGCACCAGGGGCAGGACGAGGCGGAAGAAGATCGTGTATTCCGACAGCCCGTCGATCCGCCCCGCGTTCTTCAGGTCGTCGGAGACCTGACGCATGAATTCGGTCAGGATGAAGACCGCCAGCGGCAGACCTTGCGCGGTATAGACGAGGATCAGCGCCCAGTGCGTGTTCACAAGGCCGGTCGCCACCATCATCTGGAGGATGGCCACGGTGCCGAGGCGGATCGGGATCATGATGCCAAGGGCGAGGTAGAGGCCAAGGAACTTGCCGCCCTTGAAGCGGTATTCGGACAGCGCATAGGCCGCCATGGCGCCGAAGAGGAGGATGAAGAACAGCGAGGCCAGCGTGACGATCATCGAGTTCTGGAAATAGAGGAAGAAGTCCCCCTGTTTCAGCACCGTCTGATAGCCGGAAAGCGAAAAGCTGTCGGCATCGGGCAGCGCCAGCGGTTCGCGGAAGATCGCCTTGCGGGTCTTGAAGCTGTTGACGAGGATCACGAAGACCGGGAAAAGCGCGATCAGCGTATAGGCGATCAGCGCGCCGTGCATGGCGATGGTGTTCGCGGGGTTGGTGCGGGCCTTGTTCATCGGCGTCCCCCTTAAAGCTGATAGCGGCGCATCCGCGACTGGATGGCGTAAAGGTAAAGGCAGACACCGACGAGGATGATCGCGAACATGGCGCTGGCGATGGCCGAGCCCATATGCGGGTCACCCAGTTGCAACTGGAAGCCGAAGAAGGTGCGATACATGAAGGTGCCAAGGATATCGGTCGAGAAATCCGGCCCCGCCAGCGCACCCTGCGCCGCATAGATCAGGTCGAAGGCGTTGAAATTGCCGACAAAGGTCAGGATGGAGATGATGCCGATGGAAGGCAGGATCAGCGGCAGCTTGATCTTCCAGAAGGCCGCCATGCCGGTGATGCCATCGACCTCGCCCGCCTCAAGGATTTCGTCCGGGATCGAAAGGAGTGCTGCATAGATCAGCATCATCGGGATGCCGACGAACTGCCAGACGGAGATCAGCGCAAGGGTGGTCAGCGCGTATTCCTCGCGCCCCAGCCACGGTGCGAAGAGCGATTTCAACCCGACCGCGTCCAGCATCGACGGCGCGATGCCCCAGATCGGCGACAGGATCAGCTTCCACGCGAAACCCACGATCACGAAGGACAGGATCGTCGGCACGAAGATGGCGGAGCGGTAAAGCGCGGCAAAGCGCAGGCGCGGATGGCTGAGGATCGCGGCAAGGGCGATGCCGATGGGGTTCTGCACCAGCATGTGAATGAGGAAGAACCAGAAGTTGTTGCCAAGCGCGTTCCAGAACTGCCCGGACCAGATCGGGTCGAAGAACAGCGTGCGGAAATTGTCCAGCCCGGCGAAGACCCGGTCCTGATCGACCCGCGTGTAAAGCGCCAGGCGCAGCGTGTTGACGATCGGAAGGATCATCACGGCGGTGTAAATGGCGACGGCGGGCGCCAGGAACACAAGGATGTGCCAGCGGATGCGTGGGCGGGACATGGGGGCCTCCGGGTTGGGTGTCCGGGCGGATCGCGCCGCCCGGACGGTCTTGCGGCAGAGGTTCGGTTCTGCGGGTCAGTTCTGCGGCGTGTACCAGCTGTCGAGGCCGGCCTGGAGCTTCGCCCCGATCTCCTCGGGCGTCGAGGTGCCCTTGATCGCCGCGACCGAGGCGCCCCAGGTCTCGTTCTCAAGGTTCGGGGTGCCGCGCGACAGGATCTGGTAGGTCGAGCGGATCGTGCGTTCACACTCCCCCCGCCAGCTGACGAATTCCTTGGCCAGCGGATCGGTCAGTTCCACCGGCGCGTTCGACAGCGGGAAGAAGCCCGGCAGCGCATTGCCGAAGATATCGGCGAATTCCGGGCTTGCGACCCAGGACAGGAAGGCGCGCGCGGCTTCCGGGTTGGCGCTGGCGGCGTTCATGCCGATGCCGACATCGGTGTGGTCGGAGATATAGCAGGTGTCGCCCGCGGTCCGGACCGGCGGCTTGAAGGCGCCCATCTCGAAATCGGCCTGCGCGTTGAGGCCCGAGATTTCCCAGGACCCGGCCGGATAGATCGCCGCGCGGCCCAGCGTGAACAGGTTCTGGCTGTCGGGATAGGTCTGTGCCTCATAGTTGTCGCCCAGATAAGGCGCCCATTTGTGCAGCGTGGCATAGGGTTCGACCCATTGCGGATCGGTCAGCTTCTGTTCGCCCTTGATAAGCGCGATCCGCCCTTCCTCGCCCTTCCAGTAGGTCGGGCCGATATTGTTGTAGCCCATGGTCGCGGCTTCCCACTGGTCGTTGGTGCCCATCGCCATCGGGATATAGGTGCCGTCTTGCTTGATCTTGTCGAGGACGGCGAAGAATTCGTCCTCGGTCACCGGCACCTCAAGCCCCAGCTCGGCGAAGGCGTCCTTGTTGTAGATGAAGCCATGGATGACGGATGCCATCGGCACGCAGAAGGTGGCGGACCCGTCATCGGTCTGCCAGGCGGCCCTGGCCACGTCCGAGAAGTTCGACATCGCCTCAAGGTCGCTGAGGTCGGTCAGATGGCCCGCCTTGTAAAGCTCAAGCGACTTGTCGAAGGGGCGGCAGGTGATGAGGTCCCCGGCCGAGTTGGCGGCAAGCTTCGCGCCAAGGGCCGCGTCATATTCGGTCGGCGCTGTCGGCGTGAACTGCACCTTGATGCCGGGATGGCTGGCCTCGAAGGCCGGGATGATCTTGTCCTGCCAAAGTGCCAGGTCATCGTTGCGCCAGCTTTCGATGGTCAGCGTGACCTCTTGCGCCTGCGCGCCGGTCGCGACCAGCGCGGTGGTCAGGAGCGCCATCCTGAAGGTGGTGTATCTCATGTCGTCTTCTCCCTGTTGAAAGAGGTATTCACCCACGCCGCTTCAGCGCGGCACGAAGGTTTCCGTGGGTCTGTGTCAGAAGCGCCGCCGCCTCGGCGGGCGAAATGCCCCCGGCCGCGATCAGGGTGGCGGGCTTCACGGCGCCATCGGCGGCATCAAGCGCCGCCTCCGCCGCCGCCGTGTCCACCTTCGCGATCCGGGCCACGATGCCGGTCGCGCGGGCGCGCAGCTTGGCATTGTCGGCGCGCAGGTTGACCATCATCCCGTCATGGATCGCCCCAAGCTCCAGCGCCATCAGGGTGGACAGCATGTTCAGCGCGATCTTCTGCGCCGTCCCCGCGCCCATGCGGGTGGAGCCGGACAGGACCTCTGCCGGGGTCGGCAACAGGATGGCGTGATGGGCGTCCCGCAGGAGCGGCGTATCGGGGTTGTTGGCGATGCCGATTACGGTCGCGCCCTTGTCGCGGGCAATCCGGACCGCGGCGAGCGTATAGGGCGTGGTGCCGCTGGCGGAAACGGCGATGACGGTGTCGGCGGCGTCCAGATCGGCCAGCGCCACGTCCAGGCTTTCGGTGTCGTCCTCGGTCCCGCCAGGCATCTCGACCCCGGTCGGCAGACCGCCTGCCATGTGGATGCGTAGCTGTTCGGCGGGGATGGAGAAGGT
>DAIOXI010000103.1:8363-9443 GCA_036758045.1 Albidovulum sp.
GCGCTTCGGCCGCCGCCATGAGGCCGGATGACCCGGCCGCGACATAGTGCAGCTTTGCACCGCGCGTGATGGAGACGGCCATCGCGGTTGCCCCCGCCACGATCCGGGGCAGTGCCGCGCGAACCGCCGCGGCCGCGGCGATCTGGCCATCGGCCAGAAGGGCCGCAACCTCGGCCCTTGGCCGCTGGTCCAGCCCCGCCGCGGCGTCGTGCAACCCTTCTGTCGCGCGTCCTTGCACCTGATTCCCCCCGTCAACCTCGCTAAAGCATACCTATTTGATACCTTTTGTCCAGCCTTTCCGCATTTGCGCCACATAGGTTTGGTTTTTCGCCAATATTTGCCGGTATTGGTTCGCTTTTCTCTTCCACTTTTCCGATAGGTATTATAATGGTCTTTACATGAGCGATTCACTGACCAACGCAATCATTGCCGTGGACGGCGGCGGAACCCGGTGCCGGGTGGCGCTGGATGACGGGCGCGCGACCTGCGTCGTCGAAACCGGCCCGGCCAATGTCACCACCGATTTCGACGGCTCCGTCGCGCAGTTGATCGCGGGGCTTGACCAACTGGCGCAGAAGGCCGGGGTTCCGGTCGCGGCGCTTCATCCCCTGCCCGCCTTCCTCGGTCTTGCGGGCATCATCGGCGAGGATATTCGCACCCGGTTCCGCAACGCCCTGCCCCTGACCACGCTGCGGGTGGAGGATGACCGCCCGGCCGCGCTGCGCGGCGCGCTGGGTCAGCGCGACGGTGTTGTCGCCCATTGCGGGACCGGATCGTTCTTCGCGTCCCAGATCGGCGGCGCGATGCGCTTCGCGGGCGGTTGGGGGGCGATCCTTGGCGATCAGGCCTCGGCCCGCTGGATCGGGCGCGAGGCGCTGCGCGTGACGCTCGACTGTGTCGATGGGCTGCGCGAGCGGACCCCGCTGGCCGACCGGCTTCTGGCGGACCTTGACGGCCATCCCGGCATCGTCCGTTTCGCACGCCGCGCGCGGCCGTCGGATTTCGGCGCGCTGGCGCCTTCGGTCACGGAATACGCCGACAGAGACGACGCGCTGGCGCTGGACGTCATGGCCAGCGGCG
>DAIOXI010000103.1:9453-10240 GCA_036758045.1 Albidovulum sp.
GCTGGTGCGCGATGGCGTGACCGACCCGCATAACCTGGGCGCGTGCCTGCGCGTGGCCGACGGCGCCGGCGCGCACGCCGTGGTGGCCCCCAAGGACCACGCCGTGGGCCTGAACGCCACCGTGGCCAAGGTGGCCAGCGGCGCGGCCGAGATCGCGACGCTGGTTCCGCAGATGGGCTGGGTTCCGGGGATGGCGATCTGCCTGACCGGCGGCATCGGCCCGCATTATGCCCGCTACCTGCCCGCCGCCATGCAGGCCGCCCTGATCGCGCCCGAAGGCGCACCGCTTGACGGCGCGCTGGCGCTCGCGCGGGATTTCGCAAGGGAGATTGCCGATGAGCGCCGCTGACTTCCTGCGCCCGGAAAACTGGCTCGGCTCTGGCGAGGGGCCGCGCTATGTGCAACTGCGCCGCCGCCTGATCGAGGGTATCGAAAGCGGCGCACTGCCGCCCAATTCCTCGCTGCCGCCGGAACGCGAGATCGCGGAACTGACCGAACTGTCGCGCGTCACCGTGCGCAAGGCCATTCAGGGGCTGGTGCGCGAGGGGCTGATCGAACAGCGTCAGGGTTCCGGGTCCTTCGCGCGCGAACCGGTGACGCGGATGGAACAGTCGCTGTCACACCTGACCTCCTTTACCGAGGACATGGCCCGGCGCGGGATGGAGACGACCTCCACCTGGCTCGAACGCGGGGGCTTCATGGCCTCGGACGAGGAAATCGCGGCCTTCGGGCGGGCCGCCGGCGACAATGTCGCCCGCATCAGCCGCCTGCGTGAGGCGGGGGGGCG
>DAIOXI010000104.1:0-296 GCA_036758045.1 Albidovulum sp.
GCGCAGGCGCTGTGCCTGGACCGCGATGGCGATTGCCGAACATTTCCGCGATCAGGGCGCGCAGGTGCTTCTCTTCGCCGATTCCGTGACCCGCTTTGCCGAGGCGCATCGTGACATCGCCTTCGCGGCGGGGGAGCCTGCATCGGTGCGCGGCCATCCCGCCTCGGCCGCGCAGCTCATCATGTCGCTGGCTGAACGCGCGGGGCCGGGGGAGGAAGGGACGGGCGACATTACCGCGATCTTCTCCGTCCTCGTTGCCGCTTCGGATATGGACGAACCCGTTGCCGACATCCTGC
>DAIOXI010000104.1:417-3800 GCA_036758045.1 Albidovulum sp.
TGATGGAACGCGAGATTGCCGAACGCGGGCGCTTTCCTGCGATCAACCTCCTCAGGTCCGTGTCACGGTCGCTGCCCGGCGCGGCAACTGAGGATGAAAACACGCTGATCGCGAAGGGTCGGCGGATCCTGTCGGCCTATGACTCCTCGGCGCTGATGATCCGGTCGGGCCTTTATGTCGCGGGGTCCGACCCGCTGGTCGATGCCGCGATCCGGGTCTGGCCGGAGCTTGACGGCTTTCTTGCCGAGCCGGAGCCGGAAGATACCGCTGAAAGCTACCGTCGCCTTGAAGCGATCCTGGCGCGGGCCGGGGTCTGAGGGGGCGGGGCAATCCGCCGGACCGGGTTCGGGTCCGGCGCGGCCGCCGCCCTACAGAAGCAGCGAAAGCCCGTTCGCGCCCGTGCCCTGCAAGATGGTAAGGGCGGCGCTCTGGCCCGAGGTCGTCGCGCCCGTGGCGCTTGACGTGTCGCGCAGGATGAAAAGCCGGATCAGTTTGCCGCGCATCACCGGGTCCGCGAAACCGGCCGGGTCCTCGATCCCCAGATAGCGGTTCGCCGCGTCCTTGAAGGCCGTCACCTGCTGATCGAGGTCGATGGCCGCGAAGGAGGGCGGAAGACCGAAGGCGGTCTGGAACACCTCCCGCAGGGGGGCGGAGGACATGATCGCATACCAGCGTCTGGTATCGCTGCCGGACCCGGCGGCGATACCGGGCAATTCGCGGTCCGCGTTCATGGCAAGGCGGAAGGCGTTGCTTTGCTCGCCCACGGCGGTTTCGAACGCGGTATCGACGTAGGCGCCTAGGATCTTGTCCGCGAAATCCGACAGCTGGGTGCGTGGGACCGCATAGTCTCCGAACCCGAAGGCCTGCGACAGTTTCAGATAGCGCTTGTCCGACAGCTTGTTGGCCAGCGCGTCGGCGGACAGGGTCCCGTCCTCAAGCACCTTGCGGATGAAGTACTTGTTGTCGATGTCATCACCCAGCCCGAACGCACCCAGCGCGACCTTCAGCAGCCTGCGGTCGCTGACCAGATCCTCGGCCGTGGTTATCGTCCCGATCCTGTCGCGGAAATAGGCGGTGTCGCGCTGCACGTCGCCCGACCCGGCGAAGATGCGCTTCTGGTTGTCGCCGGTGCCTTGCAAATAGTTCCATCCGGCGAGACCGGCGGTAGGGATGACGGGGACAAAGCTCATGTCGAGGCAGCCGCAAGCAGGCGCGCCTCGCGCGGCAGAAGTGTCCTGAGCGCCTTGAGAGCCTGGTAATACTGCGCGTCGAGGATCGCTGCCGTCGCTAGGGTCAGCTGCGCGCGGCTGTCGGCATCGGTCAGCGCCTGGCTCAGCTGTTCTATCCCGCGAAGAAGCTGATGCCGCGCCTCGTCCGGTTCGGCATCGCCTGACAGGACCAGCTGCGCGATGTAACAGACCCGGCGCACCGGCGTGTTCACCTGTCCGGGATGGATCGCGTCGCGCAGGCGCAGGATATTCGCATTTGGCGACAGCACTGCCAGTTTGGAGCGCCGGTCACCGTTTTCGATCACCGCGCCATTGACCAGCACCCGTTCCTTCGGCGCCAATTTCAGAACAAGTCCGCTCATGTCCGTGTCTCCTGTCCGCGCAAGCCGCGCATGACCGCCATATTGATGTCGATAAGGGCGCCGACATCCGCCTCGCCCGCCAGGACCTTGCGGCTGTGCTGCTGGGTGAATTCGGCGAGATAGAAGAGCCGCGCCCGAAGCTCGACCGGCAGGCCGTTGCCGTCGTTGGACACATCGGCGGCCAGCGCGTTCCAAAGCCTGCGGTTGTCGTGCAGCGCGCGGGCGAGCGCGGGGAACCCGGCCCCGGCCGAGCGCGTGTCCGACAGGGCGTGGGTGCATCTGGAAAACGCTTCGTACTCGGTGCCGCGATCGGTGCGAACGGGGCTGGTCGAGCCTGCATAGGCCGACCGGGCTAAAACGTAGGCATTCACGGGATGATCCTCGGGGCTGTTTCGTCAAGGCGAACGGGGTGTTAGGGGGGTGGCCGGGGCGAAAGGCGCCCGCCCCGGCCGGTCTTCTTAGCGGAACAGCGACAGGATGCTCTGCGGCGCCTGGTTGGCGATGGACAGCGACTGGATACCCAGCTGCTGCTGCACCTGAAGCGCCTGGAGCCGGGCGGACGCCTCTTCCATGTTGGCATCCACCAGCGAGCCGATGCCAGCCTTCAGAGAGTCCGAGAGCTTGCCAACGAACGTGTTCTGAATGTCGATCCGGCTTTGCGCCGAGCCGAATTCGGCCGCAGCGTCGATGCTGGTCTGGATCAGCCCCTCGATGTTGCCGAGCGCCGCCGCCGCGCCAGCGGCATTGGACACGTCGATCGTCGAGAGAGCCGCCAGCCCGCCCGAACCCGCGTTCTTGAACTGGGCGCTCACCGTCAGGTCATTCGCGCCGGTGTTCGAGAAAGCCAGAGTCCCGGCGGTACCGCTGTCGTAGTCAACGGCAAGCCCGGTGATCCCCAGGGCATCGATTGCGTTCTTCAGCCCCACGGCCACCATGTCCGACGTCGTAGTCGCCGCAACGTCATCGGCGGTGACGGTGTAGCTGGCCGTCTTGCCGCCGATCGTCACGGAGACCTTGTCGCCGGCTGCGAAGGCCGCGCCGCTGTCGTCGATCACGATCGTCCCGGTCCCGGTCGTATTGTCGAGTTGGAACCCGGCCGTGTCGCCATTGGCGGACACGCCCGTCGAGGCGCCAAAGACGTTCTTCGCGGCATAAGCGCCGGTCGAAAGGTCCTGGGCGTTGATGGTGATCGAAGAGGTCGAGATGGCGCCGCCGGCCTGACGGTCGAGCGATGCCAGAACGTCGACGGTGGTGTTCGACCCATCGACGAGATTGAGGCCGTTGAACTGCGCCGCGCCGACGACCGACTTGATCTGATCGACAAGCGCCCCGATGTCGGTCTGGATCTTCGCCCGGTCGACGTTGTCTTCCTGCGCGGCGACGATCTTGCCCTTGATCTCGGTCATGAGGTCGGTGACGGTCTCGGCCGCCTGCCGTGCGACGGCGACGGTCGATTCCCCCAGCGACAGGCTGTCAGAGATGCTCTTGAAGCCTTTCACATCCGCCTCCATGACCTTGGAGATGGACCAGACCGCGGCATTGTCCTTCGCCGAGGAGACCGATTTCCCGGTCGAGATTTCGTCCTGCGTCTTCGACAGGTTGCTGTTGATCCCGCGCAGGGTCTGGAGGGCACCCATGGCGCTGGAGTTCGTAAGAATGCTGGACATCCGATTTTCCTTAGATGATGCGGCACTTCGTGCCTGTTGATACGGACCCGGCGGTGACGGGCACGAAGGCATTCTGACCTTGCGGGGCTCCGGGAACCGCCGCGCCATCCTTTCCGGGGATGCAG
>DAIOXI010000104.1:3843-10154 GCA_036758045.1 Albidovulum sp.
TAAGGAAGTCCGCCAATTAGCACGCATTTGAACGATCGCGCCGGGATTCAGGCACGATGTTCCAGGCTTTGTTCATCGAACTGGACCGTGCTGCCGCGCCCGGCGCGGTCATAGGTCGACAGCTCGGACGGGATACGCGCGATCTGGCGGACCCGCTCGGTCGCGGCGCGAACGCCGTCGCGCGCGGCGGCGAGGTGGCGCAGGCATTGCTCCGACCCTGCCCGGAGCTTTTCCAGTTCAGCGCGGTGGGCCGTCGGTGCGGCGTCCGCAAGACGCTTTTCCAACGCCTCAAGATCCGCGGCATGGGACGCGAGCCTGTCGAGCCGCCCGGTCCTGACCGCCTCGACGGTCAGGGACAGGCAGTGGTGAATGTCGTCAATGAGAGTGCTGTCAGTCGGCATATCCGGTCCTTTTTTCAAGTGCGGCAACAATGTTTTCGGCCAACCCGAGACCACCGGCCCGGACCATCGCCTTCGCCTGTTCGTCGCGCAGGAAGGAGGCGAACTGTTCCTCTCCCACGCCGCCCCCGAAGGCCTCGCGCGCCTTGCCCAGCCCGGCGGCCTTCAGCATCTCGGAAAGAAACGCGGTTTCGAGCTTTTCGGCCGTCTGGCGCAGGGTTTCGTTGCGCGAGGCGGGCGCGGCTCCGGTGAAGACGGGCGGGACGGTCGGCATGGTTCCCTCGAATTGCTGCGATTTCCCGAAGCTAAACCGCGGCGGGGTAAAGATTCTGGTAACGGGGATGCGGGAATGTGGGCGCGTCACAGATGGAAATCACGCCCGCAATGCTCATCTCGATTCAGCCTCAGACCCCCACGGCGCCTGCGAAAGATACGGCCGACGACGCCAGAACGCGGGACGTGGAGCGCGACAATTCGGCGGCCTTCGCGGCCTGTTTCGCGGGGATGGCAGCGCCTGTGCCGATGCCCGCAGCCAACGCAGGGGAAAGCCCGTCGCCGGACGGGGCCGAGGGCAAGGGGGCGCTGGAACAGGCTTTGGCGGCGGATGGGGGCGAGACGGGGTTGGCCTCTGGCACCGCGGAGGCCGGCGACGCCATCGACCCGATAGTCGAAGCCAAGGCGGCTGCCTCTGTGCCCGCCGAACCCGGCCGGTCGGATCTGGTGACAGGGACGTCGGCCCTTTCGGAAACCGGGGATACGCCTGACAGTAAGCCGCCCTCGGCAGCCCCGGAGGGTGAGACGGGTGCGCTTGCGCCTGAAGGCGGCGATGCACCGGCCGAAAGCGCCAGCCAGGGCGCCGCGCCTCCGGTCAGGAAGACAGAAGACGGCAAGGCCCGCGCGATGATTGCCGAGCTGGCCGAACTTCCCGACGATGAGGGGGCGCGGCAGGACGCGGCCCCTGCCGCGAAAGGTACGCCCGTGCAGCACATTTCGCGGTCGGGCGACCCGTCCTTCGTGCCGCCCACGGCCGGTGATGCCGCGATGCCGGGTGCGGACAGCTCCGGGCCAGGCCCGACGCCGCTGCAATCCGTTGCCGCCGCTCCGGTCGGGACGCAATCGCAGCACATCTCCGACGGCCCCGCCCCGCAGGCCGCGCCGCAGGGCGCAGGCATGACCGACATCGGTCGGCAGGCCGTCCAGTCCGTCGCCCATGCGATCCGTCATATGGAGGGCGGTTCGGTCGAAATTGCGCTTTCGCCGGAGGAACTGGGCCATGTTCGCCTGCTGTTGCGCGACCACACGACGGCGACGCCGACGGTGACCCTGCATGCAGACCGGGCCGAAACGCTCGACCTGATGCGGCGGCATATCGACATTCTGGCGCAGGATCTGCGTGACATAGGCTATCGCGACGTGTCGTTTTCCTTCGGCGGCCAGACCCAGAACGGGGGCGCCACCGCGCGCCAGCACATGTTCCGGGCCGAGATGATCGACATGCTCGATACCCCGCAAGGCAAACCGCCGCCCGCCCCGATCCATCAGAGCCGCCCCATCCCCGACGGCGCGCTCGACCTTCGTATCTAGGACCCAGAGATGAGCAGCATTTCCCCCGTCGCGGCCACCACGCCGACCACGCAATCCGGCGCGCCCAGCCAGGGCGCGCTTCTCAGCAGCGATTTCCAGACCTTTCTCAAGATGCTGACCACGCAGGCCCGCAACCAGGATCCGCTGAACCCGATGGATTCGAGCGATTACGCCCAGCAGCTTGCGACCTTCTCGGGCGTGGAGCAGCAGGTCAGGACCAACACCCTTCTCGAATCCCTCGCCGCGCAGCTTGGCGGCGGCGGGTTGACGCAATATGCCTCATGGGTGGGGATGGAGGCGCGGGTGACGGCGCGCGCCGCTGACGCTTTACCTCTCGCCGGTGTCGGGCGCGGACAGGGCCGATCTGGTGACACTCGATTCCGCCGGGAATGAGGTCGCGCGCTATACCGCGCCGCTGGGGACCGGCTCCATCGTCTGGGCCGGGACGGATGCGACGGGGCAGTCGCTGCCCTCGGGCGTCTACAGCTTCCGGCTTGAGGGGTATTCCGGCGACACGCTGATCGGCGCCACCGCCGTCGAAAGCTATACCCGCATCAACGAAGTACGCAGCGATGCGGCAGGGACGGTCTTTACCCTCGCTGGCGGGGCCGAGGTCACCGTGGACGGCATCGGCGCGTTACGCGCCACCGGCTGAGCGTCAGAACCAGCGCTCCAGCGCGAAGGCCAGAATGGCAATCAGCCCGCCCGCCGCCAGCAGGGCCAGCCGTTCGCTTAGACGGCCCTTCGGCACGGGCGCTTCACGCTCTGTCTGCCTTGTCAGCATCTGTTCGGCGATCTGTGGCAGGCGGGGGCCGAAGCGGCCGAGGACCCGCGCCGTCCTGACCAGATCCCGGATCAACGCGCGGGGGCCGACGTTCTCCTTGATATAGCGCTCGACCACGGGGCGGGCCGATTGCCAGATGTTCATGTTGGGATCGAGCGAGCGTGCGACGCCCTCGACCACCACCATGGTGCGCTGCAACAGGATCAGCTCGGTCCGCGTCTGCATCCCGAACCGCTCCGTCACCTCGAAGAGATAGGACAGGAGCCTTGCCATGGAGATGCGGCTGGCATCCATGCCGAAGATCGGTTCGCCCACGGCGCGCAGGGCTCGGGCGAATTCGTCGATGTCACGGTCGGCGGGGACATAGCCCGCCTCGAAATGCACCTCGGCGACGCGGCGGTAGTCGCGGCGAATGAAGCCGATCAGGATCTCGGCATAGACGCGGCGGGTATATTCGTCGATTTGCCCCATGATGCCGAAATCATAGGCAATGATATCGCCCGCGGGTGACACCTTCAGGTTGCCCTGGTGCATGTCGGCATGGAAGAACCCGTCCCGCAACGCGTGGCTGAGGAAGAGTTGCAGCACCCGTTCGGCCAGCGCGTTCAGGTCATGCCCTGCGGCCTTCAGCGCCTTGACGTCGCCCAGCGCGATTCCGTCGACCCAGCCCAGCGTCATCACCCGGCGCGAGGACAGGTCCCAGATCGGGGCAGGCACCCCGAAGCCCGCGTCCCCTTCGGTATTCTTGGCGAATTCCGAGGCGGCGGCACTTTCCAGCCGCAGGTCCAGTTCACCCATCACCACGCCCTCGAAATGGTCGATGACATCGGTGGGCCGCAGGCGGCGCGAGGCGGGGGAGAGGGTTTCGATCAGCTTCGCGGCAAAGTGAAAGGCGTCGATGTCGCGGCGAAAGGCGCGTTCGATCCCCGGCCGCAGCACCTTGACGGCGACCTCCCTGCCCTCGCCCGCCGTGCGGGCGCGGTGGACCTGCGCGATGGAGGCGGCGGCGACGGGTTCGCCGAATTCGGTGAAAAGGTCGGCCATCGGGTGGCCCAGCTCTTCCTCCAGCGTCGCGATGGCGACCTTTCTGGGGAAGGGCGGCAGCTTGTCCTGCAAGACGCGAAGCTGGTTGGCAAGCTCTGTCCCGACGACGTCGGGCCGGGTCGAAAGGACCTGGCCGAACTTGATATAGGCCGGGCCAAGGGCGGTCAGCGCGCGGGTTACCGGCGGCAGCGCCGGGTCGCCGCGATAGCCGAGCCACTTGAACGGCCAACCAAGGACGCGGGCGGCAAGGCGCAGGCGCGGCGGCGCTTCCATCGCCTCAAGCGCGACGCTCATCGCGCCGGTGCGCTCGAAGGTCGCGCCGGTGCGGATCAGGCGCCAGATGTTGTGCGGGCCGCGCATCTCAGATCTTCCAGCCGGAGTGGAGCGCGGCGACCCCCATCGTCAGGTTGCGATACTTCACCTGCTCGAACCCCGCCTGGCGGATCATGGTGGCGAAACTGTCCTGATCGGGGAACTTGCGGATCGATTCGACCAGGTATTGATAGCTGTCGCGGTCATTCGCCACCGCCTGCCCCAGCGCCGGGATCACGTTGAAGGAATAGCGGTCATAGGCCCATTGCAGCGCCGGGTTCGGCAGCTGGCTGAACTCCAGGACCATCAACCGCCCGCCGGGCTTCAGCACGCGAAACGCCTCGGCCAGCGCATCGGGGATGCGGGTGACGTTCCTGATGCCGAAGCTGATGGTGTAGACGTCGAAGGTATTGTCCGCGAAGGGCAGCGCCATCGCGTCGCCCACGACCCAGTCGAGCCGGTCGGCAAGGTTTTCGGCCTCGGCGCGTTTCTGCCCCTCGATCAGCATCGATTCCGTCATGTCGAGGACGGTCGCGCGCGCCTCGTGCGCACGGGCGAGGAAGCGGAAGGCGATGTCGCCGGTGCCGCCTGCCACGTCGAGCAGACGCTGCCCCGCGCGCGGCGCAAGCCAGTCCATCATCGCGTCCTTCCACAGACGATGGATGCCGGCCGACATCAGGTCGTTCATCAGGTCATAGCGGTTGGCGACGCGCGTGAACACGCCATGCACCATGCCCGCCTTTTCGTCCTCGGCGACGGTCAGGAACCCGAAATGCGTCTCGCGGGCGTGTTCTTCTGTCATCGGGCCTTGCCGTTTATGCAAACTCCCCCTCCTTATAAGGGCCTTGGCCGCCATGACAATGCGGCGCGATGGCTGGAGCGACATGCCCGAACTGCCCGAAGTGGAAACCGTGCGCCGCGGCCTCATGCCCGTGATCGAGGGGCGGGTGATCGTGGCGGCCGGTATCCGGCGCCCCGACCTGCGCTTTGCGCTGCCCGAGGGCATGGCCGGGCGGCTGACGGGCGCGCGGGTCCTGCGGCTGACGCGGCGGTCGAAATACATCCTTGCCGATCTGTCCACGGACGAGACGCTTCTGATCCATCTGGGCATGTCGGGCCGCATCCTGATTTCGGGCCAAACGCTCGGCGCGTTCCACCACCCCCACCCGGCGCCGGAAAAGCATGACCATGTCGTGCTGGATTTCGACAACGGGGCGCGTGTCACCTTCAACGATGCGCGCCGGTTCGGGGCGATGGACCTGATGCCCACCGCCGGCCAGGACGCGCATTGGCTGCTGCGCGACCTCGGGCCGGAGCCCTTGGGCAACGCGTTTCACGAGGACTACCTGATCGCGCGGCTGAGGGGGCGGCGGATGCCGATCAAGGCCGCGCTTCTGGACCAGCGTGTCGTGGCCGGGCTTGGCAATATCTATGTCAGCGAGATCCTGCACCGCGCGGGCATCGACCCGCGCCGCGCGGCGGGGCGCATTTCCGACACCCGCCTTGCCACGCTTGTCCCGCTGACCCGCGCGGTGTTGGCCGAGGCGATCGAGGCGGGCGGATCGTCCTTGCGCGACTATCGCCAGACGGATGGGGAACTTGGCTATTTCCAGCATGCCTTCCGTGTCTATGATCGCGAAGGCGCGCCCTGCCCCACGCCGGGATGCGGCGGGCATGTGCGCCGCATCGTCCAGTCGGGCCGGTCGACCTTCCATTGTCCGAAATGCCAAAGATGACTTGATCGCCCCCGCATGGCTGATAGGACTCGGTCAAAGTCACGCAAAGGCGAGGACCCATGGCTTACGAAACGATCGTGGTCGATATCGAGGACGACGTCGCCCTGATCCGGCTCAACCGGCCGGACGCGCTGAACGCCATCAACTCGAAAGTGGTCGAGGAGCTGGCCGAGGCGCTTGGTGCCGCCGAAACCAATGACAAGGTGCGCGCCGTCGTCCTGACCGGCTCGGAAAAGGCCTTTGCCGCCGGGGCCGACATCAAGGAGATGTCGGAGAAAAGCTTCGTCGATGTCTTCACCTCGGACATGTTCGGGCCGCTGAACGAGGCCTTCCTGCGCTTTCGCAAGCCGGTCATCGCAGCTGTGTCGGGCTATGCCCTTGGCGGCGGGTGCGAACTTGCGCTGATGTGCGATTTCATCATTGCGGCGGATAACGCGAAATTCGGCCAGCCGG
>DAIOXI010000105.1:0-10118 GCA_036758045.1 Albidovulum sp.
ACAGGTCGATCCAGACCCGGTTTTCGGCGAAATCGACGGCGTTCTGGACAAGGTTCCGCAACCCGTGGATGACCTCGGGTCGGCGCAGGATAACGGGCTGCCTGCGCAACTCCGGGTCCGACTCATCAGGATGGAAAACCAGTGTCTTTCCCCGCCCCGAATGAGGGTCCGCCGCCTCGCGCATCACGGCCGAAAGCGGCGCGCTGCGCATCAGAAGATCGTCCTTTCCGGCCCGGCCCATGGACCGCAGGATGTCCCGGCACCGATCTGCCTGTTCGCGGACAAGCTCGGCATCCGCGCGCAGGTCCGGCTGGCTGTCGAGGTCGGCGATCATTTCGGTACTCACCAGCTTGATCGTCGCGAGCGGTGTCCCAAGCTCATGCGCGGCGGCGGCGACGACCCCGCCCAGATCGGTCAACTTCTGCTCCCGCGCCAGCGCCATCTGTGTGGCCAGAAGCGCCCGGCTCATCGACTGCATTTCGGAGGCCACGCGGCGGGCATAGACGCCAAGGAAGGCGACGCCGGTCACGATGGCGAGCCAGAAACCGAAGCTGAAAAGCCATGGCACCTCGATCGCCGCACCGCCCTGGATGCGCAAGGGCAGGTGAACCAGCGCCACGACCGTCACCAGCGCGATGGTCACGAGGGCGATGAAGGCCGTCGCGCGCGTCTGAAGCGCTGTCGCCGCAATCGTCGCAGGCGCAAGGATCAGCAGCGCGAAAGGGTTGTTCAGCCCGCCGGTAAGGAACAGAAGCAGCGAAAGCTGGGTCGTATCGAACAGAAGCGCCACCAGCGCGCCGCGCTCCGTCAGCCGCGTGGTCTGCGGATAAAACAGGATCGACGCGACGTTGAAGGCAATCGCCGCTCCCACCACGCCAAAGGTCATGAGCAGCTGAAATTCGATCCCGTAATAGCGCCAAGCCACCAGAATCGCGGCCGATTGCCCGACAATCGCCATCCAGCGCAAGAGGATCAGCGTTCTCAGCCGGACCCAGTCGCTTGGCCCGCCCAGCGCCTGATCGACGGGGTGGGGGGCGTTTCCCGTCGAGGAGAAGGCATCAATCATGTTTGTTCATATTGTCACATCGTGCGGTCAGGTTATTGATAGTCCGGCCCCGATGCGCGATCAATGCGGCCAGATAAACGGGGGAATGACCATGAATATATCGACAAGCAGCATTGCCATCGCGGCCATCGCCGTGACTGCGGTCGCGCTCGTCTCCATTTATGCCGTCTCAACGCGGCAGGGTTCGGACAAATTCGCCGCCTGCCGCGCCTCGACCGTGGCCGGGGGGCCGGGGACCATCGGCGGGCCTTTCACGCTGACCGACGAGAATGGAAAGCGCGTGACCGAGAAGGACGTTCTGAACCAGCCCAGCATCGTTTATTTCGGCTATACATTCTGCCCCGACATTTGCCCCGCCGATACCGCGCGCAATGCCGAGGCGACCGACGCGCTTGAAGAAATGGGCTATATGCTTCAGCCGGTCTTCATTTCCGTCGATCCGGGCCGCGACAAACCCGAGGTCTTGAAGGAATGGACCGATTATATCCATCCCCGCATGCTGGGCCTGACCGGATCGGCCGAGGAAATCGCCGCCGTCGCGAAGGAATACAAGACCTATTTCCGGGTTCCCGACGATACCTCCGATCCCTATTACATCGTGGATCACATGACGCAGACCTACCTGATGCTGCCGGATGAGGGCTTCGTGGAATTCTACGACCGCGAAATGGACCCCGAGGCGATGGCCGCCAGCATCGCCTGCTTTCTTGAGGCTGACGCCAAGTCAAATTGACCGCGCCGGGCCCTGCGCCTAAAGTCGGTGAGAAAGAACGCGAGGACATCCATGCCCGACGACACGAAACCCGATCTCGGGCCTGATCCCAGCTTGCTTCTGGTCGATGACGACGGGCCGTTCGTAACGCGCCTTGCCCGCGCGATGGAAAAGCGCGGGTTCGCCCCGGAAACCGCCGAAAGCGTCGAGGCGGGGAAGATCGCCGCCTCCACCCGCCCGCCGGCCTATGCGGTTGTCGACCTGCGGCTGGGCGATGGCAACGGCCTCGACGTTGTGGAAACCCTGCGCGAACACCGCCCAGATTGCCGCGTCGTTGTCCTGACCGGATATGGCGCCATTGCCACCGCCGTGGCCGCGGTCAAGATCGGCGCCGTCGATTATCTGTCGAAACCGGCCGATGCCAACGATATCGCCAATGCGCTTCTGGCCGAGGGCGAATCCCACCCCGCGCCGCCGGAAAACCCCATGTCGGCCGACCGTGTGCGTTGGGAACATATCCAGCGGGTTTACGAACTTTGCGACCGGAATATTTCCGAAACCGCCCGTCGTTTGAATATGCACCGGCGCACGCTTCAAAGAATTCTTGCGAAAAGAAGCCCGAAATAGCCCATTTGGCTCAATTATCCAAAAGCACAGCTTGATAGGATCGCGGTAATTCCCTTATCTCGCTCAACAATGGGGTTTGAGCAGGAGAGATTATGCCGATTGATCTGGAAAAGATGTCCCTGAAAGAACTGAAAGCGCTTCAGGTTCAGGTAACGCGCCACATCGCAGATTTCGAGGAGCGCCGCAAACGCGAGGCGCGCAAGGAACTGGAAGACAGGGCGCGTGATCTCGGGTTTTCTCTTGAGGAAATCGTCGGCGCGAAACCCTCACGCAAGCGCGCGCCCGTCAAGGCGAAATACGCCAATCCGGCCGATAGATCCGAAACCTGGAGTGGCCGTGGCCGTCGTCCGCGTTGGGTCGAGGCGGCGCTGAAGTCCGGCAAGAAACTCGAAGATCTGGAGATCTAGACCGAGGTCTTGAGCCATTTGATAAACTGACGCGCCGGGCGCCTGATAACGCCCGGCGGCGTCACGATATAATAGGCCGGGCCTTCGTCATTGCCCTCGAACGCGATCTGAAGGCGGCCCTGCTGCACGTCCTCCTCGACCAGCGCCCGGCTGATGACATGCAGGCCAAGCCCCTGCCGCGCCGCGCCAAGCGCCAGTTCCTCGGTCGCGAATTCCCGGATCATCACGGTGCCAAGGTCCAGCCCGAGCTGGGAGGACAGCCAGTGCCGGTGTTCGGGCCAAGCCTGTTCGAGGATCACCGGCATCTTCGCCACCTCATCCCGGTCAAGCGTGGCGCGGCCAGCCATCAGGTCCGGCGTCGCGACGATGACATAGCGCGCCGTGGTCAGGAATTCGGCCTCAACCCCTGGCCATTTGCCGCGCCCGAAGCGTATGGCGAAATCGAACCCCTCGCGGGCAAGGTCGGCCAATCGGTGATCGGGGCTGAGCGTCACCTGAATCTCGGGATGAATACGTGAAAACCGCGCAAGGCGCGGCATCAGCCAGTTGGCGGCGAAACTGGGCGACAGGCTGATCGCGACGGGGCGGTCGGCGCGGGCACGGGTGGTCTCTATCGCCGCCTTAATGGCCATAAAGCCGTTCGTCAACTCGGCCGACAGCGCCCGGCCTTTCTCCGTCAGGCTCAGCGCGCGGCCATCGCGATAGATCAACGCCTCACCCAGTTCACGCTCCAGCGCGCGGACCTGCTGGGCGATGGCGGCATGGGTCACGTTCAGCGCCCGCGCCGCCGCGCTGAACCCGCCAAGGCAGGGTAATCCAGTCAGGGCCGTTCATATGATAGTTCAGCTTACATATTGGAAGATCAGTTGACTCACGTATCTTCGCATCAATGGGCAATAGTTCAAACCATGATCTGTCATGGAGAGAAGAAATGTTACTGATACTCGCAGATGTCTACCGCATCGCCACCCTTCGCCGGGATGACCGGGCGCCCGGGTCGGACCGCTTTGACCCCTGCGCCGACCGGCGCCAGAGGAAACGCTGGCTGAACCTCGCAGGGCTGCGGCTTTAGCCCGTGGAGATCTCGGACAACAGGGCTGCGTGCCGGTTGACAAAATCGGCCCGCACCTCCTTCGGGGGCCGCAAACGGATGATCAGGTCGCGCGCAAGGCCGGCGGTGGTCTCGGGCCGGCCGAAGTACTTGTCGGCCTCGGCGCGGGTGAACCCGGCAATGTGAACCGCCTCAAGCCAGGCAGAGACCTTGTCGGCCTTCTTGATCTCTTTCTTGATCGCGACGGGCAGGGTGGCGGGCAGGCCGAAGCGCAGGTGAACCGCCGCCGTCAACCGGTCGTCCAGCGCGCCGTAGCCCGGCCCGATTGCCGCCTTCACCGGGCTGATCATGTCGCCGATCACATATTCCGGCGCGTCGTGGAGAAGCGCGGCCAGCTTCCAGCGCGCCGAAATCCCCGGATTGGCCCGTTCGAACAACCGTTCGACCAAAAGCGAATGTTCCGCGACCGAATAGGGCCAGTCCCCCGCCGTCTGCCCGTTCCAGCGCGCGACGAAGGACAACCCGTGGGCGATGTCCTCGATCTCGATATCCACAGGCGTCGGATCAAGCAGGTCAAGCCGCCGTCCCGAAAGCATCCGTTGCCAGGCGCGCGGAGTTTTCATCGTCGCCACCTCCCGATTGTGCCGTGAACCCTCGCCTCGGCGCTGTCCTTTTTCCCCGAACCGCGTGATAGTGCGAACCGCACCGAATGACTATCGGGATATTTGCCCGCCGATGACGCCGCAGGACAGCCGACAGATCGAATTGCTGCGGGGATTCTGCATCGTCGCGATGATGTGGGTCCATGTCAGCCCCGGCCTGTCACGGCCAAGCATCGTCAACGGTGGCGATTACGCGCTGGTCGGGCTGCTTCTGGGCGATACGCTGGGCCGGATCAGCGTCTCCCTTCTCAGCTTCATCAGCGGTTATCTCTTCTGGCAGCGCGCGCGGGAGCTGACGGTGTCGAAGGTCGCCTGGCGGCGGTTCGAAAGCATCATCATCCCGGCCCTGGTCTGGAGCGCGATCTACCTTGTCCTCGCCGCCGCGAAGGAAGGGGTAACCGGCACGCCCGCCTCGGTCTTTCGTCGTACCGAAACCTCGCTGATGGACGCCATCAACGCCTGGGCGGGGCTGACCGGGCCGACGGCGAATGTATCGCTGTTCTTCCTGCGCGATCTCTTCATCTCGACCCTGATCCTGCGGATTCTGGTATCTCTGATCGACCGCGCCCCGCATGTCATGGTCGCCGTGGCGCTTCTTCTGGGCGGTTTCGGCGACTATATGCAACCGCTGATCTTCCGCGATGGTATCCTGCAATTCGTGATCCTGGGCGGCTGCCTTTCGCGGCTGGGGGTCTCTCTCGCCACGCTGTCCCGACCCTCGATCGGTCTGGCCTTCGGCTATCTCTTCGTCCTTGCCGGATGGGGTCTGACCGATCTGCCGGACGGGTGGCTGACCCCCTTTCAGCTTCCCCTTCTGCTGCGGCGACTGGGGATCTGCCTGCTGACCCTTTCGCTGACTTCCGCCGTCCTCTGGCTGTTCCCGCGCGGCGCCGCCCCCCGGATCGAGCGTGCGACCTTTCTTGCCTATCTGCTGCATGTCCCGCTGATCGGCGTGCTTTGGGTGATCTGGCTGCGCCTCGTCGGGAATGAGACGCAGCCAAGCTACCTGATCTTTTACCTCACGATGCCCTTCGTGTCGCTTCTCGCGGGGCGCCTCCTGAACCGGCTATTGGATGCCGCAACGCCGACAATCCAGATCGCGCTGCGGGGAAAGGTGCGCCCGCAAACCCCTTCGCGCGCTGCTTGATTGCCGCCCGCCGCCCGGAGTGGTAACTGGACCGTCAAAGACTGACATTGAGGAGTACGGCGGATGCCGAAAGATTATATCGTCCGGGACATCGGACTGGCCGGGTTCGGTCGCAAAGAGCTTGATATTGCCGAGACGGAGATGCCGGGCCTGATGGCGCTGCGCGAGGAATATGGCACCAAACAGCCTTTGAAGGGTGCGCGGATCGCCGGTTCGCTGCACATGACGATCCAGACCGCGGTCCTGATCGAAACCCTCACCGCGCTGGGCGCGGATGTGCGCTGGGCCTCGTGCAACATCTTCTCCACCCAGGACCACGCCGCCGCAGCCATCGCCGAAAGCGGTGTTCCGGTCTTCGCCATCAAGGGCGAAACGCTTGAGGATTACTGGGCCTATACCGACAAGATCTTCCAGTTCCCGGAAGGCACCTGCAACATGATCCTCGACGATGGCGGGGACGCGACGCTTTACATCCTGATGGGCGCGCGGGTCGAGGCGGGTGAGACGGGCCTGATCGAGACGCCAAGCTCGGAAGAGGAAGTGTGCCTGTTCAACCAGATCAAGAAGCGCCTGAAGGAAAGCCCCGGCTGGTTCACCAAACAGCGCGACGCGATCAAGGGCGTCTCCGAGGAAACCACCACCGGCGTTCACCGCCTTTACGACCTGCACAAGAAGGGCCTGCTGCCCTTCCCGGCGATCAACGTGAACGACTCTGTCACCAAGTCGAAATTCGACAACAAGTATGGCTGCAAGGAAAGCCTTGTCGATGGCATCCGCCGCGCCACCGACGTGATGATGGCGGGCAAGGTCGCCGTGGTCTGCGGCTATGGTGATGTCGGCAAGGGCTCGGCCGCCAGCCTGCGTGGCGCCGGTGCGCGCGTGAAGGTGACCGAGGTCGATCCGATCTGCGCGCTTCAGGCGGCGATGGACGGATATGAGGTCGTCCTGCTGGAGGACGTCGTCAGCAGTGCCGATATCTTCATCACCACAACCGGCAACAAGGACGTGATCCGCATCGAGCATATGCGCGAGATGAAGGACATGGCCATCGTCGGCAATATCGGCCATTTCGACAACGAAATTCAGGTCGCCGGGCTGAAGAACCACAAATGGACCAACATCAAGGACCAGGTGGACATGATCGAGATGCCTTCGGGCGCGCGGATCATCCTACTGTCCGAAGGTCGACTGCTTAACCTCGGCAATGCCACTGGTCACCCCTCCTTCGTGATGTCGGCCTCCTTCACCAACCAGGTGCTGGCGCAGATCGAGCTCTGGACCAAATCGGCGGAGTACAAGCCGGGTGTCTATATCCTGCCCAAGCACCTCGACGAAAAGGTCGCGCGGCTGCACCTGAAGAAGATCGGCGTGAAACTGACCGAACTTCGCAAGGATCAGGCCGATTATATCGGCGTCGCGGTCGAAGGCCCGTTCAAGTCGGATCACTACCGCTACTGACAGGTTGCGGGTGTCGGCGGCGGAAACCTGCCGCCGACACCCCGAAACTCCACGATCTGGGCCAATGCGGCCATTTTTCCCCCTGACAACCGCAAGACATTGCGCTTTTCCTTTGCCGGGCGCTGAGGTTGCCCGTAACCTCCGCGCGGCGCGTACGAGGAAACGTGCCTGACTGTCACGCAAAGAAAGACTGGAGACTGGTCATGGGAAAAAGAGACGAGCTGATCGCCAAATACGCCGACGATCTCAAGAACAAATGCAAGATGACGCCGGATATGGACCTTCTCACCAAGGTGACGATCGGCTGCGGGCCGTCGATCTATGACGCCGACGCGGCGACGGTGGCGGCGGGGCAGGAGTCCGAGCTTGAAACCGTCAAGACGAACTTTCTGATGAAGAAACTCGGTCTTGCCGACGGGCCGCAGCTGATGGATGCGATCAATCCCGTGATCGAAACCTATGGCCGGTCGGAGCGCAACAAGTACCGCGCCGTCATCTACTACATGCTCGTCAAGCATTTCGGCAAGGAAGCCGTCTACAAGTGACGACCCACGATTTCCGTCCGTCCTTCGGGGCGGACGGAAAGGGCACGGCGCCCCGGCGCACAATTCCATTTTGAACAGTGTTTTATTCTTAGATTTCTTGCCCGGCAGAGCGCGTCGGGCTATGGTCCCAATGTCTGGCCAGGATGGCCGTGACCACTTCGATTTCACGCGTGGTGCAGGGGTGCACCTGGGGTGGCGAAGGGTCCCGGTCGATGGCCGGGACCCTTTTCTTGTTCAGCCGCGACGCAGTTCCCCGCAGGCAGCTCAGGGCTCAACCCCGCCCAGTTCGCAGATCACGCGCCATTCCTCTTCGGTCACAGGCTGCACCGACAATCGGCTGTTATTGACCAGCACCATATCGGCAAGCCGCGGGTCTGCCTTCGCCTCATCCAGCGTCACCGGCCGCAGCATCGGCCTGACCGCCTTGATATCCACGCATTCCCAGCGCGGATCGTCGGTCGTGCTGTCGGGATGGGCGAGCTTGCAGACCTCGACGATGCCGACGATTTCCCGTCCCTGATTGGAGTGATAGAAGAACCCGCGATCGCCCAGTTCCATCGCGCGCATGTTGTTGCGGGCCTGATAGTTGCGCACGCCGTTCCATTCCTCGCCCGCCGCACCCTTGGCGACCTGCGCGTCCCAGCCCCAGACGTCGGGTTCGGATTTGAAAAGCCAGTAGCGCATCAGCCGATCACCTTCTTCCATTCGATGCCCTCGGTCGAGGCAAAGAGCCCCGCCGCCTTGTAGGGGTCGCCGTCGGCCCAGGCCTGCGCCGCCGCCAGATCGTCTGCCTCGACGATCACCAGCGCCCCGCACATCGCGCCGTCCTGAAGGAATGGCCCGGCCATGCGGACGATCCCGGTCGCCTCTATATAGGCCAGATGGTCGGCGCGCGTCGCCTGACGCAAAGGAAGGTGGCCGGGCTTGTCGCGGCAGATGACGGCGTAAAGCATCAGATCTCTCTCTTCAGGGGGCGGTTCAACAGGGTGTCCATGGCCTCGGCCACGCTTTTCCGTCCGGCGACAAGGTCGGCGACGACGCTTGTAACCGGCATGTCGATCCCGTGCCGGGCGGCGAGGTCTACGGCGGCGCGGGCCGTCGCGGCACCCTCGACCGTAACGGAGGGGTCGAAGCCTTCCTTGCGGCCAAGCGACAGGCCAAAACGGTAATTGCGCGACTGGTCCGAGGTGCAGGTCAGGATCAGATCGCCAAGACCGGACAGACCCACCAGCGTCTCGGGACGCGCGCCACAGGCGGCCGCAAGGCGCTGCATCTCGGCAAAGCCGCGCGTCACAAGGGCGGAGCGCGCACTGTCGCCCAGCCCGGCGCCGATCACCGCGCCGGCCGCGATGGCGATGACGTTCTTCAGCGCCCCGCCAAGCTCGGCCCCGGCGATGTCGTCGGTCAGGTAAAGCCTGAGGGCAGGGGTTGAGAGCAGGGATTGAAGCGCCTCGGCCTTCCCGCTGTCGGCGACGGCAAGGGTCAAAGCCGTCGGCAGGCCGCGCGCGATGTCGGCGGCAAAACTCGGCCCCGTCAGAAGGGCGGGGGTGGCCATCGGGCAACCGCGCCGGATGATCCCGACGGCGCCCAGCCCGGTGGAAAGGTCGATCCCCTTGGCACAGCCGACAAGGACGCGCCCGTCCAGCAGCCCGTCCCAATCGCCGATCACTTGCGAAAGCCGTTGCATCGGCGTGGCCAGAAGGATCGTGTCCGACGCGCCCAGATCGCCCTTTTCGGCCGTGACAGAGACGTTTTCAGGCAGGATGATCCCCGGCAGATAGCGCGCGTTCCGGCGCGTTTCCCGCATCTCTTGCGCCTGATCGGCATCGCGTGCCCAAAGCGTGACCGCCCGCCCGCCCGAGGCCAGCGCGACGCCCAGGGCCGTCCCGAAGGCGCCCGCGCCGATGATGCCGATCCTCATGCCTTCGCCCCCTTCTTGCCGGACCCGAGCAAGGCCGGTTGCGCCCGGTCCAGCGGCCAGCGCGGCCGCGCCACAAGCTCGGCCGGGTCGACCGCGCCAACCCTCAGCTTTTCGATCCCGGCCCAGGCGATCATCGCGGCGTTGTCGGTGCAAAGCGCCAGCGGTGGCGCGACGAACCGCATCCCGGTATCTGCGCAAAGCCCCTCAAGGCGCGACCGAAGCGCCGTGTTGGCGGCGACACCACCGGCGACGGCGAAGGCGGGCCGTTCCGCACGGGTTGCCTGATAGAGGGCAAGCGCGCGGCGGGATTTCTCCGTCAACACATCGGCAACCGCCGCCTGAAACCCGGCGCAAAGGTCGCGCCGGTCCTGCACGGTCAACCCGCCCTTTTCCGCCACAACGCTGTCGCGCGCGCGCAGCAACGCTGTCTTCAGCCCCGAAAAGGACATATCGCACCCCTCCCGGTCCAGAAGCGGACGGGGAAAGGCGAACCGAGCCGGGTCGCCCAGCCGCGCCTCGGCC
>DAIOXI010000106.1:0-5992 GCA_036758045.1 Albidovulum sp.
GGCGCTGGAGCGAGCATTCGCGTTCGTAGCAATGCACAGCGTCGGTGCCGTCGCCCAGCACCTGCACCTCGATATGGCGGGCCTGTCCGATGACCTTTTCCATGTAGAGCCCGCCATCGCCGAAGGCGGCCAGCGCCTCGGCCCCGGCCTGCGGGAAGGCGGCTTCGAACTCGGCAAGGTTGCCCGCGATGCGGATGCCGCGCCCCCCGCCTCCGGCGGCGGCATTGATCATCACCGGAAAGCCGGTCTCGGTCAGGATATGCCGCGCCTCCTCGATCCCCGCCACGCGGCCCGTGGAACCGGGAACCACCGGCACACCCGCCGCCGCGGCCGCAGACCGCGCCGCGACCTTGTCGCCCATCAGCCGGATCGCGTCGCCCGAGGGGCCGACAAAGACCATCCCCGCCGCCGTCACCGCATCGGAAAAACCCGCATTCTCGGCCAGAAAGCCATAGCCGGGATGGATGGAATCGCATCCGGTCTCGGCCGCCGCCTTCAGGATCGCCTCGACGTTGAGATAGCTTTTCTTCGCCGCCGGGGGGCCGATATTCACCGCCTCATCCGCGATCATCACATGCAGCGCTTCGGCATCGGCGTCGGAATGAACCGCGACCGTCGCGATGCCAAGGTCCCGCGCCGCCCGGATCACCCGGACCGCGATTTCCCCGCGATTGGCGATCAGAAGCTTTTTCAGCATCCGTCCAGATCCGCCAGAACCGCGCCCGCCATCACGGGTTCCTCATTGTCGACCGCGAAGCGAATATTGGTGCCCGCGACCTCTGCCTTCACCTCGTGAAAGCTTTTCATCACCTCGATCAGGCCGATCACCTCGCCCACCGCCACGCTGTCGCCATCGGCCTTGTAGGGCGGCTTGTCGGGGGAGGATGCGCGGTAGAAGGTGCCGGGCAAGGGGGACTATATCTGCGTCATGGGTCAGGTCCTTCTCTCGGAATGGGGGGCGATGGCGGCGCGCAGCGCGCGGGCGATGTCCAGCGCGTTGGGCGTGTCGGAATGGATGCAGATCGAGTCGCAGCGCGTCGGGAAATGCGACCCGTCGGTCGCCGTCCCCTCACCCTGCGAGATGGCGCGCAGCACGCGGGCGACCATCTCGGCGGGGTCCTTCGCGTCATGCTCACGCGTCACGATCAGCGTGCCGTCGGGGCGGTAGTCCAGATCGCCGTAATATTCCGCGATCATCCGGTGGCCACGCGCCGGATAGACGGTTTCATGCAGCGTGCCGGTCATGCCCAGCAGCGGCACACGGAACACATCGGCCGCGTCGCAGACCGCCTGCGCGATCTCCTCCAGCCGCCCGGCCATGCCGAAGAGCGAGCCATGCGGCTTGATATGGTTCAACTCCATCCCCTCGGCCTTCAGGAAGCCCGACAGCGCGCCAATCTGGTAGATCAGGCAATTCGCCATCTCTTCCCGGCCCATCTTCATTTCACGCCGGCCAAAGCCCTGAAGATCGGGCAGCGAGGGATGCGCGCCGACCTTGACGCCATGCGCCTTGGCCAGTTGCACCGTCGCGCGCATGTGGTTGAAGTCGGAGGCATGAAAGCCGCAGGCGACATTGGCGATGTCGATGAAGGGCATCATCCCCGCATCGTCGCCCATCCGGTAAAGCCCGAAGCTTTCGCCCATGTCGCAATTGATGGTGACCGCCATCTTTTCCCCCGGATGTCGTGATGAAGGAAATGTTGCGGCGGGTTCTTCGTATTGTAAAATTCGAAAAATTGCATGATGGTATCTGAAATTTCGATACAAGGTGCGAGCATGTCGCTGACGCTGAAACAGGTGCGCTATTTCCTTGCAGCCGCCGAGACCGGGCAGATCAGCCATGCGGCGATGGAGATGAACATCTCTCAATCCGCGGTGACGGCGGCGATCCAGCAGCTTGAGGCGCAGCTGGGCGTCACGCTTCTCGAACGCACGACGACCGGCGTCCGCCCGACGATCGAGGGGGCGCGGTTCCTGAACCACGCGCGCAACATCACCGCTGCGGTCGAGGACGCGGTGCGCAGCCCCTTGGGCGAAAGCGGCGGCGTGACCGGGACGCTGCGCGTTGCCACGACCTACACCGTCGCGGGCTATTTCATGTCGCGCCACTATACCCGCTTTCGCCGCGCCTATCCCGACATCACGATCGAGATGATGGAACTGCCGCGCGGCGAGATCGAGAAGGGCATCGTCAACGGCTGGATCGACATCGCCGTCATGCTGGTCTCGAACCTCGCCAACCAGGACGAGATCGAGCATGAGACGCTGTTCCGCTCGCACCGCAGGCTCTGGCTGCCCGCCGATCACCGGCTTCTGGGCGCCGACCGCGTCACGCTGGCCGAGGTCGCGGCGGAACCTTACGTCATGCTGACGGTGGATGAGGCGCGGGTGACCGCAGGGCGCTATTGGGACAGGGCCGGGCTGGAACCCAATGTCATCTTCGCCACCAGTTCGGTCGAGGCGGTCCGCTCTCTCGTCGCGGCCGGGATGGGGGTCACGATCCTGTCGGACATGGTCTACCGGCCCTGGTCGCTGGAAGGTCAGCGGATCGAATTGCGCGCCCTCGATGACGGGGTGCCGAGCATGGATGTGGGCCTTGCCTGGTCCAACGCGCGCCCCCTGTCGCCCGCCACCGGCGTCTTCCGCGCCTTCATGTCGGTCGCATTGGGCGGCGGCGGATAGGCTGCGTCAGGCAAAACGCGCGCGGCACTCCGCCAGCTTTTCCGGCAGCGCCCGCGCGCCCGGCGATTGCAGCACCGCGGCGGCGGTGTCCTGACCGCGCGCGATGGCCTCACCCTGCCCGGCGCCGACAAGCCGCGCGGCCAGATAGCCCGCGTTGAAGGCGTCCCCGGCCCCGGCCGTGTCGCGGATGCCCGTCACCGGTGGCGTGGGGTGATGGTGGCAACTCCCGCCGAGGCAGGCCGTGACCGCCCCCGCGCCGTTCTTGACCACGACCTCCGCGATCCCCGCCGCGCTATAGCGCGCCACGGTCGCGGCAGGGTCGATATCGCCCCAGGTCGCGGCCTCATCATCGAAGCTGGGCAGGATCACGTCGGTCAAGGACAGGAAGCCCGGCAGCACCCCGCGGACCTCATCCGGCGAGGACCAGAGACGGGGGCGGATGTTCGGGTCGAAAGAAATCCGCGCGCCCTGCCCGCGCGCCTTGGCCAGCGCGTCACGCAGCCGGGCGCGGGCGTCGGGCGCAAGGATCGCAAGCGTGATGCCTGACAGGTGGATCAGCCCGGCACCATCCAGCGCGGCGCCAAGCGCTGCCGGATCGTCGGCCAGCCCCCGCGCGGCGGAGGCGCCGCGCCAGTAATGAAAGCGCCGCTCCACCCCGTCGAGTTCGATCAGGTAAAGCCCCATCGTGCGGACCGGATCGCGCCCGACGCCAGCGATGGACAGCCCGTCCGCCTGAAGCCCGGCGACGAAAGCGTCCGACAGGCTGTCCTGCCCGACGCGGGTCGCGAATGCGACCTCGGCGCGGCCGCCCAGAAGCTGCGCCATGTGCCAGGCGGTGTTGTAGGTGTCACCCGCGAAGCCCCGGCGGAAAAGGCCGTCACCCACCGGCGCAATCTCCACCATCGCCTCGCCGATGCTGGTGACCTTCATGCGCCCTCTCCCCGGTAGATCGCGCCGGTCAGCCAGTCCGGCCAGTCGCGTTCGAAGAATGCCCGGCGGCTTTCGTCAAGGGCGCGGTTGGGGCGCGTCCTGACGGCGAAGGCGTCGCCCGACAGGCTTAAGGTGATCTGCTCATCCCGGTCGCCCGCGCTTTCCTCGCGGAAGCGATAGGCGTCAAGCGGGCCGCTCCGCCCCTCCGGTACCCGGCTGCCCTCCCGATCGCAGATCGCCCGCGCGCCCCGGCTCCCGCCGCCGCGGGCGATGTAGAAGTCGAGCGCCGTCAGAACCGCCTCGGAGACCAGCGCCATCTGCTGCCATTGCAGCGCCCGGCCCAGTTCGGCAGCACGGCCCGGCGCGATGCCCTGCGCCCGTATCGCCGCATTCAGCGCCCGCGCCTCGGCCAGCGCCCCGGCCACGCCCGATGGGGTGCAGAAGAGCCCCGCGCGCTCGCTCATCCGCGCCTGAACGTCACGCTTCACATCGTTGATCTTCAACGCGCTTTTCGGGTTCGCGACGGTGCCGATCCGGGCCACGGCTGCGGCCAGTTCCGCCACCGGCGCGGCCCCTTGGGGCGCCAGCGCACGACCTGTCGCCGCGACATGTTCCGCCACCCTGGTGCCAAAGACCTGCCCCGCGTTCAGGGCCGCGCCGCCGGGGCGGGTGACGCCGTGGGTACCCGCCGCCTCGCCCACCGCATAGATGCCGGGCCGGCTGGAGCGGCCCCAGATATCGACCGCGATGCCGCCGTTCATGTGCTGGTTGTTGACCGCGAATTCCAGCGGCTCGGCGACGATGTCGATCTTGTAGCGGCGGTAAAGCTCGATCGAGAGCGGGTTCATGTGCCGCAGCCGGTCGATGGGCCGCTCCTGCACCGCACCCGCCGTCGTCAGATAGTCGGACACATCGGCATCCAGCCGCGACAGGCTGAAGGGCTGGTCCCCCGGCACCGGCAGCGGGTTGCGGTTGAAATCCATGAAGACACGCCGCCCCAACTCCCCCTCGCGGTAGATCGCCAGATCGACAAGGCTCGACCCGAAATCGAGCATCCGGCTGGCGTGGAAGGGCCATTGATAGCCCTTGCGGAAGATGTTGGAGGCCAGTTCCTGCGTCGTGCGGTAATAGGCGGCAAGGAAGGGATGCTCCCTCCCCTCCGCATCGACCGAATAGATATGCGGCATCGCCTGCACATAGGTCCCTGACAGGTTCCACGGAAACCCCTCGCGCCTTGTGCCGATGCCGAACTGGCTTTCGGTCAGGTTGACGAGGTCCAGCCCCGCCTCAAGCGCAAGGCCGAGCGCGCCGAAGCAGCCATGGGGGAAGACGCTGTCGCGGTAAAGCTCCCCCGGACCACCGGCGGCAAGCACGATCACCGGCGCACGGAACAGGGCAAGGCCCCAGGGGTTCGCCTTGGTCCGGTCCTTGGCCCGCACCGTCAGGATGCCGTCGGGGCCGTCCGCGCCTTCGATGATCCGCACGCCGGTGGTCTGGTTGAAGATCGCCACGCCCAGCCGGATCGCCTCTTCCGCCAGAACCTTGACCATCAGGCGCGAGGTGCGCGGCCCGCAGCTTGTGGCGCGGCCGGTTTCGTCATGGTCGGTCTGGTAGCGCAGCGTCCCGCCATAGGCGTCCTGCGGCAAGGGCAGGCCCAGATATTGCAGCGACGCCATGGCGCGGCCCGAGCCGACCGCCTCGATATAGGCGGTATCCTCATCCATCGCGCCGCCGGCCCGGATGGCGCGGGCCATGGCGCGGTAATTGTCGCCCCGGTCGGCGGTGTTCGCGGTGTGCAGCGTCTGCTTGTCCGAGCCGGAACAGGCGGAGGTCCCGCCCCAGGCGCTTTGCGTCAGGACCGCCACCTCGATGCCGCGCCGCGCCATCTCTACCGCCGCGCGCAGGCCCGCGGCCCCGCTGCCAAGGACGATGGCGCCGGAGGCATGGACGGGGATACGGTGGCCTGCGACCTCAACCGCGCCGCCAGGCGCCGGTTCGGGCGGCAGGCGCGGCATGTCGACATCGGTCAGCGCGTCGAGGATGGACTGGTCGATGGCGGCGGGCATGGCTTTATCTTTCCTCGAAGGGCTGGGTGGCGCTGGACGCCCGGATGACCAGATCGACGGCGGGGCGATCCTCGGCCGGGGGCGTCGCGCCATCCTCGACCCAGGCCAGGATCGTGGCGGCCACTGCCTGCCCGAACCCGGCAATGTCGCAGCGCACGGAACTGAGCGGCGGCCAGCTTTGGGCGCAATCCTCGATATCGTCAAAGCCGACGATGCGCAGCCCGCCGGGGCCGACCGGGCGGCCGATCTCGGCGCAACCGGACAGCAGCCCCAGCGCCACCTGATCGTTGAAGCAGAGCGCCGCATCGACCTCG
>DAIOXI010000106.1:6002-9355 GCA_036758045.1 Albidovulum sp.
GCCGGGCCATGGCGCGGCCCATGCTGCGGCCCGACCGGCCCGGCAGGACGAGGGGCGCCAGCCCCGCGCCCGCAAGGGTCGCGCGATAGCCTGCCAGCCGTTCCTCCGTCACCATGCGCCCCTCAAGCCCGCCGACAAAGGCGATGCGCCGCGCGCCCTCGGCGATCAGGTGTTCGGTGGCAAGGCGGCTGCCCGCCGGATAGTCGGGCGCTGCGAAGGGGAAAAGATCCGTGCGCCCGTCTACCCGGCGCAACACCTGCATCGCGGGCAGCCCGGCGCGGGCGATGGCGTCAAAGCCCGTCCCCCCCCCGCCATAGGCGGGCGAGACGATCAGGGCCGCAACACCATGTTCGATCATCGCCCCGATCACCTGCGCCTGAAGCGCTGGCGTTTCATCGGTATTGGCCAGAACCGCCGCAAAGCCGCGTTCCGACAGCGCCATCTGAACCGAGGTGGCGAATTCGGTGAAGAAGGGGTTGCGCAGGTCGTTGATGACAAGCCCGATCAGCCCGGCGCCGGAACTTCTGAGGTTGGCGGCGGCGCGGTTATAGACATAGCCCAACGCCTCCATCGCCGCGCGGACGGCGGCACGGGTTTCGTCGCGCACCGAAGGACTGTTTTGCAGGACAAGGCTGACGGTCGATTTCGACACGCCCGCCGCCCGCGCCACGTCGATGATGGTGGGCCTGCGCTCCATGCCTCCCTACCCTTCGTCCGTCGCCACCGGCAGGTCGAAGACAAGGATACCGTCCAGCCCGCCGACCGCATTGGCGACCAGCCGCGCGCCCAGCTTGCGATGCGCGGGGTGGTCCTGATAGGCCGCCAGCGCCGCCCAGTCGGTGAAATCGGCGGTGAAGCCGTGCAGATAGCCCCTCTCGATCTTCTCGGGGCTTTCGGAGCGGCCGGAGCGGATGTTCATCAGCCCCGCCACCTTGCCCTCGATCGCGTGCAATTCGTCGAAGATGTCGGCGATCTCGGCCTCTGGCAGGTCGGGATTGAAACGGATCAGGACGATATGGCGGATCATGGCGGCCCCCTCAGGCATGGTCTTCGCGGATCAGGTCGGCGGCCTTTTCGCCGATCATGATCGCCGCGGCGTTGGTGTTCGAGGAAATCACCGTCGGCATGATGGAATTGTCGACGACCCGCAACCCGCCGATCCCGTTGAAGCGCAGCCGGATGTCCACGACGGCGCCCTCATCCGGCCCCATGCGGCAGGTGCCGACGCAGTGATGCGAGGTCTTGGAATGCTGGCAGATGAAGTCGAAATAGTCGGCTTCGGTCCTGACCTCCGGCCCCGGCAGGCGTTCGGCCTTGATGAAGGGTTTCAGCGGCGCCTGGGCAAGGATCGCCTGCGTCAGCTTCAGCCCGGCGATGGACATGGCGCGGTCATGCGGGTCTTGCAGGTAGTTCGGGTCGATGAGCGGCGCCTTGGCCGGGTCCGCCGATTGCAGCCGCACAGAGCCGCGCGAGCGGGGGCGCAGGTGGCAGGAATTCAGCGTGACGCCGCCCATCGGCATCGCTGCGACGCCGTGTTCTATCCCGGTGCCAAGACCAAGGTGGAACTGAAGGTCGGGGGAGCGGGCATCGGGATCGGCATACCAGAAGCCGCCCGTCTCGAAGAGCGACGAGGCGACCGGCCCCTTGCGCGTCAGAAGGTATTGCAGCCCGGCAAGCGCGGCCCAGTGCGGCCTGGCATAGCGGTCATAGCTGTAGGGGCCGGAGAGTTCGCAGATGCAATAAAGGTCAAGGTGGTCCTGAAGGTTCGCGCCGACACCCGGCTGGTCGAGGACCGGGGCGATCCCCAGCGCGCGAAGCTCCTCCGCCGGGCCGATGCCGGAGAGTTGCAAAAGGCGCGGCGAGCCGATGGCGCCCGAGGAGAGGATCACCTCTGCCCCCGCCGCGATGCGGCTGCCATCCATCATCTCCACGCCCACCGCCCGGCCGCGCTCGACCAGCAGCCGCCGGATCGGCGCGCGGGTGCGCACGGTCAGGTTCGCCCGGCCCCGGTTCGGCGCCAGATAGGCCATCGCGGCGGACGACCGGCGCGCATTGCGCTGGGTCAGCTGGTAATAGCAGACGCCGTCCTGTACCTCGCCGTTGACGTCCATGTTGCGCGGGATGCCCAGTGCCGCCGCCGCCTCGAAATACGCCTCGCAGATCGGCAGGGGCGCGATCGGCTGGCTGACGCCGAGGGGGCCGCCCTTGCCGTGAAAGCGGTTCTCGAACGTGTCGTTATCCTCGGCCTTGCGGAAATAGGGCAGCACGTCGTCATAGCCCCAGCCGATGCAGCCCATCTGGCGCCAGTCGTCGTAATCCTGCGCATTGCCGCGCGTGTAGATCTGCGCGTTGATGGCGGACCCGCCGCCCAGCACCTTCGCCTGGGTATAGCGGAACACCTTGCCCTGCATGTGCCGCTGCGGGACGGTGTCCCAGCCCCAGGACCCGATGCCCTTGGTCATCTTCGCGAAACCGGCGGGCAGGTGGTAAAGCGGATTGCCGTCGCCGCCCCCGGCCTCGAGCAAGAGGACCTTGACGGCGGGGTCCTCGCTCAGCCTTGCGGCGACGACCGACCCGGCCGACCCGGCGCCGATGACGATGAAATCGTACCCCTTTTCCATACCGTCCCCCTGACCTGCACGCCCTGCCCCGTTCGTCATCCCGAAAGCTCCGTCCTGCGGATATGGTCCGCCGCGCGCAGCGACAGGGCCGCGACGGTCAGCGCCGGATTGACCGCCGCCGAGGTCGGCAGGACCGAGGCGTCGGTGATGTAAAGGTTCGGGTGATCGTGGCTGCGGCAGAACGTGTCCACCACGCTTGTCCCGGCATCCGCCCCCATCCGCGCCGTCCCGCATTGGTGCGACGGCGTGCGCCGGTCGAAGGGCTGCGACATCACCACCGGATAGCCCGCCCGGCGCAGCGCCTGTTTCAGCCGGGAGACCAGCGCCTCATGCGCGGCCCAGTTCGACCGCTTCCAGTCGAGCCGGATCTGCCCGTCCTTCAGCGTGACGCGGCTTTCGGGGTTGGGCAGGTCCTCGGACATGGCGTAAAGATCGACCGAGCGCGCGGCGATCCAGCGCGCCGCCCAGCCCGGCAGCGGGGATGAGGCCGCAAGGATCGGGCCGGAGATCTTGCCAAGAAGCTGGATATTGCCCAGAGGCGCGTCGCCCGGCCCGCCGCCCTCATAGAAGTCGTTGATCTGGAAGGTTTTCTGATAGACGGAACGGTTTCGCCGGAACGGATGCAGCGCAAGGACGGCAGAGCAGTTGTGGTTCATGAAGTTGCGCCCGACCTGATCGGAGCGGTTGGCCAGCCCGCCCGGCCGCGCCGCATCGGCCGAGGCGAGGAGCAAC
>DAIOXI010000106.1:9365-9804 GCA_036758045.1 Albidovulum sp.
CGCCCTCGCCCAGGGCGGCGTGCTGATGGTGCAGCGCGCCTGCGGCCAGGACGACCAGCGGCGCGTGCAGGGTCTCCCGTCCCCCTTCGCCGTCCACCTCAACCCCGGTGATGCGACCCGCGGCATCGGCGATCAGCCGCGTGGCCCGCGCCCCAGTCCGCAGCGTCACGTTCGGGTGGGAGAGCGCCGTTTCCAGCCCGACCGTCTCGGCATCCATCTTGCCGCCCCGCGTGTTGGGGAAGGCGTCCCAGGGCGTGCACCCCTTGGCCAGCCAGCGCTCGATGTCGACGCCCAGCGGCAGCGAGGACGGGTGCAGACCCACCGCCGCCAGCCGCCGCCGAAGATCGGCGATGGCGGGTTCGTCCGGCACGGGCGGATAGGGGTAGCGGCCCGAATGGGGCGGTTCCGTCGGGTCCTCGCCGATCTGGCCGCGCACCTG
>DAIOXI010000107.1:0-9677 GCA_036758045.1 Albidovulum sp.
GTAAAATCGTATAATAACAATGACTTATGTGGAGGCGGATGAGGTGTGATTCGAACCCACGGAACCTTTAGGATCGCTGGTTTTCAAGACAAGAGCATTCAACCACTCCGCCACTCATCCGTCCGTCCGGGCGGCACGGGCGCTTCGGGATCGTCCCTGCCCCGCCGCCGGTCGGCCGGGCTTAACGCGCCTCACGCGATTCTGAAAGGTCGGGGCGGGCTGAAATCCGCAAGTCACGGCGCGCGGCCTTTTCTTGTGACGTGGGAGCGGCTAAACTTCGCGCCAAATCGCGTGCGCCGGGCGAGCCCCGCAAGCGCGCGGCAGACGGGCAGGAGACCGGCGCGGGGGCATTCCGCGGTTCCGGTCGGGATTTTGGGCAAGACGGTGCGGGTCACAACCGCACAAACGGGGGCACGAATGAAACCTCAGGGATTTGGGCTGCTTGCGGGCGCGGCGGGGGCGGCGTTGCTTCTGGCGAGTTGTCAGACCGGAACCTCACCCTTTTCGAAGGACAAGGTGACGACGCCGGGCGCCGAGCAGGGCAGCGTGACGATGGAGCAGGACATCGAGTCCCCCGACGGCTTCAACCTGAGCGGCGAGGCGCTTTGGGACGGGCGGCCCTCGCTCGGCGGGGTCTGGGTCGCGCATTCCTCGGTCAAGGACCCGGAGCGGGTGATGATCCGCAACGAGAAGAACGGCAAGAGCGTGGTCGGCGCCCTTTTCCGGCGTGAGATCGACAATCCGGGGCCGAGCATCCAGGTGTCTTCCGACGCCGCCGAGGCGCTTGGGATGCTGGCCGGCCAGCCCGCCAAGATCGCCATCGTCGCGCTGCGGCGCAAGGAGGTCGACCTGACCCCGGCCAGCGAGGTGACGCCGGAAACCGAAGCCGCCGCCGTGGCCGCGGCCAGCCCCGAGGCTGCCGATACCGCCACTGCACGGACCGCCACCGAGGCGACCGACCTTGCCGCCGCGCCCGTCGACGGCACCGAGGCGCCGGTGGCCGAGGCGCCGCAGAAGAAGCGCGGGCTTTTCGCCGGGCTCTTCAAGCGCAAGCCGAAGGCGGAGGACACGATGTCGGCCCCGGTCGCCGCCGGTGCCACCGGCGGGGCGATCGACGCGGCGCCGCTCGCCCCGGTGGTCGGCACCGCCGCCGCGGGCATTGCCGCCGCCGAGGCGAAGCAGGCCGCGCCTGCCGCGCAACCGGCGCTGAAGCGCGCCTATGTCCAGATCGGCATCTTCAGCACCGAGGCCAACGCCACCCGCGCGCAGGGCCAGATGCAGAAGGCCGGGCTGCTGTCCAAGGTCGTCCCCGACCAGAGCAACGGCAAGACCTATTGGCGCGTGATCGTCGGCCCGGCCGACAGCGTGGCCGGGCGCGACGCGATGGCCGCAAAGGTCAAGGGCATCGGCTATCCCAACGCCTACCCGGTCTCGAAGTAAAGGGAGCTTTCCGCAGGTGATCCTCAGACTTGCCGCCCTCATCGTTCTGGCCCTGTCCCTCGCCCTGCCCGCGCGCGCATTCGAGACGCGCGCCAAGGCGGCCTGGGTCTATGACGTTTCGACCGGGACCGTGCTTCTGGAAAAGAACGCGCATGAAAAGCTGCCACCGGCCTCGATGTCGAAGCTGATGACAATCAACATGCTGTTCGAGGCGCTGCGCGACGGGCGTGTGCGTCTGGACGACCGCTTTCCGGTCTCGTCCCATGCCAAGTCGATGCAGGGTTCGACCATGTTCCTGAACGAAACCGACCGGCCGACGGTGGAGGAACTGATCAAGGGCATCGTCGTCCTTTCCGGCAACGATGCCAGCGTGGTGGTGGCCGAGGGTCTGGCCGGTACCGAGGAGGCCTTTGCCCGCCAGATGAACGAACGCGCCAGGGCGCTTGGCATGACCGACAGCACCTTTGCCAATGCCAGCGGCTGGCCGAACCCGAACCAGCGGATGAGCATGCATGACCTCGGCATCCTCGCCGCGCGGCTGATCCGCGAGTTTCCAGAATACTACGGCTATTTCGGCCTGACGGAATTTCCCTACGACAACCGCGCGCCGGACAACCGATTCAACCGCAACCCGCTTCTGAAGCTCGGGATCGGGGCGGATGGCCTCAAGACCGGGCATACCGAGGAATCGGGCTATGGCCTTGTCGGCTCGGCCATCCAGAACGGCCGCCGCATCGTCGTGGTCATCACCGGAATGGCCACCGACCGCGAGCGTTCGCAAGAGGCGGAGCGGATCCTGAACTGGGCGTTCCGTGAATTCGTCGAAAAGACCGTGGCGACCAAGGGGACGCGCATCACCGATGCCGATGTCTGGATGGGGTCGAAGACCAAGGTGGGCCTCGTGCTGGATCAGGACCTGTCGATGCTGCTGCCCTCGCTGGCGCAGGACAGGCTGACGGCCGAGGTCGCCTTTACCAGCCCGATCGAGGCGCCTATCGCCGAAGGGCAGAAGCTGGCCGAAATGACGATCACCGTGCCGGGGATGGAACCGACCACCGTGCCGCTTGTCGCCGATCAGCCGGTCGCCAAGGGCGGTTTTGCCAGCCGGATGAAGACCGCCTTCGGCGTGCTGACGCAGCGCGCGCTTGTCGCCATCGGCAGCTGACCGGCGCGCGATGTTCATCACCTTCGAGGGGATCGACGGGTCCGGCAAATCCACCCAGGCGCGGCTTCTGGCCGACACGCTCCGCAAGGCGGGCCATGAGGTAGTGCTGACCCGCGAACCCGGAGGCAGTCCGGGCGCGGAGGAGATCCGGCGGCTGGTCCTTGAAGGCGACCCCGACCGCTGGTCGGCGGAGACGGAGATCCTGCTGTTCACCGCCGCCCGCCGCGATCATCTGGAACGGGTGATAGCGCCTGCTCTGGCGGCGGGCAGGATCGTCATTTCCGACCGTTTCGCGGATTCGACGCGGATGTATCAGGGCCTGTCGCGCGGCGATCTGCGCGGGCTGGTGGACAAGCTGCACGCCCTGATGATCGGGCGCGAACCGGACCTGACCTTCATCATCGACATGGACCCCGAGACGGGTCTGGCCCGAGCAAAGGGGCGCGGCGGCACCGAGGAACGGTTCGAGGATTTCGGAGCAGACCTGCAACGGCGGATTCGGGCGGGTTTTCTTGCCCTCGCGCGGGAATTTCCCGGTCGCTGCCGGGTGATCGACGGCGCCCGCGCGCCGGAGGCGGTCGCCAAGGACGTTGCGGCCATTGCAACGCGGGCGCTGGGATGAGCGGTGACGCCATCCCCGAGATCCCCGAGCCCGACCGGATCGAGGGCGCCCCCCATCCCCGCGACACGCGGCACCTGATCGGTCAGGACCATGCCGAGGCGGGGTTCCTTGATGCCTACGCGGCCGACCGGTTGCACCATGCCTGGCTTCTGACCGGCCCGCTTGGCGTCGGCAAGGCGACGCTCGCCTGGCGGCTGGCGCGCTTCCTGCTCGCCACGCCCGAGGCGGACGGGGGCGGGCTTTTCGGCGATGCCCCGCCCGCGCCCACAACGCTCGACATTCCCGACGACCACCCGGTCGCGCGCCGCATCCATGCCGGGTCCGAGGGGCGGCTTTACCTGCTGCGCCGGGCCTGGGATGAAGACAAGAAGCGCCTCAAGACCGTCATAACCGTGGATGAGGTACGCAAGCTGCGGAACTTCCTGCACCTTTCCTCGACTGATGGCGGGCGGCGGGCGGTGATCGTCGATCCGGCGGATGAGATGAACGTCTCCGCCGCCAACGCGCTGCTGAAGATGCTTGAAGAGCCGCCCCAGGGCGTCGTCTTCCTGCTGGTCAGCCACCGCCCCTCGGGCCTTTTGCCGACCATCCGGTCGCGCTGCCGGGAGTTGCGGCTGATCACGCTGTCACCCGCTGACCTCGGCCGCGCCATCGCGGCGGCGGGGATCGACCATGGCGACGGCGCGGCGCTGGCCGCCCTGGCCGGCGGCTCGGTGGGTGAGGCGATCCGGCTGCTGAACCTCGACGGGATCGAGACCTATCGCGATCTCGTCACGCTTTTTGCCACCCTGCCCCGTCTCGACCGGGGCCGCGCGCTGAAGCTGGCCGATGCGATGGGGCAGCGCGGGCAGGCGGAAAAGCTTGAACTCCTGCTGACGCTGTTCGACCTTTTCCTTGCCCGCCTCGCCCGCGCCGGGATGCTGGGCTTCGCGGGGGCCGAGGCCGCGCCGGGCGAGGCAGAGTTGTTCGCGCGCCTCGCCCCCTCGCCCGATGCCGCGCGGTCATGGGCCGGGCTGCACCAAAGCCTCGGCGCACGGGCGCGACATGCCCGCGCGGTCAACCTCGACCCCGCGGCGCTGGTCCTGGACATGATCCTGAAGGTGGACGAAACCGCCCGCGCCACCGCCTTCGCCTGAGCCCTCAGCCGATCAGTACGTCGCGCGCCGCCGCCCGGATCGCCCGCGTCAGGCGTGGCAGCGTCGCGCCGGGCAGGCGGCCGATCTGCCAGTAAAGCGCCACATCCAGCGGCGCGTCGGGCCGCAGCGGTACAAGGCGGCCGCTCAGCAGGTCGTCGGCCGCCAGCGCCTCGGGGATCATGCCCCAGCCCATCGACAACCGCGCCGCGGTGACGAACCCTTCGGCAGAGGCGATCATATGGCCCGCCAGCGGCACGACCCCGCCCACCGCGCGGCGCGCCCATTCGCCCTGCAGGCCGTCCTTCGCGTTGAAGATCAGCGCCGGGGCGGCGGCAAGGGCCTGCGCCGTGACGCCGCCGTCGAACCAGCGGTCGCGAAACGCGGGCGTCGCGCAGGCGATATAGCGGAACCGGCCAAGCGGATGGCAGTCGCAGCCCGCGATGGTCCCGCCATGAGAGGTCACCGCGCCCTGCACCTCGCCCTTGCGGAGCCAGTCGGCGGAATGGTCCTGATCGTCGATGACAAGGTCGAAAAGCGTATCCTCGAACGCCGCCAGCGCGGGCAGCACCCAGGCGGCAAGGCTGTCGGCGGTGACGGCGATGCGCAGGACCGGGCGAGCGGCGGTCGCCGCGCCCTCGCCTGCCAAGAGATCGCGTTCCATCAGCGCCACGTCCTCGGCATGGCGCGCCAGGCGCGCGCCAAGCGGGGTAGTCGAGCATCAGTTTCGCTTAATCAACCTTAGCATAATTAAGTTGTGATAATGCGGCGGCGGCCCTAGTCAAGCCCGGCGACCAAGGAGTTCCCGCCCCGTGCTGCCCGTCCTTCTTTCCGGCCTCGGCCTGTCCCTCAGCCTGATCGCCGCCATCGGCGCGCAGAATGTCTTCGTGCTGCGGCAGGGGTTGCGACGCGAGCATGTTCTGCCGGTCGTCCTTTTCTGCGCGATCTCCGACGCGATCCTGATCGGCGCTGGGGTGGCGGGGATCGGCCTTGCCGCCGATGAGATGCCCGCCCTTCTACCCATACTCCGCTGGGACGGGGTGGTCTTTCTGGGCGTCTACGGCCTGCGCGCGGCCCTTGCCGCCTGGAGGGGCAACGAACACCTCGACGCGGCGGCGGCGAAGGCGGCACCCCTGCGCCGCACACTTCTGACGCTGGCGGCGATCACCTGGCTGAACCCGCATGTCTACCTTGATACCGTGGTGCTACTGGGCAGCATCTCGGCCCAGTATCCGGGGCGGGAATGGGTCTTTGGCCTGGGCGCCGCGCTGGGATCGTTCCTGTTCTTCCTGTCACTTGGCTATGGCGCCCGGCTTCTGACGCCGGTCTTCGCGCGGCCCGGCGCGTGGCGGTTGCTGGACCTGGTCGTCGCCGGGGTGATGTGGTCCATCGCGCTGTCCCTGGCGCTCGGATAGGCCTTGCGGCCACGCGTCCGATAGGCTTCTGTCGGGGCCATGGAAACCGCTGCACAGAACCGGCCTGTCGCGGGCGTCCTCTGGATGCTTGCGACCGGCCTCAGCTTCGTGGCCGTCACCGGAACCGTGCGTCATCTGGGGACCGCGCTCCCTTCGGTCGAGGCGGCGTTTCTTCGCTTCGTGATCGGCCTCGTCTTCCTGTCCCCCGCGCTGATCGGGACCTTCCGCGCTGGGCTTCCGACCGGCGCGCCGCCGCTGATCGTCGGGCGCGGCGTGTTGCATGTCGTGGCCGTGGCGCTCTGGTTCTACGCCATGGCACGCATCCCCGTGGCCGAGGTGACGGCCATCGGTTACCTGAACCCGGTCGTCGTCACCATCGGGGCGGCGGTGTTCTTCGGCGAAAGGCTGGCGCTCAGGCGGATCATGGCGATCTGTGTGGCGCTGATCGGGGCGCTGGTGATCCTGCGGCCGGGCTTGCGGGAAATCTCGTCCGGCCAGATCGCGCAGCTTGGGGCGGCGACCTGTTTCGGCTTTTCCTACCTGATCGCCAAGCGGCTGTCGGCGATGATGCCCGCCGGTGCGCTCGTCGCGCTCTTATCGCTGAGCGTGACGATCGGCCTTGCGCCCTTTGCGGCGATGGTCTGGGTGCCGCCGACACTGGCGCAGATCGGCCAGCTTGGTATCGTCGCGGCCTTTGCGACGCTGGGGCACTACTGCATGGCCCGCGCCTTTGCCGCCGCACCGCTGACCGTGACGCAACCGGTGACCTTCCTGCAACTCGTCTGGGCCTCGCTTCTTGGCGCACTGGCGTTCGACGAACGGGTCGACCCCTATATCCTGATCGGCGGGGCCATGATCATCGCCGCGATCAGCTACATGACCTGGCGCGAGGCGCAGCTCCGGCGGCGCGGGATCACCCCGCCGCCGCCCGCCACCAAGATCTGACCTCAACCGCGCGGGTCGAGAAGCCGCGCAATCACCGTCCGGCGTGAGATCTGACCCGCGACCTTGCCGTGATCCTGCACCACAAGGGCGCGGGTTTCGTCCTTCAGCCGCGCCATCACATCCTTGATCGGGGTGTCGATGTCGGTCTCTCCGTCGGTGGGGATCTCGTTCGGTGTGGGTTCCAGCGCGTCGCGCGCGGTCAGGACCGACAGCGGGTTCATGTGGTTGACGAAATCCGCGACATAGTCCGAGGCGGGATGCGCGATGATCTCGCGCGCGGTGCCGCACTGGACGATCCGCCCGCCCTCCATCAGCGCGATCCGGTTGCCGATCTTGAACGCCTCGTCCAGGTCGTGGCTGACGAAGATGATGGTGCGCTTCAGCTTGCTCTGAAGCTCAAGCAACTCATCCTGCAACCGGGTGCGGATCAGCGGATCGAGGGCCGAGAAGGGTTCGTCCATCAGAAGGATCGGCGCCTCGGTCGCGAAGGCGCGGGCAAGGCCCACGCGCTGCTGCATCCCGCCCGACAGCTCGCCCACCTTGCGATCGGCCCAGTCTGACAGCCCCACCAGCGCAAGCTGTTCGTCCACCTTGGCGCGCCGGTCGGACGGGGACTGCCCGGCAAGCTCAAGGCCAAGGCCGACATTCTCGCGCACCGTGCGCCAGGGCAGAAGGCCGAATTGCTGGAAGACCATGGCAACGCATTCGCGCCGGACCCGCAGGAGATCGCCGCGCGACGCGCCGCCAACCTCACAGGACCAGCCCTCGTCATGCACCGTCACGCGGCCCCGGCAGACCGGGTTCAGCCCGTTGACCGCGCGCAAAAGCGTCGACTTGCCCGACCCGGACAGGCCCATCAGGACGAGGATTTCCCCCGTCTCGACGCTGAGCGAGCAGTCGTGGACGCCCAGCACCTGCCCGGTGGCCTTCTGGATTTCCGCGCGGCTCCGCCCCTCATCCATCATCGGCAGGGCGCGGTCGGGATGATCGCCGAAGACGATATTGACCTTGTCGAATTCCACCGCGACCGTCATTTGCTGGCTCCGATCCTGAGCATCCGGTCAAGAATGATTGCCACCACGACGATGACAAAGCCCGACTCGAACCCAAGGGCGGTGTTGACCGAGTTGAGCGCGCGCACCACCGGCACACCAAGCCCGGCCGCGCCGACAAGGGCCGCGATGACGACCATCGACAGCGACAGCATGATGGTCTGGTTCAACCCCGCCATGATCTGCGGCAGCGCATAAGGCAGTTCCACCTTCCACAGCGTCTGACGGCTGGTCCCGCCAAAGGCCTTCACCGCCTCCAGAAGCGATTCCGGCGTCGAGGAGACACCAAGATGGGTCAGCCGGATCGGCGCGGGCAGGACGAAGATCACCGTGGCGATCAGGCCCGGCACCATGCCGATGCCGAAAAAGACGATGGCCGGGATCAGGTAGACGAAGGTCGGCAGCGTCTGCATCAGGTCAAGGATCGGCCGCATCCAGGCGTAAAGCCGGGGCCGGTGCGCGGCGGCGATGCCGATCGGCACCCCGATCGCCATGCAGACGACGCAGGAAGACAGGACCAGCGTCAGGCTTTCCGTCGTCTCTTTCCAGTAGCCCTGGTTAAGGATGAACAGAAAGCCCAGAAGGACCATCACGCAGGTCTTCCAGCTTTTCTGAAGGAACCATGTGATGGCGACGAAGATCGCGATGATGACCAGCGGATGCGGCGTCTGAAGCAGCCACAGGATGCTGTCGATCAGCCATTGCAAAAGCTGCGAGAGCGACTGGAAAAAACCGCGCCCGTTCACTTTGAGCCATTCGAAGAGTATCTTGGCGGTCTGGCCGACGGGTATCTTGGTGTCGGTCAGCCAGCCCATGGCATCGTTCAGCGCCATCGTCCCTTGTCCCCCGGAAAGTGGTTGCCGCCCCGGTCCCGACTTCGTGGTATCAGGGGCCGTTCCGGCCCCTCTCGCGACGGGGCCGGGGCCGTTTCTGGTCAGGTCAGTTCAGCGCGGCCTTGACCGCCGCCATCGCGTCGCCACCGTCCTTGGTTGTCACGCCATCAAGCCAGGGACCAAGCACGTCGGGATTGGCAGCCAGCCAGGCCTTCGCCGCATCGCCCGGCGCTTCGCCCTCGTCGAGGATCTTGGCCATGATCTCGTTCTCCATCGGCAGCGTGAATTCGAGGTTTTCAAGAAGCTTGCCGGTGTTCGGGCATTCCTTGACATAACCCGCGCGGACAAGCGTAAAGACCTCGGCACCGCCGAAGTTCGGGCCAAAGACGTCATCGCCGCCCGACAGGTAGGTCATGTCGAAATTGGCGTTCATAGGGTGCGGCTCCCAGCCGAGGAAGACAATGGCCTTGCCCGCGTTGTCGGCATTGCCGACCTGCGCCAGCATACCCTGTTCCGAGCTTTCGATCAGTTCGAAGCCGCCCAGCCCGAACTGGTCGTTCTTGATCATGTCGAGGATCAGGCGGTTGCCATCATTGCCCGGCTCGATGCCATAGATCTTGCCGTCCAGCGCGTCCTTATGCTCGGCGATATTCGAAAAATCGCTGATGCCTTCCTTGGCGCCTTCGGCGTTGGTGGCCAGCGTATATTTCGCGCCGGTCAGGTTCCGACGCACCGTCTCTACCGTGCCTGCGTCGCGATAGGGGGCGATGTCGGCCTCCATCGTCGGCATCCAGTTGCCAAGGAACACATCGACGTCCCCCTGGCCCAGGCCGGTCAGCGTGACCGGGATCGACAGGACCTTCACCTCCGTCTCATAGCCCAGCGCGTCGAGAACCGTGGTGGCGACGGCGGTGGTGGAGGTGATGTCGGTCCAGCCGACATCGGAAAAGATCACCTTGTCGCAGCCCGCCGCAAAGGCCGGGGCGGCGGCAAGGGCGGCACCGGCAACAAGCGTCGCGCCGAGCGTCGTTCTGAGGGTCATGGTCGTACTCCCTGTTTTCTTGATTGGTGA
>DAIOXI010000108.1:0-1605 GCA_036758045.1 Albidovulum sp.
CAGGGCATCCGCCCGGCCGTGAACACCGGCCTTTCGGTGTCGCGCGTCGGTTCCTCCGCGCAGACCAAGGCGATGAAATCGGTCGCGGGTTCGGTCAAGCTCGAACTGGCGCAGTACCGCGAAATGGCGGCCTTCGCGCAGTTCGGTTCCGACCTCGACGCGGCGACGCAGCGCCTTCTGAACCGTGGCGCGCGCCTGACCGAGCTGATGAAGCAGGCCCAGTATTCGCCGCTGACCAACGCGGAAATCGTCGCGGTCATCTTCGCGGGCATCAAGGGCTACCTCGACAAGCTGCCGGTGCGCGACGTCGGCCGCTTCGAGGCCGGTCTTCTCAAGCACCTGCGCTCGAACCGCAAGGACATCCTCGACTGGATCACCAACGACGATCCCAAGATCAAGGGTGATGCCGAGGACAAGCTCAAGGCCGCGATCGACGAATTCGCCAAGACCTTCGCGTAAGCGGGGGAGGGGAAAAGCGATATGCCCAGCCTTAAGGACCTGAAAAACCGGATCGGAAGCGTCAAGTCGACGCGGAAGATCACCAAGGCCATGCAGATGGTCGCGGCGGCCAAGCTCCGCCGCGCCCAGGAAGCGGCCGAAGCCGCCCGGCCCTATGCCGAGCGGATGACGGCCGTCATGTCGGGCCTTGCCGCCTCGGTCGGCGGGTCGGATTCGGCGCCGCGCCTGCTGGCCGGAACCGGGTCGGACAAGACCCATCTGCTGGTCGTGATGACCGCCGAACGCGGCCTTTGCGGCGGCTTCAACTCCACCATCGTGCGGCTTGCCCGCGCGCGGATTCAGGAGCTGATCGCCACGGGCAAGACGGTGAAGATCATGACCGTCGGCAAGAAGGGCCGTGAACAGCTGAAGCGTGACTTCGCCGACCTGTTCGTCGCCCATGTCGATCTCTCCGAGGTCAAGCGGGTCGGCTATGAGAACGCGCAATCCATCGCGCGGGACCTGCTGCGCCGCTACGATGCGGGTGAGTTCGACGTCGCCACGATCTTCTTCAACCGCTTCCAGTCGGTGATCAGCCAGATCCCGACCGCGCAGCAGATCATCCCGGCGAGCTTCGACGCGGGTGAGGCCGACGCTGCCTCGACGCTCTATGACTATGAGCCGTCGGAAGAAGGCATCCTTGCCGATCTCTTGCCGCGCGGCGTTGCCACCCAGATCTTCACCGCGCTCCTGGAAAACGGCGCGTCGGAGCAAGGGGCGCGGATGACCGCCATGGACAACGCGACGCGGAACGCGGGCGAGATGATCGACCGTCTGACGATCGAGTACAACCGCTCGCGTCAGGCCGCGATCACCAAGGAACTCATCGAAATCATTTCGGGCGCCGAGGCGCTCTAACGGAACCGGAGAAAGCACATGGCAAGAGCACCGAAAACTGCCGCCGCTACCGGCAAGGTGACCCAGGTCATCGGCGCCGTCGTGGACGTTCAGTTCGACGAACACCTTCCCGCAATCCTGAACGCGCTCGAAACCGAGAACAACGGCAAGCGTCTGGTCCTGGAAGTTGCCCAGCACCTTGGTGAGAACACCGTGCGGACGATCGCCATGGACGCGACCGAAGGTCTTGTCCGCGGCGCCAAGGTGACC
>DAIOXI010000108.1:1783-4461 GCA_036758045.1 Albidovulum sp.
ACCGTTCTCATCATGGAACTCATCAACAACATCGCCAAGGTCCACTCGGGCTTCTCGGTGTTCGCGGGGGTTGGTGAGCGGACCCGCGAGGGCAACGACCTTTACCACGAGATGATCGAATCCGGCGTCATCAAGCCGGACGATCTGGAAAAGTCGCAGGTGGCCCTTGTCTACGGCCAGATGAACGAACCGCCGGGGGCGCGCGCCCGCGTCGCGCTGACGGGCCTGACGCTGGCCGAACAGTTCCGCGATCAGTCCGGGACCGACGTTCTGTTCTTCGTCGACAACATCTTCCGCTTCACGCAGGCGGGTTCGGAAGTGTCCGCGCTTCTTGGCCGTATTCCTTCGGCGGTGGGCTACCAGCCGACGCTGGCCACCGACATGGGCGCGCTTCAGGAACGCATCACCTCGACCAAGGCGGGCTCGATTACCTCGGTGCAGGCCATCTACGTTCCGGCCGACGACCTGACCGACCCGGCGCCGGCGACCTCGTTTGCCCACCTCGACGCCACGACGGTTCTGTCGCGTGCGATTTCCGAGCTTGGCATCTACCCGGCGGTTGACCCGCTCGACTCCACCAGCCGTATCCTCGATCCGGCCGTGGTGGGCGAAGAGCATTACCAGGTCGCCCGTGACGTGCAGGGGATCCTTCAGCGGTACAAGTCGCTTCAGGACATCATCGCCATTCTCGGCATGGACGAACTGTCGGAAGAGGACAAGCTGACCGTGGCCCGCGCCCGGAAGATCCAGCGTTTCCTCAGCCAGCCCTTCGACGTCGCCAAGGTGTTCACCGGCTCGGACGGTGTGCAGGTGCCGCTGGAAGAAACCATCGCATCTTTCAAGGCGGTGGTTGCCGGTGAATACGACCACCTGCCGGAAGCGGCCTTCTACATGGTCGGCGGCATCGAGGAAGTGAAAGCCAAGGCGCAGCGTCTGGCCGCGGAAGCGGCGTAAGGGGGCGATATGGCCGATACGATGCAATTCGACCTCGTCAGCCCTGAACGGCGGCTTGCCTCCGTTCAGGCGCGCGAGGTGCGCATTCCGGGCGCCGATGGCGACCTGACGGCGATGCCGGGGCATGCGCCCCTCATCACCACGCTGCGGCCGGGCATCCTTCATATCGTCAAGGCCGACGGCGCGACGGACGACTACGCCGTCACCGGCGGCTTTGCCGAGATTTCCGAGGCTGGGGTTTCGCTGCTGGCCGAAGAGTCGCTGCATGTCTCCGAGGTCACCCCGGAGATCGTGAGGGGCTATGTCGCGCGGGCGGAAGAACAGCTGCGCGTCGCGAAGGAAAACGGCAGCCACGACGTCGTCGACGATGCGTCGAAGCTTCTGGCCGATATGGTCGCCATGGGCGATCACATGGGCCTTTCGTCGCGCTGAGCGAACGCTACCCTGTCAAGCGAACGGCCCCCTCGGGGGCCGTTTTGCGTTTGCGGGGGCCGGTTTACATATCGGCCTGGGTCTCGGCCGCCTCATGCTGGATCACCTGACCGGCGCTTTCGATATCCTGGCCCGCGCCCTTGATGGTTTCACAGGCGCCAAGCGCGAGAAGGGCGGTCAGCAGAACGGCAATGCGGGTCATGGTCGTCTCCTGTCAGACATGTCTTGCCTGCCAGTAACGCCGATGAGGCAGGCGCGGTTCCATTAAGACATCCTTTACCAATCCCCGCGAATGCTGAGCGCATGCCGCGCCTTGTTCCCCTTCTTCCGCTGCTCGTGCTGGCCGCCTGCGTGTCGCCCGCCCCGGATTTCTTCGGGGCGACGCGGCAGGAGGTCACGCGCGGCGGCATCCGCTTCGTCATCTATCGCTCCGGCGCGGAGGTTGAGGTGGTGCGCATGGGCTATCTTTCGCGCCCCGCCAGCGCCGCTGTCCCGCGCCTGATGGCCGAGGCGGTGGAAGAGGCGACGGGCTGCCCGGTCGTCCCCGGCTCCATGACCACGAAGATCCCCGGCGATACCGGCGTGGCGCGGTTCGACCTGAACTGTCCCGGATGATCCAGATCAAGGATTTCGCTTTTTCGGTCTGATAGTTGGGCGACAGGAAGCGCGTCACGACCGGGACAGGGGATCTCCGATGTTTCGTCTTTTCTTGATCATCTACACGCTCGCCGGCTCCACGCTGGCCGGATCGGCGGTGGTCGCCGCGCTGACGATGAACCGCTTCGATACCTATTCGATCATCGTCGCCGCCGCGCTGGGCGCGCTGGTGGCCATTCCGGTCGCCTGGCTCGTCGCCAAGCAGCTTTCGGACGCCTGATCAGGTCAGGAATGCGCGTAGCGCGGCTTCGAACTCGCGCGGTTTCTCGGCGTGAAGCCAATGGCCCGCGCCGGGAATCTTCGCCATCCGCGCGTTCGGGAACAGCGCCTTGATCCGCGCCCGGTCGCCGGATTTCACATAGTCCGACGCCGCACCCGACAGGAACAGCACCGGCCCGTCATAGCGCCCCTCGGTCCCCGGCCAGCCGGTGATAAGGTCCATGTCGCGTTCCAGCACGTCAAGGTTCAGCCGCCAGCGCGGCGGTTGCTGCTTCAGGTCCAGCGACTGAAGCAGGAAGGCCCGGACCGAGGGGTCTTCGACCCGTGCTGACAGCCGCGCATCCGCGTCCGACCGCAGGGTCAGCCCGGCCAGGTCCAGATCGCGCATCGCCTGCGCCAGATGGGCCTGCGAATGG
>DAIOXI010000108.1:4471-6812 GCA_036758045.1 Albidovulum sp.
GACCGGGGCGATATCGGCCACCACCAGCCGGTTGACCAGCGCGCCGTCAGTCAGCGCCAGCTGCATCGAGGCCTTGCCGCCCATCGAATGCCCCACCACATCGACCGGCCCGCCGATCCAGCGGATGACCTCGGCCAGATCGCCCGCCATCTCGGGATAGGTCTGGCTGTCGGCGCGGAAGCTGTCGCCGTGGTTGCGCATGTCGACGCCGACCACGCGCCGGGAATCGGCCATGCGCCGGGCAATGGCGCCCCAGTTCCGGGCCGAGCCGTAAAGCCCGTGAACGATCAGAAGCGTCGGCAACGCGCCCGCACTGCCGTATTCGATGAGATTCAACATGTCTTGCTGCGTAAAGCAGGCCGATCGGCTTTTCCAGTGCGTTGCGGGGCGGGGGCTTTGGCGGCTAGACTTGGTGCAGCGGTCGGGAGGGGTGAATGAGTGCGGTGAATGTGCAGCAGATGGCGGCCCGCGTCGCCGAACTGTTCGAGGCGCGGCTGAATGTCGGCGGGCGGACGCTGGCCGAAAAGCTGCGCCGGGGCGGGCGGCGCCTGCCGCGCAAGGTCCGGCGCGAGGCCGCCTATCTGGCCGAGGTCGCCCAGCAGGCGCAGATCCCCCGGCTGATGGTTCAGATCGACCATGCCCGCGCCGCCCATGCCTATGACGCCTGCCTGCGTTACCTGCGTCCCATCGGCGCCTCCGAACGCCGCCGCGCGCTGACCCTTCAGGTGCTGACCGGCGTCGGGGCGGCGGTCTTCATGACCGGGCTTCTGGTGATCCTGGTCCTCGCCTGGCGCGGCTACGTCTAGAAAACGGAAAGCCCGGACGCGCGGGGGCGGTCCGGGCCTTTGTTCAGCAGGGGCTCGACCTTAAAGGCCGGGGTAAAGCGGGAAGCGGGCGCAGAGGGCAGCAACCTCGCCCTTGACCTTTGCCTCGACGGCGCCGTTGCCATCCTCGCCGTTCGCGGCAAGGCCATCGACGACCTCGACGATCCAGCGGGCGATCTGGCGGAACTCCTCCTCACCAAACCCGCGCGTGGTCCCGGCGGGAGAGCCGAGCCGGATGCCTGAGGTCACGAAGGGCTTTTCCGGGTCGAAAGGCACGCCGTTCTTGTTGCAGGTGATATGGGCACGGCCAAGAGCGGCCTCGGCCGCTTTGCCGGTGACCTTCTTCGGCCGCAGGTCTGCCAGGCAGAGATGGTTGTCGGTGCCGCCCGACACGATGTCGATGCCGCCTTTCATCAGTTCATCCGCCATGGCGGCGGCGTTTGTCTTCACCTGCGCAGCATAGGCCTTGAACCCCGGCCGCAGCGCCTCGCCGAAGGCGACGGCCTTGGCGGCGATGACGTGCATCAGGGGGCCGCCCTGAAGGCCGGGGAAGACGGCGGAGTTGATCTTTTTCGCGATGTCCTCGTCATTGCACAGGATCATGCCGCCACGCGGGCCGCGAAGCGACTTGTGCGTGGTGGTCGTGACCACATGCGCATGGGGTAGGGGGGAGGCATGGACGCCACCGGCCACCAGACCCGCGATATGGGCCATATCCACATGCAGATAGGCGCCGATTTCGTCCGCGATGGCGCGGAACGCGGCCCAGTCCCATTCGCGGCTATAGGCGGTGCCGCCCGCAAGGATCAGCTTCGGCTTATGCTCAAGCGCCTTGGCGCGGACGTCGTCCATGTCAAGCCGCTGATCCTGCTGGCGCACGCCGTAGGAGACCACATTGAACCACTTGCCCGACATGTTGACGGGCGAACCATGGGTCAGGTGACCCCCGGAGTTAAGGTCAAGCCCCATGAAGGTGTCGCCGGGCTTCAGCAGCGCCAGGAACACCGCCTGGTTCATCTGGCTGCCGGAATTCGGCTGGACCTTGGCAAAGTTGCAGCCGAAAAGCGCCTTCGCCCGCTCGATCGCCAGCGTTTCGGCCACGTCGACGAACTGGCAGCCGCCGTAATAGCGCTTGCCCGGATAGCCTTCGGCATATTTGTTGGTCAGGACCGAACCCTGGGCCTGAAGCACGGCGAGGGACACGATGTTTTCCGAGGCGATCAGCTCGATCTCGTCGCGCTGGCGGCCCAGTTCGCCGGTGATGGCGGCGAAAAGCTCGGGGTCGCGGGAGGACAGGTCTTCGGTGAAAAATCCGGCGTCGCGCTGCGGGGCGTTCATGGGCGTCTCCTCAGGGTCAAGGTCGAAGGACCTTTAGCCCAGCGCGGCCCGTGCGAAAAGGACGAATCCGACCTGTTTGCCTCTGACGACGAACGGGCGCGAAAGGGGCAGGGGCTTGCCTTCCCGTGCCGGGGGTGGATGAATGCGCGCAACGCTAACCGAAAGGGCCAGGATGCAGA
>DAIOXI010000108.1:6842-9307 GCA_036758045.1 Albidovulum sp.
CACCGCGAGCGAGAGCGAGGTCGCGCAATCCGCCCTTCAGCGGATGGTCGGGCTCTATGGCAATTGCGCGATGGACACGGCCGATGTGATCGTCGCGCTGGGGGGCGACGGCTTCATGCTTCAGACGCTTCACGCGACCGAACATCTGGACGTGCCGGTCTATGGCATGAACTGCGGCACCATCGGTTTTCTGATGAACGAATACGGTGAGGAGGATCTGCCCGAACGGCTTGATGTGGCCGAGGAAGAGGTGGTCAACCCGCTGGCCATGCTGGCGGTCAGCGTGGACGGGCAGGAGCACCGTGCGCTGGCGATCAACGAGGTGTCGCTCTTGCGCGCCGGCCCGCAGGCGGCGAAGCTCAGGATCAGTGTCGATGGCAAGGTGCGGATGGAGGAACTGGTCTGCGACGGGGCGCTGGTCTCCACCCCGGCTGGATCGACGGCCTACAACTATTCCGCCCATGGCCCGATCCTGCCCATCGGGGCCGAGGTTCTGGCCCTGACCGCGATGGCCGCCTTCCGGCCCCGGCGCTGGCGCGGGGCATTGCTGCCGAAGACCGCGAAGGTGCGCTTCGACGTGCTGGATGCCGGGAAACGCCCGGTGATGGCCGATGCCGATGGCAGGTCCGCGCGTGACATCCTTTGGGTCGAGGTCAGGTCCGAGGACCGCATCCGTCACCGCATCCTCTTCGATCCCGGCCACGGGCTTGAGGAAAGGCTGACGCGCGAGCAGTTCGTTTAGATCAGGTCTTCCCCGCCCCGCGCCAGCTATCGATCTTGCGGTAAAGCGTGGAGGGGGACACGTCGAGAACCCGCGCCGCCTTGGGGATCGACCCGCCATGCAGCGCGATCGTCGCCTCGATGAGCATCCGTTCGACCTCCGCCAGCGGGCGGCCGACAAGGCCGTCAAGCGTCATCGGCTCGGGGGTGCCGGGCGCGGGCGCCGTCGCCTGCGCGGTCATCGTCTCAAGCAGGTCGGCCGGCAACATCTCGCGGGTGACGACGGGGCCGTCGTTCAGCACGACCACATGGCGGATCGCGTTAAGAAGCTGGCGCACATTGCCGGGCCAGTCGAGATCGCGGAACAGCGCCCGCACATCCTCGCCCAGCGTGGTGAAGGCACGGCCCTCTTCACGGGCGAAACGCCGCAGCGCCTCGGTCGCGATGACGTTCACATCCTCGCCGCGTTCGCGCAGCGGCGGCATGTGGATCGGGACGACGTGAAGCCGGTAATAAAGGTCCTCGCGGAACTGGCCGCGGCGGACCGCCTGAAGCGGATCGCGGTTGGTGGCGCAGACGATGCGGACGTTGACCTTGCGCGCCCGCGTCGCGCCGACCGGCTGGATGGTGGAGGTCTGGAGGAAGCGCAGAAGCTTGGTCTGAAGGTTCAGGTCAAGCTCGCAGATCTCATCCAGGAACAGCGTCCCGCCATCGGCCGAGGCGGCTGCACCCGGCTTGTCGGAAATCGCGCCGGTGAAGGAGCCTTTCACATGGCCGAAAACCTCCGATTCCAGAAGCTCGGACGGGATCGCACCGCAGTTCAGCGGCACGAAGGGGCCGTTGCGGCGGTTGGACAGGTCATGCACCGCTTGCGCGCACAGCTCCTTGCCCGTGCCGCTTTCGCCGGTGATGAACACCGTCGCCATCGACCGCGCGACCGAACGGATCTTGTCATAGACCTGCCCCATCACGACCGAGGCGCCGATGAATTCCCCCGGCGGCGGGGCTTCCGGCCGCGTCTCGGGCGTGTCGGCGGCATCGGTATGCGCGTCGGTGACCGCGTTCTGGACCGCGTTCAGAAAGCGCTGCTCGTCGATCGGCTTGACGAGGAATTCATGCGCGCCGGCCCGCATCGCCGCCACCGCCTTGTTGATCGAGCCATTGGCGGTGATGACGATCACATGCGCGTCGGGCTTGACCGCCAGCATGTCCTGCAACAGCTCAAGCCCGTCGCGGTCCGGCAGCATCAGGTCCAGAAGCACGACCGCGGGCTTTTGCGCGCGAAACATCGCAAGCCCTGCGGAGGCGGTGCCGGCCGTCGTCACCTCATATCCGGCGGCCTTCAGGACCGATTCATAGACCAGTTGCAGCGAGGGCGTGTCTTCCACCAGAAGAAGCGGGGCGCTTGCCATCAGGCCTCCCCCCGGCTGGCTTGTTCCTTCATGATGAAGTGGATCAGCCGGTCAAGCTGGCCAAGGCATTCGTCGCCCAGCGTGGCGATGTCGCCCTCGCTTTGCCGATGCGCGATGGCGTTCAGGTTCTGCGCCAGACCCGACAGCCTTTCGGCACCCACGGCGCCTGCCAGCGCGATCAGGACATGGGTTTCGGCGCGGATCTTGGTCATGTCTCGTTCGGCAAGCCCGGCAACCAGGTTGCGTTCGCAATTGCGCAGGTCGGCGGCAAGCCGGATCAGCAACTCGCGCGAGGCGTCCGGAACCAAATGCGCCGCGTGGCGCGCGGCGGCC
>DAIOXI010000108.1:9317-9663 GCA_036758045.1 Albidovulum sp.
CGGTTGAACTCCGCCAGCCCTTCCTCGACCCGAATGGCGGCCTCTGCGTCGGTCAGCGCGCTGCGGCGCAGGACATTCGTGATCGCCTGGCCGAAGGTTTCAAGGCTGACGATGGGCTTGGCGAGGATCGCATCGGCGCCCGCGGCATAGATCGCGTCGCGGTTCGCCCTGAGGACATAGGCGGTGATGGCGACGATGGGCATCCGGGAATAGATGCGGTCATCGGCGCGCACGGTGCGGATCACGTCGATGCCGCCTAGGCGCGGCATCTCGATGTCGATCAGCGCAAGGTCGAATGCCTCACGCTCAAGCCAGTTCAGCGCCTGCACCCCGTCGGAGGCGGTTT
>DAIOXI010000109.1:0-1908 GCA_036758045.1 Albidovulum sp.
CGAGCGCGAGCGCATGGGCGTCATCCTCGGCCAGGTAATCGGCCACGCCGGAAAGTCGGGTATGGACATCGCCGCCGCCAAGATCCTCGGCGCTGACGACCTCACCCGTCGCGGCCTTCACCAGCGGCGGACCGGCGAGGAAGATCGTGCCCTGCTCGCGCACGATGATGGAGACGTCCGTCATCGCCGGCACATAGGCGCCGCCCGCGGTGCAGGAGCCCATGACGACGGCGATCTGGGGAATGCCCTTGGCCGACATCTGCGCCTGATTGAAGAAGATGCGGCCGAAGTGGTCGCGGTCGGGAAAGACCTCATCCTGATTGGGCAGGTTGGCGCCGCCCGAGTCCACCAGATAAACGCAAGGCAGATGGTTCTGTTCGGCGATCTCCTGCGCGCGCAGGTGCTTCTTCACCGTCATCGGGTAATAGGTGCCGCCCTTCACCGTGGCGTCGTTGGCGACGACCATGACCTCCTGCCCATGGACAAGGCCAATCCCGGCGATGAGCCCGGCACAGGGTGCTGCCCCGTCATACATGCCATGCGCGGCCGTCGCGCCGATCTCGAGGAAGGGCGAACCGGGATCGAGCAGGTTCGCCACCCGCGCGCGCGGCGGCAGCTTGCCCCGCGCGACATGGCGGGCCAGCGCCTTGTCCCCGCCCCCGGCGGCAGCGAGGGCGGCGGCCGCGGCGATCTGCGCCAGCATCGCCTCATGCGCCGCGCGGTTGGCGCGGAACGCCTCGGACCCGGTCTGGACCGATGAGCGGAGCTTCATCCTCTTTCCCCCTTCATAGGACGCGGCGCGGCGGCAGGACCTGTTCCCCCGGCGCCACGCTGCCAAATTGTCGCGGCGCCGGTTCCGCGATCTTGATTCAGGTCAATGACATGGCCACCGGCGGCGTTATGGCGGTGATGCGCGCGAGAATGGAAAGAGAAAACATGAAGACCATCGTTCTGCCCTTCCTTGTGGCGCTTGGCGCCGCGACGCCCGCCCTTGCCCAGTCCGCCGGGGACTGGACCCTTGGCCTCGGCCTTGGCTATGTCGAGCCCAAGGACAATAACGGCCTCCTGGCCGGTGCGCCGACCTCGATCAATTCCAACACCCGCCCGACGATTACCGCGGAATACTTCATCCGCGACAACCTGGGGCTTGAGCTTCTTGCCGCGACGCCCTTCAAGCACACGGTCACCATCCAGGGTGTCGGCACGGCGACGACCAAGCATCTGCCGCCGACCGTCTCGCTTGTCTATCACTTTGACAATGGCGGAAAATTCGTCCCCTTCGCCGGGGCCGGTCTGAACTATACCGCGTTCTTCAGCGAGAAATCCGCGCTGGGCAACGTCAAGATCGACGATTCCTTCGGGCTGGCGCTGAAGGCCGGTTTCGACGTGAAGGTCAGCGCCAATGACGCGATCCGGACCGAGGTGCGCTGGATCGACAGCAGCCCGGACGTCAAGCTGAACGGCACCAAGATCGGCAAGGCGAATATCGACCCGCTGGTCGTGGGGGTTTCCTACGTCCACAAGTTCTGATCCGCACTCACGGATCGGGGATGGAAAGGGGCGCGTCAGGTAGGCGGCGCGTCCCTTTCTTCTTTGCCGCGCGCGCGGGGGGCGTCCGACACCGCCACACTGGGCGGCGCCCGGCCCGTGGGGGGGGCGGGAAGCGCCCGCCCCATGGGGGCGGGTCGGGCGCTGCCCGGCGCAAGGCCGGGCGGGGCGACGGAAAGCCGTCACCCCATCGCCCCCATCAACTCCCGCCCGATCAGCATCCGCCTGATCTCGGAGGTTCCGGCGCCGATCTCCATCAGTTTCGCATCGCGGAAGATGCGGGAGACCGGGGTTTCGTTCATGAAGCCCCTGCCGCCCATCGCCTGCACCGCCTGAAGCGCGACCGTCATCGCCTCTTCC
>DAIOXI010000109.1:1918-9076 GCA_036758045.1 Albidovulum sp.
CCGAGGCATAGAGCACGCAGGCCGCCGCGTCCTGGCGCGTGACCTCGCCGCGGTCGCAGGCGCGGGCGACCTCATAGACATAGGCGCGGGCGGAGTTCATCTTGGTGTACATATCCGCAATCTTGCCCTGCATCAGCTGGAAGGAGCCGATCGGCTGGCCGAACTGCTTCCTTTGCGCGAGATAGGGCATGACCTCGTCCATGCAGGCGGCCATGATGCCGGTGCCGATGCCGGAAAGGACCACCCGTTCGTAGTCGAGGCCCGACATGAGGACGCGGACGCCCTTGCCCTCGGTCCCCAGCACATTTTCGAACGGCACCTCGACATCCTCGAAGATCAATTCGGCGGTGTTCGACCCGCGCATCCCCAGCTTGTCGAAATGCTTGGAGGTGGAGAACCCCTTGTAGGTCTTTTCCACGATGAAGGCGGTGATGCCCTTCGATCCGGCCTCGGGGTCGGTCTTGGCATAAACCACCAGCGTATCGGCATCCGGGCCGTTGGTGATCCAGAATTTCGTGCCGTTCAGGACATAGACACGACGTCGGACCCCGCGCCGGCCTCGGACATGGCGAGCGCGCCGACATGCTCCCCCGAAATCAGGCCGGGGAGGTATTGGCGCTTCTGCTCATCCGTGCCGTTCAGCTTGATCTGGTTCACGCAGAGGTTGGAATGCGCCCCGTAGGAGAGGCTCACGCTCGCCGAGGCGCGGGCAATCTCCTCGGTCGCGATGACATGGGCGAGGTAGGACATGCCGGCGCCGCCGTATTCCTCCGGCACGGTGATGCCCAGAAGGCCGAGATCGCCCATTTCTTTCCACAGTTCGGCGGGGAAGGTGTTGGTCCGGTCGACCTCTGCCGCCATCGGCTTGACCCGGTCCTGCGCCCAGCGATGGACCATGTCGCGCAGCGCCTCGACCTCTTCGCCCAGGTGAAACTTCATCGACGCGGTGAACATGCCCCATCCTCCCAAAGAAATGAACGTGTGTTCAATTCATAAGGCGAGGTACCGAGTCGGGTCAAGCGGGTTTCGCGGGAACCCGTGGCGGGGCGGCGGGCGTTGTGGCATCGTCAGCCCGGACCCATCTGAAAGGAACGCCCATGTCCCTGCGACTTGCCCTCGCGATGCTTTGCGCCCTGCCCACCGCCGCCATGGCCGAGGTCGTCGGAAAGGTCGGCGTCGACTGGGTCGGCAATGACATCTATGTCGAGGCGATCCCCGATCCGAAGGTGCAGGGCGTGACCTGTCATGTCGCCTATTTCGATCGGTCGATCATCGACCGCGTGAGCAATGGAAACTGGTTCGAGGACCCGTCCTATTCCGCGCTCGACTGCCGCCAGACCGGGCCGATCACGGTGGGCGATATCGACAGGGGCAAGGATGGCGAGAGCATCTTTTCCGAGCGCACGTCCCTTGTCTTCAAGTCGCTTCAGGTGACGCGGATATACGATGCGAAGAGCAACACGCTGATCTACCTCGCCCATGCCTCGGAACTGACGCAAGGGTCGGGGAAGATGTCGATTTCCACCGTGCCGCTTTACGAGGCGGCCCGCTAGGCGGCGCTGCCCCCCGGCCTCGCCGCCTCCCCCCGGAGTATTTCGGGCAACGAAGAAGCCGGGTCAGTCGGCCAGGGGGGCCTCGGCCATTTCCTCATCCGACTGGAAGGTGGCCTGAACCTCGGCGCGCAGGATGCGGGCGATGAGGGCGGCGTCCTCGGTCGAAAAGGTCAGCGGCAGGCGCAGGTCGATCAGGCCCGCGAGGATGCGGTCGGTTTTGGGGAGCGACTGTGCGGGGGCGTAGCGCCAGCTGTCATGGCGCGAGGTGAAGCCCTGCGGCGTGTCGGCGCCGAACCATTTCAATTCCACCCCCCGCGCGGCGGCACGGGCGAGAAAGGCGCGCACCTTGCCCGCGGACCAGTCAGGCAGCAGGAACTGGAAGGAGGAGGCGACGTAATGTTCCTCCGCCGGTCGGGGGATGAGGGTCAGGCCGGGCGTGTCGCCAAGCCCCGCCTCCATCACCCGGTAGAGCGCGTTCCAGCGGTCAAGCTGGCGCGGCAGATCGGCAAGCTGGGGGCGCAGGATCGCGGCGCGCAGGTTGTCCATCCGGCCGGAGACATTGGGGGTGATGTACTTGACCCGCTCGAACGCCTCGGGCGGCGGCGCGGCGCGGTGGCGGGGGTAGAGCATGTAGCTGCCCGACAGCAGGATCGCGCGGGCCATGAGGTCGGGATCATCCGAGACGATCAGCCCGCCCTCCCCCGAATTCATGTGCTTGTAGGTCTGGGTCGAATAGCAGCCCATCGCCCCGTGCCGGCCCGAAGGCGTGCCGCGCCAGGCCGCCCCCATCGTATGCGCGCAATCCTCGATCACCGGCAGGCCGGCCGCATCGCAGATCGCCATCAGCCGGTCCATGTCGCAGATATGGCCGCGCATGTGGGAAAGGAGCAGCGCCTTGGCGCCGGGGACCTTGGCGGCGAGGTCAGCCATGTCGATGGTCAGGCCCTCGGTCGTCTCGACGAAGACCGGCGTCGCGCCGCCCGCCGCGATCGCGCCCGGCACGGGGGCGAGGGTGAAGGCGTTGGTCAGGACCCGGTCGCCCGGCCCGATGCCAAGCGCGCGCAGCGCACAGCCAAGCGCATAGCCGCCGGAGGCGACGGCAAGGCAGTATCGCGCCCCGGTGAAGGCGGCGAATTCCTCTTCCAGAAGCGCGGCTTCGGCGATCTCCCCCTCTGCCGTATTGTAGCGGTGCAACCGCCCGTGGCGAAGGACGTGCAGCGCGGCCTCGATGCCAGCGTCGGGGATCGGCTCCTGCTGGGTGAAACTGCCGGTGAATCTCTCCATGGCGCGACTCTGGCGGGGCAGCGGGGGAAGGTCAATCGCTGCCGGCTTGACAAGGGCGGCGCGGGATGGCCCTGTCCGGCCTTCTGACCGATGGAGCGTTGCCCTTGACCCGTATCGCCCTTGCCCTGACCGCGGCCCTCGCCGCCGCGCCCCTGATGGCCGAAAGCGTCACCTATGCGGGCGAGGATGCGGCGCGGCTGAAATGCGCGGCGATGCTGTCGCTGGCGGGGAACTTCGCCCGCGCCGAGGGGCGGCTGGACGCCGCGGGGCATCGCAAGAGCCTGTCCGCCATCGGCCAGCTTCTGGCCCCCCTGCCCGGCAATGGCCGCGACAAGGCCCGCGCGATGCAAGGCATGGCGGACCGGATCATGCTGCGGTCGAAACCCGACGCGCTGCGGCGGGAGTTCAGAACCGTCCTGCCCGCCTGCGGGCGCTATTTCTGACGCTCAGCGCGGCAGCAGGCCTTCGACCAGCCCCGGCAGATCGGCGTAGCGATCCAAGAGCGCCTCGGGCGAAAGCCGGGCGATCCCGGCGCCTTCGGGGCCGAAGGTGACCAGAACCGACGGCACCCCCGCCGCCTTCGCCGTCAGCCGGTCGGTTTCTGTATCGCCGATCAGGACGGAGCGGTCCGACTGCCCCCCGGCCTCGCGCACCGAGAGGTGATAGGGCGCCGGGTCGGGCTTGCGGACCGTCAGCGTGTCGGCCCCGACGAGCGAGGCGAAAAGGTCGCGCGCGCCCAGACGGCGCATCAGCAGTTCGGCCAGTCCGGCGGGCTTGTTGGTGCAGATGCCGGTGGCGAAACCTGCGGCGCGCAACGCCTCCACCGCCTCGACCGCGCCGGGGTAAAACCGCGTCTCGCGGTCGATACGGTCCTCATAGGCCTTCAGGAAGGTCGGGAACCAGCGTTCGACCGCCTCCTCCCCCGTCTGGCCAAGCCGCGAAAGACCAAGGCGCAGCATGGCGCGGCCGCCGTGAAAGGCCGTCAGCGCATCGGCCACCGGATCCAGAAGATCACCCGCCCCCATCTCGCGGAAACAGGCATTCGCACCCTCGATCAGGTCGGCGGAGGTATCGGCAAGCGTGCCGTCGAGGTCGAAAATCACAGTCCGCATGGGTCTTTTCCCGTGTAACCTGCCGAAAGGAAGAGTGATGCCCACCCCCTTGCGGCAACCGGGGCCTTGGTTAAAACGGGCCGGAGGTAAAAGAAAGCAGCAACATGGCCACAGCGCTTATCATTCTTGCCGCGGGACAGGGGACGCGGATGAATTCCGACCTGCCCAAGGTCCTGCACCGCATCGCGGGCGCGCCGCTTCTGGCCCATGCGATGATGTCGGGCGCGGCGCTTTCGCCCGAACGCACGGTGATCGTGGCGGGCCATGGCGCCGAGGCGGTGACCAGGGCCGCGCGGGAGTGGGATGAGGCCGTCGAGGTCGTGATCCAGGAGCGCCAGGAAGGCACCGGCCATGCCGTGCAACAGGCCCTGCCCGCGCTGGAAGGCTTCGAGGGCCGCGTCATCGTCCTTTACGGCGACACACCCCTGATCCGGCCCGAGACGCTGCAACAGATGCTCGACGCGCCCTCCGACGTCGTCGTACTGGGGTTCGAGGCCGCCGATCCGGGCCGCTACGGGCGGCTGGTGGTGCATCTGGGGCAGTTGTACCGGATCATCGAATACAAGGACGCGACGGATGAGGAACGCCGCATAACCCTTTGCAACAGCGGTGTTCTTTGCGCCGAATTCAGCACACTGAAACGGCTGGTGCAGGCGTTGCGGAACGACAATGCCGCAGGCGAATATTACCTGACCGACATCATCGGCGCGGCGCGGGCCGAAGGGCTCACGGCCGAGGTCGTGACCTGCCCCGAGGCAGAGACGCTGGGCGTGAACAGCCGCGCCGACCTTGCCGTTGCGGAGGCCGCGATGCAGGCGCGCCTGCGCGCCGAGGTGATGGAAAACGGCGTGACGCTGAGCGCGCCCGACACCGTGTTCCTGTCCTATGACACGGTAATCGGCCGCGATACCATCGTCGGCCCGCATGTCGTCTTCGGAACCGGGACGACGGTGGAGTCCGGGGCGGAGATCCTGCCCTATTGCCATCTCGAAGGCTGCCATATCTCGCGCGGCGCGCGGGTCGGCCCCTTCGCGCGGCTGCGCCCCGGCGCCGAACTGGCCGAGGATGTCCATGTCGGCAATTTCGTCGAGGTGAAGAACACGATCCTCGACGAAGGGGTGAAGGTCGGCCATCTGACCTATCTGGGCGACGCCCATGTGGGGGAGCATACGAATATCGGCGCGGGCACCATCACCTGCAACTTTGACGGCGTGATGAAGCACCGCACAGAGATCGGCGCGCGGGCCTTCATCGGCTCCGACACGATGCTGGTCGCCCCGGTGAGTGTCGGCGCGGGGGCGATGACGGCGTCGGGGTCGGTCATCACCGAGGACGTGCCGGAAAACGCGCTGGCCCTCGGCCGGGCGCGGCAACAGAACAAGCCGGGGTTCGCGGCCAAATTGTTCGATCTGTTGAAGGCGAAGAAGGCTTCTCGCCAGAAAGAGACCTGAAAATGTGCGGAATTGTAGGGGTTCTGGGGAACCATGAGGTTGCGCCGATCCTTGTCGAGGCGCTGAAACGGCTGGAATATCGCGGCTACGATTCCGCCGGGATCGCGACCGTCAATCAGGGGCGGCTGGACCGCCGCCGGGCGGTCGGCAAGCTGGTGAACCTTTCGGACCTTCTGGTTCACGAGCCGCTGGCGGGCAAGTCCGGCATCGGCCACACCCGCTGGGCGACGCATGGGGCGGCGACGGTCACCAACGCCCACCCGCATCGTTCAGGCCCGGTGGCGGTCGTCCATAACGGGATCATCGAGAATTTCCGCGAATTGCGCGCCGAACTGGCCGAGGCCGGGATCGCGGCGGAGACGGAGACGGATACCGAAACCGTCGTCCTTCTGACCCGCCGCTTCATGGATCAGGGCATGGCCCCGCGCGACGCGGCGCGCGCCACGCTTGCCCGTCTGGAGGGTGCCTTCGCGCTGCTTTTCCTCTTCGACGGAGAGGAGGACCTGATGATTGCCGCCCGCAAGGGGTCGCCGCTGGCCATCGGGCATGGCGACGGTGAGATGTTCGTGGGCTCCGACGCGAGCGCGCTGGCGCCGATGACCGACCGCATCACCTATCTTGAGGAAGGCGATCATGCCTTCGTCACCCGCGAGGGGGTGGAGATCTTCGACGCCGGGGGCCGCCGCGCCAACCGCGAGTTGACCCGCATCCGCGTCGACCAGACCCGCGTCGAAAAGGCGGGCTACAAGCATTTCATGGCCAAGGAGATCGCCGAACAGCCCGTCGTCCTCGGCGACGCGATCAAGCATTACGCGGGCGCGGGAGGCATCGCCCTGCCCGACGGGATCGACTTTGCCGGCCTCGACCGGCTGACCATGGTCGCCTGCGGCACCGCCTATTACGCCTGCCTGACCGCGAAGTACTGGTTCGAACGGCTTGCCGGGCTGAACTGCGAGGTCGATGTCGCCTCGGAATTCCGCTACCGCGAGCCGCCGCTGCCCGCGAATTCCGTGGCACTTTTCGTCAGCCAGTCGGGCGAAACCGCCGATACCCTGGCCGCCCTTCGCTATGCGAAGGACAAGGTCAAGAAAATCGTCGGGGTGGTGAATGTCCCGACGTCGCCCATCGCGCGGGAAAGCGATGTGGCGCTGCCGCTCCTGGCGGGGATCGAGGTTGGCGTCGCCTCCACCAAGGCCTTCACCTGTCAGTTGACGGTGCTTCTGCTGCTGGCGCTGAAAGCCGGGCTTGATCGCGGCCACCTGTCGGAGACCGAGGTGCGGGGCCATCTGAATGACCTTGCGGCGCTGCCCGGCCTCGTCAATCAGGCGCTGGCCCGCGAGGGGGAGATCGCCGCCATCGCCGCCGCCGTGGCCGAGGCGCAGGACGTGCTGTTCCTGGGCCGGGGCGCGATGTTCCCGCTGGCGTTGGAAGGGGCGCTGAAACTGAAGGAAATCAGCTACATCCACGCCGAAGGCTATGCATCGGGCGAATTGAAACACGGCCCCATCGCGCTGATCGACCGCGCGGTGCCGGTCGTCGTCCTCGCCCCTCGCGACGCGCTGTTCGACAAGACCGTGTCGAACATGCAGGAGGTGATGGCGCGGCACGGGCTGGTGATCCTGCTGACCGACGCGGCGGGTGCGCGCGAGGCGGGCGAAGGGACGTGGAAGGTGCTGGTGCTGCCCAAGGTGGCTGACCTGCTGGCGCCGATCCTCTACGCGATCCCGGCGCAACTTCTGGCCTATCACGCCGCCGTCG
>DAIOXI010000109.1:9151-9568 GCA_036758045.1 Albidovulum sp.
CAAGGGCACGGATGTGGACCAGCCGCGCAATCTGGCGAAATCGGTGACGGTGGAGTGAGCGTAACACCCGAACAGTCGCTGGCCGAATTGCGCGCGGCGGGCGACCCCGATCGTGCCGCCGGGGCCTCCGCCTATCACAAGGCCGCGCGCGACTATCTGGGCGTGCCGGTGCCGGTCATCACCGATCTTGCAAAGGGCTGGCGGGACGGGATGGACGTGCCGGGCCGCGTGGCGCTGGCCGATGCGCTTTGGCGGACGAATATCCTTGAGGCGCGGGTGGCTGCGGCGAAGCTGGTGGTCGATTCCCGCAATGCCTGCGTGCGGCACGGCGCCTTCGCTGCCAACGTCGTCAAGGTCTGATCGGTGGCCGCAGCCCGCGGCGGGAGATTTTAGCACATCATGACCAAGTTTGCCCTG
>DAIOXI010000110.1:0-7302 GCA_036758045.1 Albidovulum sp.
CGACACCGCAGCGCCACGTCGGGCCCGGGAGCGACTCGCCCATTACGGCATCTCTCGCCGTAGAAACGCCCGGTCTTGCGGGCGAGGTATTGCAGGATCGCGCCGCTTTCGAAGATGGAGATGGGCTTGCCGTCCGGCCCGTCGGGGTCGGTGATCGCGGGCATCCGGTTGTTCGGCGCGATCTTCAGGAAATCGGGCTTGAACTGGTCCCCGGCACCGATGTTGATGAGGTGGAGCGCGTAGGGCAGCCCCATCTCCTCAAGCGCGATGGAGACTTTCCAGCCGTTCGGCGTGGGCCAGTAGTAAAGGTCGATGGGCGCGGTCATGGCGGGTCCTTTCCGTTGCGCCGCAGGCTGACCGACACGGGGCGCAGAGGCAAGGGCCGCAGACCTGCGCCAGCGCACAGGGCGGGCGCGCGGGGTGCGCATCTCAGGCGGCGGCAAGCGCGCCAGGGGTCTCGGTCCGGCCGTCGGTCTCGGCGCGTTGGGGCGGGGAAAGGGCGGCAAGGGGCAGCGGATCGCGCGCGATCACGAGCGCGCGGTACAGCGCGAAGATGCCGGGCCGCAGGTAGGAGGACCAGTGGCAGACCCGCCGTTGCCGGGTGGCGATGGGAAAGCCCGTGGCCGCCAGATGCGCCAGCGTCGCCGTGCAGTCGATGGGCAGGTCGGCCCAGCCCGGCAGCGCGCCGGTGACGCGGGGGGAGACCGGGCCATCCCGGCCGCCCGCCGCCAGAGCCGCGCCGATCAGGTCGAAGAGCAGGTTCTCGCGGCTGGTCACACGGATGACCTCCATCCCCGTGGCCGCGCGGAGCGCCGCGGCGGCCATCGTCTCGCGCGCCAGCAGCGCGGGAAACAGCAGGACCGCGCGAACGATGTCGCCCGGTTCCAGCGCGGGCAGGGCCGCAAGAAGGACCTTGGCGCCAAGGCTGTGAGCCATGACGTTGACCCGCCGTCCGGGCGACAGCGTGCGGATGCGGCGGATCAGGGCGGCCAGCGCCAGCCCGGCGCGCCCGGCCTCCTCCCGCGCCTGACGCAGGGTGCCGAGGCCGTTCCAGCCAAAGCCGATGGACAGCGCGCCCCGATCGTCGCGGATGCCAAGGTGATGCGGCCAGGAGATGTCTCCGGCGCCGGGGCCGTCATCGCGCGACAGGATCAGCCGGTGGGGATCGCAGGTCGCATGGCCGGGCCGGTAGCGGTAGCCGTGGATCAGGATCACGACCGGGTCAGGCGCGGGCAGGGCGGCCAGCGCATCGCCAAGCGGGGTGGCCGTCCCGGCATGGCGCCACTGGCACCCCTCGGCAGAGATCGAAAGATGAGGCATCGGTGCGATTCCGTCGCCAGACACAAGATGTCGTGGTGGCTCGGTAGCGCCTTCCTGCGACCGGGGCATGACGGGTCTGCAACGGTTTCACGACGCACCCCGGCGCCAACCCAGGTTGACGGCGCGCGCCGATCAGTCTAACACCAGCGCCGTGGCGATTTGTTCACCGGATTGCGGGCCACGTTAAACATGCCGCTAAAGAGGTTGGTGGATGCAGGAAGTTTCCTTCGCCCCCGCCTTCCCGGTGGGGGCTTTTTTGTGCCGGAGGGAACGACCATGGCCGATTGGAACACACGCACGAAACTGGTTCACGCAGGCACCCGCCGCAGCCAGTATGGCGAGATGTCCGAGGCGATCTTCCTGACCCAGGGCTTTGTCTACGACAGCGCCGAACAGGCCGAGGCGCGGTTCATCGAGGCCGGTCCCGACGAATTCATCTATGCCCGCTACGGCAACCCGACCGTGCGCATGTTCGAGGAGCGTATCGCCGCAATCGAAGGGACCGAGGACGCCTTTGCCACCGCCTCCGGCATGGCGGCGGTCAACGGCGCGCTGAGCTCGATGCTCAAGGCGGGCGACCATGTCGTCGCGGCCCGCGCGCTGTTCGGGTCCTGCCTCTATGTGCTGGAACTTCTGTCCCGCTTCGGGGTCGAGGTGACGCTGGTTGACGGCACCGATCTGGACCAGTGGCGCGCGGCGGTGCGCGACGGGACCAGGGCCGTCTTTCTCGAATCCGTCTCCAACCCGACGCTTGAGGTGATCGACGTGAAGCGTGTGGCCGAGATCGCCCATGAGAAGGGCGCGACGGTGATCGTCGACAACGTCTTTGCCACGCCGACCTTTTCCAGGGCGGTGTCGCTTGGCGCCGATGTCGTCGTCTATTCCGCGACCAAGCATATCGACGGCTCGGGCCGCTGCCTGGGCGGCGTGATCTGCGGCACGACGCAGTATATCCGCAAGGTGGCGGAACCCTATCTGAAGCATACCGGCGCGGCGATGAGCCCGTTCAACGCCTGGGTGATGCTGAAGGGGATGGAAACGCTCGACCTGCGCGTGCGGGCGCAGGCGGCGACCGCGCTGGCTTTGGCCGAGGCGCTGGAAGGACACGCAAAGCTTGAGCGCGTGGTCTATCCCGGCCTGAAGGCCCACCCCCAGCACGCCATCGCGATGGAGCAGATGGGCGCGGGTGGCACCGTCGTGACGCTGGAAATCGCGGGCGGGCAGGAGGGTGCGTTCCGCTTCCTCAATGCGCTGGAAATCGTCAGGATTTCCAACAACCTGGGCGATGCGAAGTCGATTGTCACCCATCCCGCCACGACCACGCATCAACGCCTCCCGGCGGATCAGAAGGCCCAGCTTGGGATCACCCCCGGCCTTGTCCGCCTGTCCTTGGGGATCGAGGATCAGGGCGACCTGATCGGCGACGTGATGCAGGCGCTTGACGCTGTGTGAGGGGGACGCGGGCCGAACCCGCGTCGTGTTTCGGACGTAAATGATCGCGTAGTGTTGGACAAAGCCCCGCGGAACACCACATAATCGACAGGCGGACCAGGCTCCGTGGAGGACGCGCGATGAACTTCATCAAGAAGATCGGTGACAGCCCCGACGCGAAGGATGCCGAAGAGGCGCTGGCCGTCCTGCGCGCCTGGGCCGAAACCGCCGACCCGGTCGAGGTGGCCCGCCTCGATCCCGCGATCGCGCGCCTCTTGCCGGGTGGCAAGGTGTCGAATTATCCCGACATGTCGCGGGTTTACCCAGAAGACTTCACACCGGACGCGAGCTATCGTGCCTCCATGCCCGATCTCCAGAACGGGCCGTCCAGCCTGATCGTCGGGGCCAGGGCGCAGATCCAGCATGTCGGCATCACGAACTTCCGCCAGCCGATCCGCTTTCACAAACGCGACGGGGGCGATCTGCCGCTCGAACCCTCGATCACCGTCACGGTCAGCCTGGGCGCGGAGAAGAAGGGCATCAACATGAGCCGCATCATGCGGTCCTTCTATGCCCATGCCGAAAGCACCTTCAGCTTCGATGTGATGGAATCGGCGCTGGATGACTACAAGGCCCATCTTGGCAGTTTCGACGCCCGGATCCAGATGCGGTTCTCCTTCCCGATGAAGGTCGCCTCATTGCGCTCGGGCCTCGCGGGCTGGCAATATTACGACATCGCGCTGGAACTGGTGGAGATGCACGGGGTCAGGAAGCGGGTGATCCATCTGGACTACGTCTATTCCTCCACCTGCCCCTGTTCACTTGAGCTTTCCGAACATGCCCGCCAGATGCGCGGACAACTGGCCACGCCGCATTCGCAGCGCTCCGTCGCGCGGCTGTCGGCGGTGGAGGAGGGGGCGAAGTGCCTGTGGTATGAGGATCTGATCGACATGGCCCGCGCCGCCGTGCCGACCGAAACGCAGGTGATGGTCAAGCGCGAGGATGAACAGGCCTTTGCCGAACTGAACGCCGCCAATCCGATCTTCGTCGAGGATGCGGCGCGCAGTTTCGCCGAACGCCTGCTGGCCGACCCGCGCGTCGGCGATTTCCGCATCGTGGCCAGCCATCAGGAAAGCCTGCACAGCCACGATGCCGTCAGCGTGCTGACCGAAGGCGCGACCTTCGCGTCGGAAAGCCTCGACCCGCGGCTCTTCTCCTCGCTGCACAAGCCCGGCTAGGCAACGTCCCGCCCGGGCAGCGCCGCCAGCCATTTCGCCAGCAGGGCGGAAAGCTGCGTCCGTTCCTCCGGGGCCAGCCCCTCCAGCAGGCGCAACTCGTTCGCGACATGGGCGGGCAGGGCCTTTTCGCCGCGTTGACGGGCCGGATGCGGGGGGCGGTGCGCTATCTGCGCTACGCGCTGGGGGCGGGGGTCTTCATGGCGCTGCCCTCGGCCATGGGCTATCTGAAGGTGGCGCGGGTCGGGGCGGGGTTCATCTCGCTCACCTTCGCGTTGCCGGTACTGCTGACCTGGCCGATCTCGGTCCTTTTGCGGATGGAACGGCTGCGGCTTTTGCCGGTTCTGGGGGTGCTGTCGGGCCTGTCGGGCGGGCTGATGCTGGCGCTTGGCAAGGCGGGCACGCTGGCCGCGGTCGGCGCGATGGGCGAAACGCTGCCGCAGGTCTTCGTCCCCGCCGCCCTTCTGATCGCCGCCGGGGCGGGCGCCTTTCAGTGGGCGCGCCGTGACGGCTGAGGCCCTCGCGCGCACCCGGCCCTTGACTTCCCGCCCCCGGCCAAGCCAACTCGCCGCGCCATGATCGACTTTCGCCCCGTCGGCTACGTTATCGGCCTCCTCGTCACGGGGCTTGGGATCGCCATGTTGGTGCCGATGGCGCTTGACCTTGCGATGGAGGACCGCAACGGGCAGGCCTTCCTTGAAGCGGCGCTGTTCTCCACCCTGATCGGCGGGCTGACCGCGCTGGCCTGCCGCAATGCCGGGGTCGGGACCATGACGATGCGGCAGGCCTTCCTGCTGACCTTCTTCGTCTGGGTCGTGCTGCCGCTCTTCGGCGCCTTGCCGTTTCTGATCGGCGCGCCCGAAGTGGGCTTTACCGACGCCTATTTCGAGGCCGTATCGGGCATCACAACCACCGGGTCCTCGGTCTTTCCCGGCCTCGATGGGCTGCCGATTGTGGCCATCCGCTGGCTCTGGATGCTGAACTGGTTCGGGGGCCTCGGGATCGCCTTCATCGCGATGATCTTCCTGCCGCATCTGCGCCTTGGCGGCATGCAGTTCTTTCGCGCGCAGGGCTTCGACACGCTGGGCAAGACGCTGCCGCGCGCCGTCGATATCGCGCGGGGACTGCTCGCGGTCTATGTCGGGCTGACCATCGCCTGCGGGCTGAGCTATTCGGCCCTTGGCATGTCGGTCCTCGATGCCGTCGTGAACGCGATGGCGACCATCGCCACGGGCGGTTTTTCGACCACCGATGCCTCCTTCGGCAAATATGCGGGGCCTGCGGAATATGCCGGCGCTCTGTTCATGGTGCTGGGCAGCCTGCCCTATATCCGCTTCATGCAGCTTGCCACCGGCAGCGCGCGGCCTTTCATGCGCGACGTGCAGGTCCGGGCCTATCTGCTCTGGATCGCCATCGCCGTCGCCGTGGTCACCGCCTACCGCCTCGCCACCAGCGACCTGCCAGCCGAGGCGGTGTTTCGCGGCACGCTCTTCAACCTGATCTCGGTCTTTTCCGGTACCGGCTTTGGCAGCGACTCGATCTCGGGCTGGGGGCCGTTCGCGGTGGTCGTGGCGGCCTGTGTCGGCATGATCGGCGGCTGCACCTCCTCAAGCTCGGGCGCGCTCAGCGTGTTCCGCGTGCAGGTGACCTTCGCCGCCATCCGCTCTCGCATCCGGCTTTTGCACTCCCCCCACCGGATTGAGCCGGTGCGCTATGATGGCCGCACCGTGGGGGAGGAGGTCCTGAGCCCCATCATCCTCCTGATCGGCCTGCTCAGCGTCATGCTCGCCTTCGAGGGGATCGACCTGCAATCGGCCTTCTTCGCGATCTGGACCTCGATCGGGAATATCGGCTACGGTTTTGGCGACATGCTGGCGCGGACGGGGACCTTCGTGGATTTCCCCACCACCGGGAAATGGGTGCTGATCGCGACGATGATCATGGGGCGGCTTGGCCTTCTGGCCTTCCTGATCCTGATCCTGCCGCAGTTCTGGCGCGCCTGAGCGGGGGGCTGACGCGGCGGGCCTGCTTGACAGCCGGGCCGGGGCAGGCGAACGCTGCCGCATGCTTGACCTGCGCCCCATCGGTTATGTGATCGGATTGCTCGCCGCCTTTCTGGGGGCGACGATGCTGATCCCGCTGGCCGTCGACCTTTACTATGGCAACGACCACTGGCGGTCCTTCGGCACCAGCGCGCTGATCGCCTCGGGGACCGGGGTGCTGCTGGCCATCTCCTGCGCAAACGGGGTGCGGGCGCGGCTGACGGTGCAGCAGACCTTCCTTCTGGCCACCGCCGTCTGGGTCGCGCTGCCGCTGTTCGGGGCGGTGCCGTTCGTCATCGGCGCGACCGAGGCGCGGGTGGTCGACGCGGTGTTCGAGGCGATGTCGGGCATGACCACGACCGGGGCCACGGTCTTTGCCAGGCTTGAGGACCTGCCCGAGGGGCTGCTTCTCTGGCGGTCGATGCTGCAATGGTTCGGCGGTGTCGGGATCATCGTCGTGGCGATGGTCTTTCTGCTGGAACTGCGCGTCGGCGGCATGCAGATCTTCCGCTCCGAGGCCTTCGATACCGGCGGCAAGGTCCTGCCCCGCGCGGCAGAGATCGCGGCGCGCATCTCGGCCATCTATGTCGGTCTGACCATCGCCTGCCACATCGCCTATGTGAGCGTCGGCATGGACAATTTCGAGGCGGCGAACCACGCGCTGACGACCCTGTCGACGGGCGGGTTTTCGACCTCGGATGCCTCGTTCGGGGCGTTTCAGGGGGTGCCTGAATATGTCGCCTCGGTCTTCATGGTGCTGGCGAGCCTGCCGTTCGTGCGCTACGTTCAGATCGCCTCGGCTCTGTCCAGCCGCTCTTTCGCGACACGCAGGTGCGGGCGTTCTTGTGGACCATCGCGGTGCTGGTCGGTGTCATCACCGCCTACCGGATCATCGCCAACAACGATCACGCCGAACATGCGTTCCGCGAGGCGGTGTTCAACGTCACCTCGATCATCACCGGGACCGGCTATGCCAGCGTGGACTACCAGCTATGGGGCGCCTTCCCGGTGGTGCTGTTTTTCTTCATCGGGCTGATCGGCGGCTGCGCGGGATCGACCTGCTGTTCGGTCAAGATCTTTCGCTATCAGCTCATGGTCGCGGCCGTGAGGGCGCAGATCCGGCGCATCCACAGCCCCAACGGCATCTTCACGCCGCGCTATGACGGCCGCCCGGTGACCGCCGAGGTGTTGAACTCGGTCACCTCGTTCTTCGGTGTCTTCGTCGTGACGCTGGGCCTGATCGCCATCGCGCTGGGGTTGACCGGGCTTGACTT
>DAIOXI010000110.1:7312-9545 GCA_036758045.1 Albidovulum sp.
GGCGACACCATCGGCCCGGCGGGGAATTTCGCGGCGCTGAACGACGCCGCGAAATGGATCCTGTCCTTTGCCATGCTGCTGGGGCGGTTGGAGCTTCTGGTCGTGCTGGTGATCTTCCTGCCGCGCTTCTGGCGGGCGTGAGGCCCCCCCAAGTCACACTCAGCCCCTTATTCCCAGCAGGAAACCTGCACCGTCATGTCACGGCCCAGCCGCGCCAGATCCTCGGCCGCCATCGCGCCAGGGGCGGCGGTGGTGGTTTCGACCTCATCCGCCGCCGCGTCTGTCGCCCCGGCCGGACCCATGGCCGACCGGATCACGGCGCTGTCGGCGGCAAAGCTGACATCCTCGGGCAGGATGCGGCCGCTGTCCGGGACCTTCGGCAGCAACATCCCGATCACCCGGCCCGTCGCGTCGAGGACCGGGCCGCCCGCGTCGCCGTCAAGCGCCTTCAGGGCCAGCCGCGCGCGCGCGGTGTTGCCGTCAAGGTCCTTGGTGTCGGCCAGCGTGCCGAAGGTCACGACCGGCTCTGTCAGCGTGTCGGGGTAGGAATAGCCCGCGACCGCGATCTCTCCGCCGATGCCATTCGGCGCGGCCTTCAACTGCGCCACGCCCAGCGGTGCCAGCGCAGTGTCCGGCGTCAGGATCGCGACGCCGTTGACGTCGTCCTGCGCGGCGACCGTCATGGCGATGCCGCCGTCGATGGTCAGCCGCCCGCAGCCCTTCAGGACCTCGGTCGTGGTCGCGACCCGGCCCGTGGCATCGACGTAGAAGCCGGAGCGCGAGATCAGCGGCCTGCGCACCGCCAGCCCCGCGACAAGATCGGCCCGGCTGACCGCCATCGGCTGGCCGAGGCTGTCATCCAGCGCGTGATCGCCCACCGGCCGGAAGCCCGATTTCATCGCCGCCAGCACCTTTTCCGCCCGCGCCGCGTCCGCCATCGGCCAGACGAGGGTAAAGCCCTTCACGAAGCCGCCTTTCAGCGCCACCTCGGTGTAAGACCCGATCCGGTCATTCGCCCCGGTCAGGACGAATGAGTTGCGGCCCAGTTGGCGCTCGCCCTCCAGCGGCACGATTTCCAGCGTCTGCATCAGGTCATAAAGCCCCGAGAGCGTGGTCTGGTCGCCGGGCTGGGAGATCAGGAGCGCGCGGTAGCCCGAGCCATCCTTTTCGTTGTATTGCACGAAGGGCGGCTGGTAGCGGTCGAAGGCGACCAGGGACAGGGGCAGCGTGATCTCGATCCCTGCCTCGTCCTCGGTCACGGTCTGAAACCCGATGGCGGCGCGTTCCGCTTCATAGCCTGACATCAGGCGACCCCGCTGCGCGGTGGTCAGGACGCCCGTCGGCTCAAGCCCCTCGGCCGTCTGCCATTCGGCCATGCTGCGCCGTGTGCCGGGGCCGAAGGCGCCGTCGATGGCGCCGGCGTAATGGCCGTACCATTGCAGCGCCGCCTGAAGCTCTTTCCGGTCGTCGCCGGTCAAAAGCGCCTCGGACCGGCGCGCCTCGGCGGGGGTTTCATCCGGCAGCGCGGCGGGCAGGGTGACGGCGGGCGTTTCCGCCTGCGGCGTTTCGACACTGACAACCGGGCCGCTTGTCGGGGCAGGGGCCGTCACCGCGCCGCCCACGGGCCAGAACTGGCGCCCGAACCGCCCGCCGTCGGACACATAGCTGTCCGACGGGATCAGCCGTTCGCCGCGCAGCAGTTGCAACTGTACCGCCGCTTCGGTGTCGGTATAGGGGCCAAGCGCGATGGCATACCATCCGGTCGACATGGCAAAGCCCGCGACATTGGGGAAGGTGTTGGCATAGGCACGGGCGCGGTCCTCGGCCTCCGACAATGTCGGGCGGGCCTCGATCTGCACCCAGCTCTGCTGCGCCCATGACGCGGCCGCTGCCGCCAGCCAGAGCAAGATTCCAATCCAGAGCCTCGTCAAACGCATGTCAAATAGCCTTCCTGTTTCCGATCGTCGCGAATCCGTCGCCGAACCTAGCAGGATGGGCGGTGGCGTCACCTCACAATCGCCCCGCCGCCGATTGACCCTTCCGCACCTGTTGCCTATTGAGAACGCGCTTTCCCTACGCCAAAGGCGCGCCATGACCACGACCCAGCCCCGTTCGTTTCAGGAAATCATCCTGCGTCTTCAGACCTACTGGGCCGGGAAGGGCTGCGCCGTGCTGCAACCCTATGACATGGAGGTGGGCGCGGGCACCTTTCACCCGGCAACGAAGCTGAGCG
>DAIOXI010000111.1:0-405 GCA_036758045.1 Albidovulum sp.
GGGAAAGCCATCCGGGAAAGGACGCCATGGCCGTGAGAGTCGCGATCAACGGGTTTGGCCGCATCGGCCGGTCGGTACTGCGCGCGGCGCTGTCAGGCGGCGCGGACGATGTGGAGATCGTCGCGGTCAATGACATCGCGAAGCCTGAGATGGCCGCCTACCTTTTCGAATACGATTCGACCTTTGGCCCCTGGAAAGGGTCGGTTGCGCTGGAGGACGGCGCGCTGGTCATCGACGGGGCGCGCATTCGTCTGACCGGGGCGCGCGATCTGGCATCGCTCGACCTCTCGGACATCGACATCGTGATGGAATGCACCGGGTTGGGTGGGGAACGGTCCTTTGCCGAGGCCGGGCTGCGCGCCGGGGCGAAGCGGGTTCTGGTCTCCGGCCCCTCGGATACCGCCG
>DAIOXI010000111.1:415-9493 GCA_036758045.1 Albidovulum sp.
ACCATTCACTGTTACACCGGCAGCCAGCCGACCATCGACGCGCCGGGGGCGGAATATGCCCGCAGCCGCGCGGCGGCGCTGTCGATGGTGCCGACCACTACCTCGGCCCAGCGCCTGCTGGCTGTGGTGCTTCCGGGCATCGCCGGGCGGATCGAGGGGGCGGCGGTCCGGGTACCGGTCGCCTCTGTCTCGGCCGTGAACCTGACTGTTATGACCGCGCAGAAACCGGAGCGGGACGCAGTGAACGCGGCCCTGAAGGCGGCAGGGGGCGTGATCGGTTGGACCGACCGGCCGCTCGTCTCCTCGGACCTGCGGGCGCGACCCGAGAGCATCGTCATGGCCCTGCCGGAAACGCGCGTCACCAGTGGCGGCCTGCTGCGGCTGTTCGGCTGGTATGACAACGAATGGGGCTTTGCCAACCGGATGCTGGATGTGGCCGCGCGGATGGCCCGCCTTTAGGGCGACCCAGAGAGGTCAGTGATCGGCGACCTCGGCGGCGCGCTGGATGTCCTCTGCGGTGCCGGACGCGCCGTTGAAGAAGGCGTTGAGGATCACGGCGGATATTGTCGCGAGAAGAATCCCTGAGTCGATCAGCGGATGGATCGTGTGCGGCATCCACATCTTGAAATCGGGCGCCACCAGCGGGATCATCCCGAAGCCGAGCGACACCGCGACGATGAAGAGGTTGTGGCGGTTGGTCTGAAAATCGACGCCCGACGCGAGGATACGGATACCCGTCGCCGCGACCATGCCGAACATCACCAGCCCCGCGCCGCCAAGGACGGTGGTCGGCAGCGCCTCCACCAGCGTGCCCATCTTGGGAACGAGACCGAGGACGATCAGGATCAGCCCACCCGCGACGCAGATGAAGCGGCTGCGGATGCCGGTGACGCCGACAAGCCCGACATTCTGGCTGAACGAGGTATAGGGGAAGGTGTTGAAAAGCCCGCCGATCAGGGTGCCAAGCCCGTCGGTGCGCAGCCCGGCGGACAGGCGTTGCGGCGTGATCCGACTGCCGGTCATGTCGCCCAGCGCCAGGAACATCCCGGTCGATTCGATCATTACCACGATCATCACCAGTACCATGGTCACGATCATCACCGGATCGAAGATCGGCGTGCCGAAATGGAAGGGCATGATCAGCGCGAACCAGCCCGCGCTGTCGACCTTGTCGAAATGCATCATGCCGAGCAGCGCGGCAAGGACCCCGCCGATCACGATCCCGCAAAGAACGGCGATATTGGACAGGAACCCCTTGCCGAATTTCGCGATCAGCAGGATGGAGACCAGAACGATGAAGGAAATCAGGATATTGCCGGGCGCGGCATAGGCCGGGTTCTGGACCGAGGGCGCGAGGGCAAGGCCCTTCGGCATCTCCGGCACGGCACCCCCGGAGGCGGCCGCGAGATCGCCCACCTGTTTCAGCCAGTCGGCATGGGCGGGGTCAATCGTCTTCGGCGCCGTCGGCCCGACCGGCAGGCCGAAGATCCAGTTGATTCCGATCCGCATCAGAGTGACTCCGATGACGAGGATGATCGTCCCTGTGACCACCGGCGGGAAGAAGCGCAGCATCTTTGACATCAAGGGCGCAAGAGCCATGGCGACAATGCCCGCCCCGATGATGGCGCCGAAGATCATCCGCGCGCCGTCCACGCCGGGATGGGCGAGGCCGATGGAGATCATCGGGCCGACCGAGGCGAAGGTGACGCCCATCATCACCGGCAGCTTGATACCGAACCAGCGGGTCGCGCCAAGCGACTGGATCAGCGTGACCACGCCGCAGACGAAAAGGTCGGCCGAGATCAGGAAGGCCACGTCCTGCGGTTCAAGCTTCAGCACACGCCCGATGATGAGCGGCACGGCGATGGCGCCGGCATACATGACGAGGACATGTTGCAGGCCAAGCGTGAAAAGCTTGGGCACGGGCAGGATTTCATCTACCGGATGGGGCGGGGTACGCATGGTTCGTTTCCTTTTCCCTCGGGGCCTCTGTTATACGCGCCGTCTGCGCGGCGCCCCGTGGCCGCGGTCCGGTTAGGTGGTCCCCTCAGGCGGGACCGGCGACCCGCCAGGGGGCGGGGTAGCGGAACTCCTCAAGGTTGGGGCCGTCGCCGATACGGTCGACGACAGCGAAGCGGCCGGGCGCGGCGAGCGGGGTCAGCACACCGTGCCAGGTCCCGCGCAAGAGGTTGATCCCCTGTCCCGTCGCGGTCAGGAAGGCGCGGGGGCGACCGGGGCGGCCGCCTTCGTCCGGGGCGACGATGACAAGGAACGGGTGTTCGGTCATCGGCAGGAAGGCCTGCGAACCCTCGGGGTGGCGCTCGACGAGGTCGAAGTCGTAAGGCAAGGTGCGCGGAACCGCGTCGAAGATGGAAATCCCGGCCCGGCCCGAACCGAAATCGAGCCGCGCGCGGTCATGGTGGCGGCGGCAGAGACCGTCATTGATAAGCCGGAACTCCCCCGTCGCGTCGAGGACATCGCCGAACGGGGCGAAGGCGGCGGCGGTCAGGGGTTCGGTCTGAATCGTTCGGGTCATTGCTTTCCTCTGGCCGAGGCCGGGGGGTTCACACCCCCCGGACCCCCGTGGAGTATTTGCGCAACGAAGAAGCCCTAGCGGCCGAAGGCGCCGGGGCCGCGCAGTTTCGCGTGGCGGTTCACGTCCTTGTAAAGCAGGTAGCGGAAGGGGCCGGGGCCGGCGGCGTAGCAGGCCTGCGGGCAATAGGCGCGCAGCCACATGAAATCGCCTGCCTCCACCTCAACCCAGTCCTGGTTGAGCTTGTAGACCGCCTTGCCCTCAAGGACGTAAAGTCCATGCTCCATGACATGCGTTTCCTCGAACGGGATCACGCCACCGGGCTGGAATGTGACGATGTTGACATGCATGTCGTGGCGCAAATCGTCGGGGTCGGCGAAGCGGGTCGTGGCCCAGCGGCCTTCGGTGTCGGGCATGGCGACGGGCTTCACCTCCTGGTCCGAGGTGACGAAGGCGGCGGGCGCGGGCAGGCCCGGCGCATATTCGTAAAGCTTGCGGATCCAGTGGAAACGGGCGGGATGGTCGCTGCCGTTATGAAGCCGCCAGTCGCAGCCGGGCGGGATATAGGCATAGCCGCCCGCGCCGAGGTCATGTTCCTTGCCGTCGAGCGACAGCCAGATCTCCCCCCCGGTCACGAAGATCACGCCTTCGGCCACCGGATCAGGCTCGGGCAGGTCGGCGCCGCCGCCGGGGCCGACCTCCATCACATACTGGCTGAAGGTTTCGGAAAAGCCCGACAGGGGCCGCGCGATAAGCCATAGCTTCGTGTTCTTCCAGCCTGGCAGGTTGCTGGTCACGATGTCGGAAAAGCAGCCCCTGGGGATGACGCAATAGGCGTCTGTATAGACCGCGCGGCCGGTCATCAGGGCGGTCTGGGGCGGCAGGCCGCCGGGCGGAGTGTAATAGCCGGTCATGTCAGCATGTCCTTGAGGCGCAGTTCGGCGATCCGTTCCACCTGACGGCAGGCCTCGGTGAATTCCACCTCATTGTCCTGTTCCAGGCGGCGGCGGAAGGCGTCGAGGATCGTGGCCTTGGTGTTGTCGCGCACGGCGATAATGAAGGGAAAGCCGTGGCGCGCGGTATAAGCGTTGTTCAACTCGGTGAACTCGATCCGTTCGGCATCGGTCAGCGCATCGAGCCCGGCGGAGGCCTGTTCGGCGGTACTTTCGGCGGTAAGGCGCCGGGCGGCGGCAAGCTTGCCTGCAAGGTCGGGATGCGCGGTCAGGACGCCGAGGCGTTCGGCCCGGCTGGCCGAGCGGAAGGCGCGGGCAAGCGCGTTGTGGAGCCCCGCTGCGGTGTCATGCGCAGGGCCAAGTTCCAGCGCCCAGGCACGTTCGGCGACCCAGGGCGAATGTTCGAAGATGCCACCGAAACGGGCAACAAAGGTCGCCCTGTCCATCTGGCTTGGCCGGTCGAAGCGGCGCGGTGGATGGGTGGCGGCCCAGTGGCGCGCGATGTCGATGCGGCGCGGGAACCACACGCCCTCATGCCTCTGCGCGTAGTCGAGGAACCGCTTCAGCCCCGCCATCTTGCCCGGCCGACCTATCAGGCGGCAGTGAAGGCCGACCGACATCATCTTCGCCGCGCCAGCCTGCCCTTCGGCATAGAGCACGTCGAAAGCGTCCTTCAGGTACTGGAAGAACTGTTCGCCGGTGATGTAGCCCGGCGCAGTGGCAAAGCGCATGTCGTTGGCTTCCAGCGTGTAGGGGATCACCAGTTGGTCACGGTCGCCTACCGGGATCCAGTAGGGCAGATCGTCGTCATAGGTGTCGGATATCCAGTCGAACCCGGCCTCGGCCGTCAGGCGCACGGTGTTGAGCGAACAGCGCCCGGTATACCAGCCGGTCGGGCGGGCGCCGGTCACCTCGGTATGCAGGCGGATGGCCTCGGCGATCTGGCGCCTCTCCTCCTCCTCCGGCATGTCCTTGTGTTCGACCCATTTCAACCCGTGGGACGCAATCTCCCAACCCGCCGCTTTCATCGCGGCGACCTGTTCGGGGGACCGGGCGAGCGCGCTGGCCACGCCGTAGATCGTGACGGGGATGTTCAGGCCGGTGAACAGGCGGTGGAGGCGCCAGAACCCTGCCCGCGCGCCGTATTCGTAGATCGATTCCATGTTCCAGTGGCGCTGCCCCGGCCACATCGCGGCCCCGGCGATGTCGGACAGGAACGCCTCGGACGCGGCATCGCCGTGCAACACGCAATTCTCGCCGCCTTCCTCGTAGTTCAACACGAGGCTGACGGCGATCTTCGCCCCGCCGGGCCAGGCGGCGTCGGGCGGATTGGCCCCATAGCCGATCATGTTGCGCGGATAGCGGTTCATTCGCGGCCCCTTGTCGATCTGCCCTGCAACCTAGCCCCGGATTGGACGCGATATTATCAAGAAATTCCAGAAGTACCTGACGGGAATTCCGATGCTCGCCTTTCGCGGCCGCTTCGCTAAGCTGGCCCGGACGAAACGGAGAGGCAGGCAATGGCCGAGGGCTATCTGACGACGCATGTTCTGGACACGGCGCGGGGCTGCCCGGCGGCGGGCATGGTGGTGGAGCTTTACCGGCTCACGTCAAAGGGGCGCGAGGCGCTGGCACGGATGGTGACGAATGCCGATGGCCGCACCGACAGCCCGATCCTGCCCAAGGGCGAATTCGCGACGGGGCGGTATGAGCTGATCTTTCACGCGGGCGATTATCTGGACGCCACCGGCGCGGCGCCGGAAAGCCCGCGCTTCCTTGACCAGATCCCGATCCGCTTCGGCATCTCGGACGGCGGCGCGCATTACCATGTGCCGCTGCTGCTTTCCCCCTTCGGCTATTCCACCTATCGCGGGAGTTAAACGTCAGGCGCCGCCGGTACGGCTGGACCAGGCGAACCAGATCGCGACAAGGGCAAGCGCGGCAGACAAGGCCCGCCGCACGAGGCGGCTTCTCACCGGATCGTCGAGCAGCGCATGGGCGGACCCGGCAAGCACCACGATCCCGGCATGGATCGCGGTCGCCACGGCGACGTAAGCCGCCGTCAGGATCAGTGTCTCCACCAGCGCCGAGGCGCCGGGATCGGTGAACCCCGGCAGGACGGCGATGTAGAAAAGCGCGGCCTTGGGGTTCAGAAGGTTGGTGACAAGCCCGCGCCGGAACGCACGACGCAGGGTGATGCCCGCATGGGTGTTCCCGTCCTCTGCCCCGCCATCGCGCCAGCCGTCCCAGGCAAGCCAGAGCAGATAGAGCACCCCCGCCCAGCGCAGCGCCTGATAAAGCGCAGGCGTGGCGGCAATGATCGCGGCCAGCCCAAAGGCGGCCGCGACGCCGATCACGCCAAGGCCCAGCGCCACGCCCCCGACAGCGGCAAAGCCCGGCCGCCGCCCCTCGGTCGCCGCGACCATGGCGAGCCAGGCCATGTTCGGTCCCGGCGTCAGTTCGATCAGCGTGGAGGCGAGGACGAAGGCCGGCAGGCCGGTGGGGATCATCGCCGTCAGACCCACTTGGCCAGCGGCGGAAGGCTCATCAACACGGCATTGGCGTCATGGCCCGTCTCAAGCCCGAACTTTGTCCCGCGGTCGTAGACGAGGTTGTATTCCGCATAAAGCCCGCGATGGACAAGCTGGCGGTCCTTGTCGCCGTCGTCCCAAGCCGTGTCGCGACGCCGTTCCGTCACCGGCACGAAAGCGGGCAGGAAGGCGCGACCGACCGACTGGGTGAAGGCAAAATCCGCCTCCCAGTCGCCGGTGTTCAGGTCGTCATAGAAGATGCCGCCCACACCCCGCGCCCGGCCCCGGTGCGGGACAAAGAAATATTCGTCGGCCCAGCTTTTGAAACGGGTGTAATAGCCCGGATCATGGGCGTCGCAGGCGGCTTCCAGCACCGAATGGAAATGCGCCGTGTCCTCGGGATACTCGATACAGGGGTTCAGGTCAGCCCCGCCGCCGAACCACCAGGCATGGGGGGTCCAGAACATCCGCGTGTTCATGTGGACGGCGGGGGTATGCGGGTTCTGCATATGGGCGACAAGGCTGATGCCGGAGGCCCAGAAGCGCGGGTCCTCCGCCATCCCCGGCACGCCGCGCGCAGCCATCGCCGCCTGCGCGCGCGGCCCAAGGCGGCCATGGACGGTGGAGACATTGACGCCGACCTTCTCGAACACCCGGCCGCCGCGCATCACGCTCATCAGACCGCCACCCGCATCGCTGCCGTCGTCGGACTGGCGGCGCGTTTCGGCCATCTCGAACCGTCCGGCGGGGCGGTCGGCGAAGGGGCCGGTGGACTGGCTGTCCTCCAGCCCCTCGAAAGCGGCGGTGATGTCATCGCGCAGGCTGCGGAACCAGCGCGCGGCACGGTCCTTGCGGGTGTCGAATGGGTCGGACAAGGGGGCCTCCGTCAGGGCGTTCCCCATGGGCCTATCAGCTTTGCGCGGTACCCGCCATATCGGCGGGCCGCAACTTGATTTGGCCGCGTGGACAACAGGCTGTAAGCTGGCCCCACCCCGCACACCAGTGATGAGTCGCCGCCATGGTCCCCTTCCGCCACCTCCCCGCCCTGATCCTTCTTGCCGCCCTGCCCGCCTGCGTCGACAGCGGCGCCAGTTGCGCGCGCGAGGAAACGCGCGAATTGCGCACCGTGGACAGGCTGATCGAGGACACGCAGGCCGCCATCGCGCGCGGCTACAGGAATGAGCGCGACCAGACCGGGGCCAGCTTCAACTTCTGCCTTAGCGGCGGCGGGTCCCATGTCGGGGCGGCGCTTTGCACCGATCCCTCGACCCGGACCCGGCCCGTGGCCATCGACATCGCCGCCGAGGAACGCAAGCTGAAGGCGCTTGAGGCGCGGCGCATGGCGCTTCGCTCCACGATCAGTGCCAAGACGGCGCAATGCACGGCCGGAGGGGCCTGACATGACGATGAAACTGGCCACGGCCACCGGGCTGGCCCTTGTTCTGGCACTGACCGCCTGCGGCACGCCGCAGGAACAGTGCATCCGCGCCAACACCAAGGAATTGCGCCAGGTCGATGCGCTGATCGCGGAGACCCGCGCCAACCTGTCGCGCGGCTATGCCTATGACGAACAGACCGTCACCGACTGGGACTGGGAGCCATGCTTCCCCGCTGGCCAGTCAGGCGGCCCCGGCCATCGCCGCCTGCAAGGCGCAATATCCCGAATAGCGCGGCCCTAATACCCCGGCGCCGCCACCACATCCAGAAGGCCGCGACCACCGTCGATGGTCAGGATCTGCCCGGTGACGAAGCCTGCCCCGTCGGACGACAGGAACTGCACCGCGTCCACAAGCTCGGACGGGGCGGCGATGCGGCCGAGGGGGGTTTTCTCCTCGATCTCGCCGCGCCAGTCGGGGTTGTCGCGCAGCGCGGCCTGAAGGCTCGCGCTCATCACGCTGGCAATGGCGATGCCGTTGACGCGGATACGTTGCGGCGCCAGGGCCAGCGCCAGCGAGCGCGTTGCCTGATCCAGCGCCGCCCCGGCGATGGAATAGGCCAGAAGCTCCGGCTGGGTGCGCTGCGCGGCCAGCGAGGAGATATTGACGATCGCCCCCACCGGCCCGTCTTCGTTCCCGTCCTTCTCCGCCTGCGCGATCATCCGCTTCGCGGTCATCTGCGACAGCCTGAGCGAGGTCATCAGGTTCTGCTTCAGCATCGCCTCAAGGCTCTGATCCTCGGGATTCAGGGGATCGGTCAGCAGGCAGTTGCGGCTGGCATTGACGAGGATGTCGATCCGGTCGAACGCATCGACGGTGGCCGACAGAAGGTTCGCCATGGCAAGCTTCTGGCTCAGATCGCCGCCATAGGCGCGGATCGGGCTGTCCTCGCCCGTCTGGCCATCGACCTCTTCGGACAGGGCGGTTTCGTCGCAATCGGCGAACATGACGCGGGCGCCGCGATCGACGAAATGGCGCGCGATGGCAAGGCCGATGCCCTTGGCCGCGCCCGTCACGATGGCCGTCTTGCCGGCAAGAGAAAGAGACATATGAGATCCGTCAGCGATTCTGCCTGGCGGCAGAGTAGTGGATTTCACGCCCCGGAACGAGGCGCGTTGACGACACCCGAAGCACTCAGAACCTTGAACCCCTTGTCGCCGCCGATCTCGCGCACCTCGCGGAACAGGCGGTTCAGCGCCGCTTCGTAGGGCAACTGGCGATTGGCGACAAGCCAGAGCGCCCCCTGCGGGGAAAGCGACGCGGCGGCGGCGGCGATGAAAGCCACGCCCAGACCCGGCTCGGCGGCCCGGCCGGTATGGAAGGGCGGATTGGTGACAACCGCGTCATAGCGCCGTTCGGGCCGGAATCGTGTCGCATCGGCCCAATGAAAGGTAGCGCGCGGGTCGGTCACGTTGCGCCGCGCGCAGGCAAGGGCGAGGTGATCCGCCTCAACCAGATCCAGCGCCGCGACGCCGTCGCGCGCAAGGATCTGCGCCGAAAGCCAGCCCCATCCGGCGCCGAAATCCGCCACCCGCGCGCCCAGCCTTTCAGGCAGGGCAGAGGCCAGCAGCACCGAACCGCGATCGACGGCATCGGCGGAAAACACGCCGGGCCGGGTGACAAAG
>DAIOXI010000112.1:0-6980 GCA_036758045.1 Albidovulum sp.
AGGGCCTGATCAAGGGCGCGCAGGGCATCTATCTTGGGCCGGGGGCAAAGACCGGCGTTTCGCGCGTCCATATCATCGGTGCCGAGGAACCGCAGGTGGGCGTCGCCTCGATCATCAAGATCGAGATGCCGGGGGAGGACGAACCCTTCATCCCCTTCGCCGCGCATATGGGGGCGGCGTTCCTGCATGGCGCGGCGGTGACGATCCACAAGGCGCAAGGTTCGCAATGGGAGGACGTGCAGGTCTTCGCGCCCGATCTTTTCGTCGCGGCGCGGACCGGGCGGACCGAGGCCGGAACCCAGCTTTGGAAGCGGCTTGCCTATGTCGCGATCACCCGCGCGCAAAGCCGGTTGCACTGGATCGTGCGCAACCGTCTGGCCCGTCCGCAAAGCCCGCTGACCACCGCCGACCTGCCGGGCGGCCCGGCGCCGCTGGCCTTGCGGGCCGAGGGCGAGGGGTGACATGTTTCGCCTTGGCGGCGGGGGGCGAATGCCGATAAAGCGTTTCGGGTTTACGTTGAGAAAGCAAGTATCAGAATTCGAACGAAATAAGTTCAAATTCTGATTCAGTGTAAACCCGAAATGCTCTAGGTTGGACCGAAACCGCCGGAGAACCCCCATGCGCTGCGTCTTTGTCCAGTTCCGTTGCCACCCCGGCCAGACCTACGGGGTCGCCGATGCGATCTATGACCGCGAGGTCGTGTCCGAGCTTTATTCGACCTCGGGCGAATATGACCTGATGGCCAAGGTCTATGTCCCCGAGGATGCCGATGTCGGCCATTGGCTGAACGAAAAGCTCTTTGACATTCCCGGCATCAGCCGGACCCTGACGACGATGACCTTCCGGGCGTTCTGAACCTCAGTTGCGGATCAGCCGGAAGGCGGCCGAGGCAAGCCAACCGGCGAGCGAGGCAAGCACCAGCGCGAGGATGGCGTAGACCGTCGCCTGCTTCTGCGCCAGATCGTAAAGCCAGCGTTCCAGCCCGACCTTGCGCACGTCGATGACCGTCTCGTCCCTGGCGATGACGGACCTGTCGCGCATCAGGAAGATGCGGGTACGGTAGGCGCCCTCGATCAGGTTCGCGGGCAGGTCGATCTGGGTACTGAACAGCGTTTCCGCCTTCAGCGTGACGGCGCCTTCATGGACCGAGTAAAGCCCGTCTTTCTCGCGCAGGCGGATCAGGGCGTCGGTGAAGGCGGCGGAATCCGAGATATAGCTTGGCGCGCCGACGGAGCGGATCATCTGCCGGGGGGAGATGCTGTGGCGCAGGTCCTCGGTCTGGTAGAGGATCTTGTCGAGCGGGCCGGTCGTATCGACGGCGTAGAAGCTGGGCGCGCGGTCGATCTCCACGCTGGCGGTGTTGACCCAGATCCCGGCCTCACGCGACTTGCGGCGGACCACGACCGCTTCGGACGGGCCTTCGACGGTGACGATGACGTCAAGCCCGGTCGCCGGGATCGGCTGTTCCCGTTTCACGGCGCCGTAGATCAGGATGTCGGACCCGTCGAAATTCGCGGTGATCGAGACGCTGTCATTGCTGAGGCCCGACACGACCTCTTCCTGTGCGGTGGCCGGCGGGGGGACAAGAAGGGCGGCGAGAAGGGCGAGGCGGCGCATCAGAACCTCCCCACCGGGCTTAGGGAGTAGAGTTCCGCGGGTTGGAGCAGCAGATCGAGCGCGAGCTTGCCGCAGACGATCAGCACCATCAGCGCCAGCAGGATGCGCATCTGTTCGGCCTTGAGCCGGGTGCCAAGCCGGGCGCCGACCTGGGCGCCAAGTACGCCGCCGACGATCAAGAGCAGCGCCAGCAGCAGGTCGACAGACTTGTTCGTCACCGCGTGCATGTAGGTGGTGAAGCCGCTGACGAAGATGATCTGAAACAGCGATGTCCCGATCACCACCTTGGTCGGCATCCCCAGCAGGTAGATCATCACCGGGATCATGATAAAGCCGCCGCCGACGCCGGTGATGGCAGCGAGGACGCCGACGAACATGCCCGAGACAAGGGGCGGGATAACACTGATATAAAGGCCCGAGGTACGGAACTTCATCTTGAAGGGCAGCTTGTGGATCCAGTTGTGCTGGTGGCGCTTGATATGGGCGACCGGCCCCTTCTTGCGCGCCCTGTTGACGGCGCGGATGCCTTCCTGAAGCATCAAGAGGCCGATGAAGCCCAGCAGCACGACATAGGTCAGCTGCACGATCAGGTCGATCTGGCCAAGCCGGGAAAGAAGGTTGAAGACCCAGATCCCGAGGGCCGAGCCGATCAGGCCGCCGCCCAGCAACACCGTTCCCATGCGCAGGTCGACCGTCTTGCGTTTCAGATGCGTCAGCACGCCCGAGATGGAGGAAGCGACGACCTGGTTCGCGCCGGTCGCGACGGCGACGCTGGGCGGGATGCCGATGAAGAACAGAAGCGGGGTGATAAGGAAACCGCCGCCGACGCCGAAGAGGCCGGACAGCACGCCAACGATCCCGCCGATCCCGAAAAGAAGGTAGGCATTGACCGATACTTCGGCGATGGGCAGGTAGATCTGCATCGGGTAGGCGCAATCCGCAGAAGATACTGCTGGTGCATACCACTCATGCACCGCAGGAAACGTCAAGTCAAACGGGCTTGTGTCGCGGTCTTAGGCCAGATCGTGAGGCCGTATAGGTCCAGACGGTGCGGGTGCAGCATCGGCGGGCCGGTTCCCGCTTCAGCGTTCCTTCACATAGGGCTCGCCCCCGGCGCGCGGCGGGATGGCGCGGCCGACGAAGCCGGCAAGGACGACCACGGTCAGTATATAGGGCATCGCGTCCAGCGCCGGGACCGGGATCGAGAAGTGGAACAGACGCTCGATCACGTCGGGGCGCAGCGCGAGGGCCTGGAAGAAGCCGAAGAGCAGCGTCGCCATCAGCGCGTACCATGGCCGCCATTTCGCGAAGATCAGCGCCGCCAGCGCGATATAGCCGCGCCCCGCCGTCATTTCCTTGCCAAAGCCCGCCTGAAGACCGGCGGCCATATAGGCGCCCGCAAGGCCGCAGAGGATGCCGGTGATGGCGACGGCGGCAAAGCGCAGGCGGATGACCGAGACGCCCGCGGTATCGACCGAGGCCGGGTTTTCCCCCACCGCGCGCAGCCTGAGGCCAAAGCGGGTGCGGAAAAGCGCCCACCATGTCAGCGGCACACAGAGCAGGCCGATATAGACAAGGATCGTGTGGCCCGACAGGACCTCGGCATAGAAGGGGCCGATGATCGGGATCGCATGGGCGCTTTCGGCGAAGGGCAGGTCGATCGGGTTGAAGCGGGCGTCGCCGCCAAGGGGCGGAGTGCGGCCGCCCTGACGGAACAGGGATTGCGCGACCAGAACCGTGATGCCAGAGGCGATGAAGTTGAGCGCCACGCCGGAAATCAGCTGGTTGCCCCGGAACGTGATCGAGGCAAGCCCGTGGATCGCGGCCAGCACCATCGACCCGGCGACCCCCGCCAGAACGCCGATCCAGACCGAACCGGAGAGATAGGCGGCCGCGCCGGTACACATCGCGGCCATCAGCATCTTGCCTTCCAGCCCGATGTCGAAAATGCCGGATCGTTCGGAGAAGAGCCCGGCAAGGCAGGCCAGCAGCAGGGGGGTCGCCAGCCGCAGGGTGGAATCGAGGATCTGGAGAAGCGTCGCGTAATCCATCACGCCACCCCCAGCGGACGCGGCCGGAAGAACTGGCCAAGGAACATGCGCACCATGTGATCGAGTGCGCCGGTGAAAAGGATCACAAGGCCCTGCACAACCGTCCGAAGCTCGATCGGGATCGACGTCCAGAGGCCAAGCTCGGCCCCGCCCTGATAGAGAAAGCCGAAAAGGATCGCGGCCAAGAAGACCCCGATGGGGTGGTTCCGGCCCATCAGCGCGACGGCGATGCCGATGAAACCCGCACCTTCGGCGGAGTTCTGCACCAGACGCCCGCTTTCGCCCATGACGTTGTTGATCGACATCAGCCCCGCCAGCGCGCCGGAGATCAGCATCGCGTACATCGTGACACGGAAGGGCGAGATCCCGGCATATTTCGCCGCAGGCTCCGACCGGCCGAAGGCGCGGATTTCATAGCCAAGCCGGGTCCGCCAGAGGAGGATCCAGATCAGCCAGCAGGCGAAGAGCGCCACGAAGAGGCTCACATTCGCGGGGACCTGCTTGGTGAAGATCAGGTTGAAGCCGGGGATTTCGTGCAGTGTCGGCAGATGGGTGCCTGCGGGGAAGCGCGCGGTGGCCGGGTCCATCTGGCCCACGGGTTTCAGCACGCTGACCAGCATGTAGATGATAAGCGCGGCGGCGATGTAGTTGAACATGATCGTCGTGATGACGATATGGCTGCCGCGCCGGGCCTGAAGATAGGCCGGGATCGCCGCCCAGGCCGCGCCGAAGAGCGCCCCGCCGATCATCGCGGCAGGCAGCGCCAAGGTCCAGTGCGGCCAGGGCAGGGCAAGGCAGACCAGCGCCACGCCAAGGCCGCCAAGCTGCGCCTGCCCCTCGCCGCCGATGTTGAAGAGGCTCGCATGGAAGGCCACCGTGACGGCAAGCCCGGTGAAGATGAAGCTGGTCGCGTAATAAAGCGTATAGCCCCAGCCATAGGCCGACCCGACGGCGCCATCGACCATGGTCTTCAGCGCCTGCCACGGGCTTTCACCGATGGCCCAGATGACGATGGCGGAAATCGCGCCCGCCAGCACAAGGCTGATCAGCGGAACGAGAACGACATCGGCCCAGCGTGGCAACCTGTCCATCACGCGCCCTCCCCGCCGACGCCTGCCATCAGAAGGCCAAGGGCGCGTTCGTCTGTGTCCTCGGGCATGCGTTCGCCCATGATGCGGCCGTCAAACATGACCGCGATGCGGTCCGACAGGCTCATGATTTCGGCCAGTTCGACGCTGACCAGAAGCACGGCCTTGCCCGCGTCGCGCAGTTCCACGATCCGCTTGTGAATGAATTCGATCGCGCCGATATCCACGCCCCGCGTCGGCTGACCGACAAGGAGAAGGTCGGGGTTACGCTCGATTTCCCGCGCGAGGATGATCTTTTGCTGGTTGCCGCCGGAAAAGTTCTTGGCCGCCAGCGTCGGGATCGGGGGGCGGACGTCGAAGCGTTCCATCTTGCCCTGGCTGTCTTCAAGGATCGCGGCGTTGTCCATCAGAAGGGCGTTCTTCTGATAGGCCGGATCGTTGTGATAGCCGAAGGCCATGTTCTCCCACGCGGTGAAATCCATGATCATGCCAAGGCGCTGGCGGTCCTCCGGCACATGGGCGATGCCCCTGGCGCGGCGCGATTGTCCGTCGGAATGACGGCCGGTGAGGTCTAGGTCCTTGCCGTTCAGCCGGATGGAGCCGGTCGCGGGCATGATGCCGCCGAGGACGGCGAGAAGTTCGGACTGACCGTTCCCGGCGACACCGGCGATGCCGAAGATCTCCCCCTCGCGGATGGTGAAGGAGATGCCCTTGACCCGCTCCACCTTGTCCTCATCCACGACGCGGAGGTTTTCGACCTCAAGGATGACGCGGCCGGGATTGGCGGGGCCTTTGGGGACGTGCAGCAGGACCTTGCGCCCGACCATCAGTTCGGCCAGCTGCTCCGGGTCGGTTTCGGCGGTTTTGACGGTCGCCGTCATCTCGCCGCGCCGCATGACAGAGACCGTGTCGGTGATCTCCATGATTTCGCGCAGCTTGTGCGTGATGAGGATGATGGTCTTGCCCTGCTCCTTCAGCCCGCGCAGGATGCGGAAGAGGTGGTCGGCCTCATCGGGGGTCAGGACGCCCGTCGGTTCGTCAAGGATCAGGATATCGGCGTGGCGGTAAAGCGCCTTGAGGATTTCGACCCGCTGCTGGTGGCCGACGCTGAGTTCCTCGATCACCTCGTCGGGATCGACGTCAAGGCCGTATTGCTTTGCGAGTTCGGCCAGCGACTTGCGCGCCTTGGCCAGCGACGGGCGCAAGAGCGCGCCGTCCTCGGCGCCGAGGATCACGTTTTCGAGGACGGTGAAATTCTGCACCAGCTTGAAATGCTGAAAGACCATGCCGATCCCGGCGCGGATCGCCGCCTGGCTGTCGGAGATGTCGGTCTTTTGTCCGTTGATGAAGATCTCGCCCGCGTCGGCCTTGTAGAAGCCGTAAAGGATCGACATCAGCGTGGACTTGCCCGCGCCGTTTTCGCCGATGATGCCGTGGATCGTGCCGGGCATGACCCGGATGGAAATGTCCTTGTTGGCCTGGACTGGCCCGAACGCCTTGGAGACCCCCCGCAGTTCGATGGCGGGTGCCTTGCCCTCAGGGGCGGCCGTGTCCAGCCGCCCCGAAGTCGTTCCCGTCGCCGCCATTTAGAAGGTCAGGGCGGGGCAGGTTTCGTCGGACATGTAGTCGCGGACGGTGATCTCGCCCGCCTCGATCTTGGCCTTCGCCTCATCGACGGCGGCCTTCATCTCGGGCGTGACCAGGTCCTTGTTGTTGTCGTCAAGGGCCACGTCCACGCCGCCGGCCTTGAGGTCCATGACATTGATGCCGGTGGTCATGTCGGGGCCTTCCTTGAAGGCATCATAGACAGCGTTGTCCACGCGCTTCATCATCGAGGTCAGAACCTGACCCGGATGCAGGTAGTTCTGATTGCTGTCGACGCCGATCGACAGGATGCCCTCATCTGCAGCGGCCTGAAGCACGCCGATGCCAGTCCCCCCGGCTGCGGCATAGATCACGTCGGCGCCCTGCGATTTCTGCGCCTTGGCCAGTTCCGCGCCCTTGACCGGATCGTTCCAGGCGGCGGGCGTGGTGCCGGTCATGTTGGCGACGATGGTCGCATCGGGATTGGCCGCCTTCACGCCCTCGGCATAACCGCAGGCGAACTTGCGGATCAGCGGAATGTCCATGCCGCCGATGAAGCCGACGGTGCCGGTCTTCGAGGCCATCGCGGCCATCATGCCGACGAGGTAGGATCCCTGTTCCTCGGTGAAGACCACCGATT
>DAIOXI010000112.1:6990-9473 GCA_036758045.1 Albidovulum sp.
CACCGATTTCACGTTCGGCTGATCGACGACCATGTCGATGATCGCGAATTTCGTGTCGGGGAAGTCGGGCGCGACCTTGTTCAGCACGTCGCCGAAGGCAAAGCCCGTCATCACCACCGGGTTCGCCCCGGTTTCGGCCAGCCGCCGCAGCGCCTGTTCGCGCTGGGCCTCGGACTGCATCTCAAGCTCCTTGTAGGCGCCGCCGGTCTCGGCCTTCCACTTTTCGGCGCCGTTGAAGGCGGCTTCGTTGAAGGATTTGTCGAACTTGCCGCCGAGGTCGTAGATGATCGCCGGGTCGGCAAGCGCCGCGCCGGAGGTAAGCGCAAGCGTCGCGGCCGCGCCGAGGAATGTCTGCATCAGTGTCATGGATCGCTCCCAGTTGTCGTCCGTGGACATCCGCATTCCCGAGTCTCCCGAAGGGGGACTGTCCTGCGCGGATTGACACAGATTAGGGCCAATGGGCGCGGGCCGGTCAATAGCAATCTGGCATGACGCAGGGTGATTCTTGACTGGGTGGTCAGGTTTTTGGCGAATTGGCGGGCAGGGCGCGGCAAAGGGCCAGCGCATCGACCGGCGCGCCCGGTCCGTCGGTGTAGTAGCGCGGCCTGCGGCCGGTCTCGGCGAAGCCATGGCGGCGGTAGAGTGCCAGCGCGGCGGCGTTGTCGGCTGCAACCTCAAGAAACGCTGTTTCGGCGCCCCTCGCCCGCGCCTCGGCCGTGAAGGCGGCGACGAGGCGGGCGCCAATGCCGCCCCGGCGCCGGTCGGGGGCGACCGCGAGGGTCAGAAGCTCTGCCTCATCCGCGATGGCGCGACCGATGAGGAACCCGCCCGGCTCGGCCAGAAGGAAGGCGCCGGTGCCGTCGAGAAGGGCGCGCAGTTCCGGGGCGCTCCAGGGTCGGGGATTGACGAAGCTTGCCGCATGGATCGCGGCAAGCATGGGCAGGTCCGGCGCGCCGGTCACGGCAGGATGGCCGGGGCTGCGTCGCGCATCGGCGCGGCGTCCGCCGGGCGGACGTAAAGCGGTGCGGGCCGGGGAAGGGTTTGCGCCCGCTGGTCGGAGGCAATTTCCGCGATGAGAGAGCCGAGGGTGTCGGGTGTCACGGAACGCTCCAAAGGGGGCAGCGTCGATCCCGTCAGGGCGGCGAGGCGGGCGGCGTCATGGCCGATGATCCGGTGGCCGGAGAGGTCGCCAAGCGCCGGGGGCAGGCTGTCGCCCATCACATGGCGTTGCAGGTAAAGCTGGTCGCGCGGCGCGGGCAGCGACAGAAGAAGCGGGCCGTCCCCTTGCCCCCGCGCCAGAACGTCGAAGGAGGACACGCCGATGGCCGGTACGCCAAGCGACAGGGCCAGCCCCCGCGCGGCGCTGACCGCGATGCGGATGCCGGTGAAGTTGCCCGGTCCTATGCCGACGCCGATGGCGGCCAGATCGCGCCATGTCAGACCCTGATCGGCCAGCAATTCCTCAAGCATCGGGAACAGGTGTTCGGCCTGCCCCTTCTGCATCGGCGCGAACCCCGTGGCGGCGATGCGCCCGGCCAGAAACAGACCGGCCGCGCAATGCGCGGCCGATGTGTCGAAGCCAAGGACCGGCGCGTCAGGCGGCAACGGGGCGCACCTCGGTCACTTCGGGGATGTAGTGCCGCAGCAGGTTCTCGATCCCCATCTTCAGCGTCAGCGTCGAAGACGGGCAGCCCGCGCAGGCGCCCTGCATGTGCAGGTAGACCACGCCACGGTCGAAGCCGTGGAAGGTGATGTCGCCGCCGTCCTGCGCCACGGCGGGGCGCACGCGGGTATCGAGCAGTTCCTTGATCTGGCGGACGATGTCCTCATCCGGGCCGTCATGGGCGGCATGGCCCGAGGGCGCCTGTTCGCCCTCGATCACCGGGGCGCCGGACTGGAAATGCTCCATGATCGCGCCGAGGAGGGCGGGCTTGATATGTTCCCACAGTACCGCGTCGGCCTTGGTCACGGTGACGAAATCGGTGCCGAGGAAGACGCCGGTCACGCCGTCCACGCCGAAGATGCGCGTGGCGAGCGGCGATTTGGCTGCCGTTTCTGCCGAGGTGAAATCCGCCGTTCCGGCGTCAAGCACGGTCTGGCCGGGCAGGAATTTCAGCGTGGCGGGGTTGGGCGTCGATTCGGTCTGGATGAACATCTGAAGTCTCCGACTATTCAGGTCGGATATGCGCCCGGCCCCCCCGGAAGTCAAGTTTGGAACGGTTCTAAACCGGCGACACGATCAGGTGATCGCCTCAAGCCGTTCCTTCGACATCTCGCCCGGAACGATGGTGATCGGGATCGGCAGGGTGCCGGAATTGCGGGTCATCTGCGTCACCAGCGGCCCCGGCCCGGACTTGTCGGTCCCGGCGCCAAGGACAAGCACCCCGATCTGCGCATCCTCGCGGATCTGGTCGAGGATCTCGCTCACCGGCTCGCCCTCGCGGATGACGAGTTCGGGTTCGATCCCCTGCCGGTCGCGCATC
>DAIOXI010000113.1:0-7910 GCA_036758045.1 Albidovulum sp.
GGGAACTGGCGAAGATCGACGGGTTGGACCGCATCCGCTACACCACCTCACACCCCAACGACATGGGTGACGACCTGATCGCCGCCCATGGCGAGGAAGCGAAGCTGATGCCCTATCTGCATCTGCCGGTGCAGTCCGGGTCCGACCGTATCCTGAAGGCGATGAACCGCAAGCATAAGGCCGAGGACTACCTGCGCCTGATCGAGCGTATTCGCGCGGCGCGGCCCGACATCATGATGTCGGGCGACTTCATCGTCGGTTTTCCGGGCGAGACGGAGGCGGAGTTCGAGGAGACGCTGGACCTGATCCGGGCGGTCAGTTACGGGATGGCCTATTCCTTCAAGTACTCCGCCCGCCCCGGCACGCCAGCCGCCGAAAGAGCGCCGGTCGCGGCAGAGGTGGCCGATGCGAGGCTTCAGACCTTGCAGGCGCTTGTCACCGAACAGCAGCGTGCGGCGCAGGCGGCGATGGTGGGGCGCGAGGTTTCGGTGCTGTTCGAGAAACCGGGGCGGCTGGCCGGTCAGATGGTGGGCAAATCGGACTATCTTCAGGCGGTTCATGTCGCTGCCCCCGACCTGCGGGCGGGCGACCTTGCCCGCGTGCGGATCACCGGCACCGCGCCGAATTCCCTTGCCGGGGTGCTTGTCGGCGGCTGAGAGGCGCGGGATTGTTACAATCTGCGTGCTAAGCCTGCGACATGGGCCGCTTGCTGCACAATTTTTCACTTTCTGGCGTGAACCTGCGCTCGACGCTTGCGTTGAAAGGGGTGTGGCTGCACCATACCTAGTATGAACCCTGCTTTGAGGAGACGTTCTTGGGCATCAGCGCCTTGACCCCGCCGCCGCATCCCGAAGACTTGCATGAGACTCTTCTGGAGTTTTCCGACAATCGCCTGCTGATCGACCTTTGCGGAGAGTTTGACCGCAATCTGGCGCAGGTGGAGCATCAGCTGGGGGTTCACATCCTGCGCCGCGGAAATCAGATTGCGGTGGTGGGAAGTGCCGAGGCGCGGGGCCGCGCGGCGGCCGTTCTCCAGACGCTTTACGCCAAGCTTGAAGCCGGGCGGCCGATTGATGCCGGGGAAATCGACGCGGTGCTGCGGATGGGCGAGGGCGGCGGTGGCACGCCGTTCACGTTGGACGAACAGCTTGAGATGTTCGCGGGCGGCAAGTTCGAGTTGCGCACCCGCAAGAAGCAGGTCGAACCGCGCACCGAGGCGCAGAAGGCCTATGTGAAGAACCTGTTCCAGCACGAAATGGCCTTTGGCATCGGCCCGGCAGGGACCGGCAAGACCTATCTGGCGGTGGCCGTCGGCGTCACGATGCTGATCGGCGGGCATGTCGACAAGATCATCCTGTCCCGCCCCGCCGTCGAGGCGGGGGAGCGTCTGGGCTTTCTGCCGGGCGACATGAAGGACAAGGTCGATCCCTACATGCAGCCGCTTTACGATGCGCTGAACGATTTCCTGCCCGCCAAGCAGCTTGCCAAGCTGATCGAGGAAAAGCGGATCGAGATCGCGCCCTTGGCCTTCATGCGCGGGCGGACGCTGTCCAACGCCTTCGTGGTGCTGGATGAGGCGCAGAACGCCACGACGATGCAGATGAAGATGTTCCTGACCCGGCTTGGCGAAGGCAGCCGGATGGTCATCACGGGCGATCGCAGCCAGGTGGACCTGCCGAGGGGGCAGATGTCGGGCCTGTCGGATGCCGAGCGGATTCTTGACGGCGTGAAGGGGATCAGCTTCAACTACTTCACCGCGAAGGATGTCGTTCGCCATCAGCTTGTGGCGCGGATAATCGAGGCCTATGACCGCGACGATGGAGCCGCTGGTTGATACATTGATCGAGGATGCCCGGTGGAATGCTGCAGGTATCGAGGATCTGGCGGAAGCCGCGGCCCGCGCGGTCATGGAGGCGCATCGCCTGCCGCCGGAGGGGTATGAGATCAGCCTTCTGGCCTGCGACGACCGGCGCATCGCGGCGCTGAACGAGGATTTCCGGGGCAAGCCGGTGCCGACCAACGTTCTGTCCTGGCCATCGGAGGAACGCGGGGCGGAGGCGGATGGTGCCACGCCCCATCCACCCCGGCGCGGTGTAGGCGGTATGCCGACGGAACTGGGCGACATCGCGATTGCCTATGAGACCTGCGCGCGCGAGGCGGAGGAACACGGCAAGGCGATGGCCGATCATGTCACGCATCTTCTGGTCCACGGGATGCTGCATCTGTTGGGATACGATCACATTCGCGACCGTGACGGCGACCTGATGGAGGCCACCGAGGTCAGGATACTTGCGAAGCTGGGTGTGAACGACCCATATGACTGGACCGGCGCAAGGCGTGCGCCGGATGAACTGGAAAGAGATGATGGGCGATAGTTTGGACGGGTCCCCTTCGGCGCAGGATGCGTCGGAGCCCTCGGACAGTAGCGGGCAACGCGGCTTCTTCGGGCGGATTTTCGACGCCTTCTCGACGGGTGACAGCGATGAGGAGGGCGTGGCGCGGGACGAAAACGGTGTCGCGCGGCCATCGACCCCGCTGCCGGGGATAGGCAACCTCCGCCGGATGCGGGTCGAGGATGTCGCGATCCCCAAGGCGGAAATCGTGGCGGTGCCGGTCAACGCCAGGCTGGAGGACCTTGTTACCGCATTCCGCGACAGCGGCTTTTCGCGCCTGCCGGTGTTCAAGGGGACGCTCGACGCGCCCTTGGGCCTGATCCACCTCAAGGACCTCGCACTTCAGCAGGCGTTCACCGATCCCAAGCCACGTTTCAACCTGCGCAAGATGCTGCGGCCCTTGCTGTATGCGCCGCCCTCGATGCCCATCGGCGTCCTGTTGCAGAAGATGCAGTCCGAACGCATCCATATGGCGCTGGTGATCGACGAATATGGCGGCGTCGATGGTCTGGTGACGATCGAGGACCTGATCGAGACCGTGATCGGTGAGATCGAGGACGAACACGATACCTCCGAGGACGGGCTTTGGGTGCTGGAGAAACCCGGCCAGTACCTTGCGCAGGCGCGCGCGCCGCTGGGGGAGTTCGAGGCGGAGATCGGCCTGAAGCTTGCCGATGAGGCCGAGAATGAAGAAGTCGATACGCTGGGCGGGCTTCTTTTCATGTGGCTTGGCCGGGTGCCCGCGCGGGGCGAGGTCATTCCCCATGAAAGCGGGGCGGAGTTCGAGGTGGTCGATGCCGACCCGCGCCGGATCAAGCGGCTGAGGGTCCGCTTGCCGCAGGCCGGGGCGTGATCCCTTGGCGTTGGGACCGCGCGCCGGGCTGAGGCCGCCCGCCCGGCCGCCTCTGTCGATCCTTGGCCTGTGCGTGGCGCTGGGCGCGCTGGCGGCGGGGGGGCAGGCGCCGTTGGGCTTTTGGCCGGTCACGCTGGCCGCGCTGGCGGTGCTGGCCGAGATCATGGTGCGGCGTGCCGGGGCCGGGCAGATGATCTGGACCGGATGGGCCGCCGGGATCGGGTATTTCGCTGCCGCTCTCTTCTGGATCTACGAACCGTTTCAGGTCGAGGCTGATATCTACGGCTGGATGGCGCCCTTCGCGGTCGTGTTGATGGCGGGGGGCATGGCTCAGTTCTGAGCGCTTGCCGGGGGCATCGCGGCGCTGGGGCGCGGGCGCGCGGGTCGTGCGTTGGGCTTTGCCATCGGCCTGACCGCGACGGACCTGCTGCGCGGCTATATCTTCACCGGATTTCCCTGGGCCCTGGCGGGGCATGTCTGGATCGACACGCCCGTGGCGCAGATCGCCGCCTTCACCGGGCCGATCGGCCTGTCCGCGCTGACCCTGCTGGTGGCGGTGCTGCCGGTGATGGCGGTTGCGTTCCGGCGGCGTGTCGGTCTTGGCGTCGCGGGCCTTGCCCTGATCGCGGCCTGCTGGGCTTTCGGCGCCGCGCGGCTGGCAGAGCCGATCCCGCCGCGCAGTCCCGAAATTCACGTCCGCCTCGTCCAGCCAAACGCAAGGCAAGAGACGAAGTGGCTGCCCGAGGCGTGGCAGGCCAATCTTGACCGGATGCTTGCGGGCAGCGCGCCGGGGCAAGGCGCTCGTCCCGATCTGATCGTCTGGCCCGAAACCGCCATTCCCTTCCTGCTGGACCGCGCCGGGCCGCTGCTGGAGGGCATGGCGATGGTCTCGGGCGGCGTCCCCATCGCCACCGGCATCCAGCGGCAGGAGGGCGCGCGCTATTACAACAGCCTTGCCGTGATCGGCGCGGGCGGGGCGGTGCGGGCGACCTATGACAAATGGCACCTCGTCCCGTTCGGCGAATATGTCCCGCTTGTCGACCGGATCGCGGATCTTGGCATTTCGGCCTTCGCGGCGCAGGTCGGTCTTGGCTATTCTGCCGGGCCGGGCGCGCGGGTGCTTGACCTCGGCGCCGCCGGAAAGGTGCTGCCGCTGATCTGTTATGAGGCGGTGTTTCCCCAGGACCTGAACGCCGCGCCGGAGCGGGCGGACTGGATCCTGCAAGTCACCAACGATGCCTGGTTCGGCAATCTCTCCGGCCCCTATCAGCACCTTGCGCAGGCAAGGTTGCGGGCGATCGAGCAGGGTTTGCCGTTGCTGCGGGCCGCGAATACGGGCGTTTCGGCGGTGATCGACGCGCGGGGGCGGGTGCTGTACGCGCTGGCACTCAACACCGACGGGGTGATCGACGCGGCCGTGCCGGGGGCGCTGCCCCGGACGCTTTATGCCCGCACAGGTGATGTCCCGGCGACAATCCTGATCCTCGCGGCGGGATTGGCGCTTCTGCTTTCGGGGCGTCGCAAACGCGATTGACCCCGAGGGGGCAACGGGGTAGGCAAGGCGGCACACCTGCCACAACGGCTTCCTGGCGTGGCGGGGCTGATCCCCAATGGAGCATTTCATGTCCCGACAAAACTACGTCTTTACCTCGGAAAGCGTTTCCGAAGGGCATCCTGACAAGGTCTGCGACCGCATTTCGGATGCCGTGCTCGATGCGTTCCTTACCGAAGATCCCCAGTCCCGCGTTGCCTGCGAAACCTTCGCGACCACCGACCGCGTCGTCATCGGCGGCGAGGTGCGCGGCCCCGGCGCCGTCATCGAGCGGGTGGAGGAGATCGCCCGTGAGTGCGTGAAGGACATCGGCTATGAGCAGGACGGCTTTCACTGGGCCAACCTGAAGGTCGACAGCTACCTGCATGCCCAGTCCGCCGACATCGCCCAGGGCGTCGATGCCAGCGGCAACAAGGATGAAGGCGCGGGCGATCAGGGGATCATGTTCGGTTATGCCGTGGATGAGACGCCGGAACTGATGCCGGCGCCCATCCTTTATGCCCACGCGATGCTGCGCCGTCTGGCCGAGGTGCGCAAGAACGGGACCGAGCCGAAGCTTGGCCCCGACGCCAAGTCGCAGCTTTCGATCCGTTATGAGGGCGGCAAGCCCGTCGGGGTGACCTCTCTGGTGCTATCGACCCAGCATATCGACCCGGCGCTGACCTCGGCCGATGTGCGCGCGATCGTCGAGCCGCATATCCGCGACGTGCTGCCCGAGGGCTGGCTGACGGCAGAGACCGAATGGCATGTGAACCCGACCGGCAAGTTCGTGATCGGCGGGCCGGATGGCGACGCGGGCCTGACCGGACGCAAGATCATCGTGGACACCTATGGCGGCGCCGCGCCGCACGGGGGCGGTGCGTTTTCCGGCAAGGACCCGACCAAGGTCGACCGCTCGGCCGCCTATGCGGCGCGCTACCTGGCGAAGAACGTCGTCGCCGCCGGTCTGGCCACGCGCTGCACGCTGCAACTGTCCTATGCGATCGGGGTGGCAAAGCCCTTGTCGATCTATGTGGACACGCATGGCACCGGCACCGTGGACGAGGCCGCGATCGAGCGTGCCGTGGCGCAGGCGATGGACCTGACCCCGCGCGGCATCCGCACCCATCTGGGCCTGAACAAGCCGATCTACCAGCGCACCGCCGCCTATGGCCATTTCGGCCGCGCCCCCGAAGCGGATGGCGGCTTCAGCTGGGAGAAGACCGATCTGGCCGAGGTGTTGAAATCGGCCGTCTGACTGCTGAGGGGCCGTGCCGTCCGGCGCGGCCCCCCGCAGCCCCGGCTGGCCTGAAGGACACGCAAGATCGCGCCGGGTTGCGTTGCTTGACCAGGCTGGCCCCCCGGCGGTAAAGGCGCCCGACCCTTGGGAAGCCCGATGACCGACGACAAGCCCCCTTCCGCCGAATGGCGCAACTTCTATGGCCGCATCCATGGCAAGACCCTGCGCCCGGCGCAGAAGGTCTATCTGTCCGAGGATCTGGCAAGCCTGCGCCCGGCGGGTGTGACGCGGGCCGAGAACCCGGCGCGCGATCCGATCGACCCGTCGGGCATCTTCGGCGATGGCCGCCCGATCTGGCTTGAGATCGGCTTTGGCGGCGGCGAACACCTTGTCCACATGGCGGCGCGCTATCCCGAAATCGGCATCGTCGGGTGTGAGCCTTTCGTGAACGGTGTCGCCATGCTTCTGGGCAAGATCCGGCAGTCGGGGGTGACGAACCTTGCCGTGCATCCCGGCGATGCGCGCGACCTGATGGAAGTGTTGCCCGATGCCTCGGTCGCGAAGGCGTTTCTGAACTATCCCGACCCCTGGCCCAAGCGCCGCCACCACCGCCGCCGCTTCGTGACCCAGGATCATCTGCGGCCGCTGGCGCGGGTGATGCGGTCGGGGGCGGAGTTCCGTGTTGCGACCGATATTCCCGATTATGTGCGCCAGACGTTGAAGGAGGTGCCGCGGGCCGGGTTCGACCTTGTCGGCGAGGGCAGCGTGGCCTGGGAAGACTGGCTGTCCACCCGCTATGAGCAGAAGGCGCTCCGCGAGGGCCGGGTGCCCCATTACGTGACCTTCCGCCGCCGGTAAGGGCGGGATGCCTCCGGCGGAGGTATTTCGGGCAAGATGAATGGGCATGGACCCACCGGGGCGCTTGCGCTATCAGCGGAACGGTTTTTCGACGGAGACACCCATGTCCGGCCACGGCACCCCCATTCCGATGTCAGCGCGCAAATCCGGCCCCCTGAAGGGGCGCGCGGAGGTGCCGGGCGACAAGTCGATCTCCCACCGCTCATTGATCCTTGGCGCGATGGCCGTGGGGGAGACAAAGGTGACCGGACTCCTGGAAGGGCAGGATGTGTTGGACACCGCCGCCGCGATGCGTGCCTTCGGGGCCGAGGTGACACGGCACGGCGAGGGCGACTGGTCGGTTCATGGCGTGGGTGTCGGCGGCTTTGCCGAGCCGGAACAGGTGATCGACTGCGGCAACTCCGGGACCGGGGTCCGGCTGATCATGGGGGCGATGGCCACCACGGCGATGAGCGCGACCTTCACCGGCGATGCCTCGCTTCGCAAGCGTCCCATGGGCCGCGTGACCGATCCGCTGGCGCTGTTCGGGGCGCGGGCCTATGGGCGGCAGGGGGGACGGCTGCCGATGACTATCGTCGGCGCGGCGGACCCGGTGCCGGTGCGCTATGTTGTCCCCGTGCCCTCGGCGCAGGTGAAATCGGCGGTGCTGCTGGCGGGGCTGAACGCGCCGGGTCAGACAGTCGTGATCGAGAAGGAGCCGACGCGCGATCATTCGGAGCGGATGCTCAGGGGCTTTGGCGCGGAGCTGACGGTCGAGGATACCGGCGAGGGCCGGGTCATCACCCTGACCGGCCAGCCGGAGCTGCGCCCGCAGGTGGTGGCGGTGCCGCGCGATCCGTCTTCGGCCGCGTTTCCGGTCTCGGCGGCGCTGATCGTCGAAGGGTCGGACATCCTCGTCCCCGGCGTCAGCCAGAACCCGACGCGGAACGGGCTTTATACCACGCTGGTCGAGATGGGTGCCGACATCGAATTCCTGAACCCGCGCGAGGAGGGGGGGGAGCCGGTCGCCGACCTTCGGGTCCGCGCCTCAGCCCT
>DAIOXI010000113.1:7920-9462 GCA_036758045.1 Albidovulum sp.
GCGCCGCCAGCATGATCGACGAATATCCGATCCTGTCGGTCGTCGCGGCCTTTGCCGAAGGCACGACCGTGATGCGCGGGGTTAAGGAGTTGCGCGTGAAGGAAAGCGACCGGATCGACGCGATGGCGCGCGGGCTTGAGGCCTGCGGCGTGCGGGTCGAGGAGGAAGAGGACGTGCTCATCGTTCACGGCATGGGGCCGGGCGGTGTTCCGGGCGGCGCGACCTGCGCGACCCATATCGACCACCGCATCGCGATGTCCTTCCTCGTGGCCGGGCTGGCCGCGAAGCAGCCGGTCAGCGTCGATGACGGATCGCCCATCGCGACCTCTTTCCCGGTGTTCGAAGGGCTGATGGCGGGGCTGGGCGCGCAGATCCGGCGGGACGATCGCTGATCCCTACTCTGCCGCAATGCGGGGGGCGGTGCGGGCCATCGCCTCTTCCGGCAATTGCTCTGCCCCCCAGTACTCCGCGACGGTCGGCCCTTGGCGCGCCGGTTTCAGGATCGCATCCATGAATTCGCGAAGCCAGACGCGGCGGCCCATCGCTGTGTACCAGCGCTGCGCGTGGCGCATGTCGCGGTCCGGCTGAAGACAGGCACGCCAGAGCGCCCTGGGCCGCAATTGCAGCGTGGCCTCGATCAGCTTGACCCGAAGGAAGACGCGCCAGGCCGGGACAAGGGGCGTTTCGATCACCTGATGCTTGTAATCCCAGAGCCGGAGATCGGTTTGGATCACCCTGCGGTGGGCGGACTGGCCGTGGAAGGGCGTCCAGCGATGGGGCGTGGCGTAGATCGACATGACCTGATCGGGATCATAGGCCAGAAGCTGCCGGAGCAGGCGCCAGTAGTCGCGGTCCGTCTCCTCCTCGAACCCCACGGCGAAGGTGCATAGGCCGATCATGCCGTTGTCGTGCAGTAGGCGGATTGCCTCACGATCCTTCGCGCGGGTGCCGCCCTTCTTGACGGTGGCCAGCGTCGCCTCATCCGTTCCCTCGATCCCGAGAAGGAAGCGCAGGCAGCCGGCCTTCTTGTAAAGCGGCAGGAGGTCGGCATCGCGGACGATGTCATCGGCGCGGGTGGAGCCGACGATGGTCACCTTGACCTCTTCGGCGATCAGCGCCTCAAGAAACGCCTTCCAGGCGCGCCGGGAGGAGGTGGGGTTTTCATCGGCGAGGTTGATGAGTTCGACGCCCTTCTCGCGCGCCAGCCAGGCGATCTCGCGTGCCAGCCTGACCGGATCGCGGTGGCGCCAGCGGGTCCAGAATCCGCGCTGCCCGCAATAGGTGCAAAGATGCGGGCAACCGCGCGAGAATTGCACGATCACGGCGCGTTTGCCGCCCCAGTAACTGTGTTCGGTAAAGTCGATCAACTCCCACCCGATCCGGTGGGCGTCGAGGTCGCGGATCATCGGCGCGGGCGGGGTGGCATGGGGCTGGCCGTCCTTGCGGAATGCGAGGCCGGGGATGGTGGCAAGGTCGATCCCGGCCCCAAGCGCGTCCATCAGCACGGTCGCGGTTTCCTCCCCCTCGACGCGCAGGATCACG
>DAIOXI010000114.1:0-395 GCA_036758045.1 Albidovulum sp.
TGCCGCCTTCGTGGACAAGCATCTTGGCAATCTTTCAGCTTCGGCGGATCTGAGCCGGTATATCCTCTGACAGGACTGGCCGGGCAGGGGGCGTTTGACTAATCTCGCCGCAGGGAACGAACGGGGGACGTCGGGCGGCGATGGCGCGTTATCTGGTGTTGGTCTTCGTGATCTTCGGCCTGACCGCCTGCGCGCCGCGCGGGCGGGTCGTGGTCGATCCCTCGGCGGCCAGCGTCGGCACCGTGGAACGTCTCTATATCGGCACAACGCGCAGTCCTGACCCCGAAACCGGCGATCCGTTCGGCAGCGGGCGAAGCCGCGAGACCCGCTACCTTCAGCTTGACGTTTCGGTCCCGCCCGACCGCGAACCGGGGCAAATCACCTGGCCGTCAAAG
>DAIOXI010000114.1:405-3509 GCA_036758045.1 Albidovulum sp.
TGCGTCACCCGCCGACTTCCGCGCCGCGCTGCGCCGCGTCCTGCCGCCACAGCGCGAGGCCATCGTCTACGTTCACGGGTTCAACAACAACTTCCCCGAAGGCGCCTTCCGGCTGGCGCAGATCGGACATGACCTCGATATCAAGGCGGCGCTGGTGCATTATTCGTGGCCCTCGCGCGCCCATCCGCTTGGCTATGCCTATGACCGGGACAGCGCGCTGTTCGCCCGCGACGGGCTTGAGGACCTGTTGCATGAGGTCGAGGCGGCGGGCGCGCGGCGGATCACCGTCGTGGCGCATTCGATGGGGGCCGCGCTGACCATGGAAACGCTGCGCCAGATCGCGATTGCCGGAGACACGAGGCTGCAATCGAGGATCGCCGGGGTCGTGCTGGTCTCGCCGGACGTCGATATCGACGTGTTTCGCGCGCAGGCGGACCGGATCGGGCGGCTGCCCGAACCTTTCGTGATCTTCACCTCCAGGCGCGACCGGGCGCTTCAGCTTGCCGCGCGGCTGTCGGGGCAGAAGGAGCGCCTGGGCAATATCAGGGACATTGGCGTGCTGTCCGACCTGAAGGTGACCTTCCTCGACACGACGGCGTTTTCGACCGGGGTGGGACATTTCAATCTGGGCGATTCACCCTCGCTGATTTCCATCCTGGGGCGGCTGCCCGACATCGACCGCGCCTTCGCGGCCGATCCGACCGGGCGGACCGGCTTTCTGCCCGGCGCGGTCCTGACCGTGCGCAGCGCGACGGAGATCGTCCTGTCCCCGGTCACGGCGCTGGCCGGCGGGGCGAATTAGGGTCTATTCTGACCGCCGAAGGTAGACGTAATAGGCGCCCATGCCACCGTGTTTCGCATGGGCGGTGGCGATCTGCTGGACGATGCCGGACAGGGGCGGGCTGTGAAGCCAGTGCGGCACCTGATGGCGCAGCGCGCCAAGCCGCTGCGGGATCGGCCCGTGGGCTTCCGACCGCTTGCCCTTGCCGGTGATGACAAGGATCAACCGGCAGCCCGCGTTCTGCGCTCTGAGGACAAAGCCGATCAGGGCGGGATGCGCCTCGGCCAGGGTCATGCCGTGCAGGTCGATGCGCGCCTCGGGCCGGGTCTTGCCACAGACCATCCGGCGATAGGCGCCGTGGTCCATCCGCAGGGGATGCGCGGCGACAGTCTGGTCGATGGCGGGTTGAAGCGTGACCTTCGTTGTGCCCGGTCCTTTCGGGCGGGCGGGGCTTGTGAAGGCAGCGAAAAGGTCGCCTTCGGCGCGCTGTGGCGGTGAGACGGGTCCGGGCTTCGGGGCGTCCGCCTTCGGGACCGGACGGCGGTGCAGCGGAGTGGCGGAGGCGGTGACGCGGCGCCACAGCTCCTCCTCATCCGCACTCAGGCCCTTGCGCTTGCGGCTCATCACGCGACCCTTGGGTGCAGGACGTGGATGGTTCCCTTTGCGTTCAGGCCCGATGCCATGCGGCCCGCCGCCGCGCCGGAGCCGCAGAAAAGGTCGATCCTGCCCGGCCCCTTGATCGCGCTGCCGGTATCCTGCGCGATGAAAAGCGCCTGTTGAGCGCCAGATTGGACCCAGACCGGCGTCCCCGGCGCGATGTGCTCAGGGTCGGCGGCAAGGCTGCGCAGCGGGGTCAGCGGCACGCCGGAGGCACCGAGGGGGCCGAGGGTTTCGGGCAGTTCGAGCGGGCGGAAGAAGACGAAGGAGGGGTTGGTTGACAGCAGGTCCGGCACCTGATCGGCATGGGCGGCGCACCAGTCGCGGATCGCGTCGGCCGACATCGCGTCCTGACTGACCTCACCGCGCCGGATCAACTCTTGCCCGATGGAGCGATAGGGGTGGCCGTTCTTGCCCGCATAGCCAAGCCGCAGCACCGTGCCGTCATCCATCCGAACCCGGACGGAGCCCTGAACCTGCGCCAGAAAGCCCTCGATGGCGCTGTCGAGCCAGACGATTTCGCGCCCCGCCAGCAGATCGCCTTCGACGATCTCGGCACGGCTGAACCAGGGACAGTCGGGGGGCAGATCGGCGGGCGGGGCGTAAAGCGGGTGGCGGAAGCGGGCGTCGGGGGCAGGGCGGCCCGAAAGCTCGGGCTCATAATAGCCTGTGCAGCGGCAGGGGCGGGGTTCGGCTACGAATGCCGTCTCGAAGAACCGCCTTGCATCGGCGACCGGCGCGGCATCGGGCGCGGTCAGTTTCCAGACGGCAAAGGCGGCGGCATGATCCTCGGCCGCCCATCCGGGGATACCGGCGGGGACTGTCGCCCGGCCCGGCACGCCCTCACTCGCCCGTCGCGACGAGCTGCCAGTTCGGTTCATCCGCGCCCATCTTGCGGGCGAAGGTCCTGACGTCGCGCTGGCGGCGAAGCTCGGTCTTGCTGCCCTCGTCCACGTTCCCCTCGGCGTCGCGGGCGACAGAGGTCAGCTCGCTCGCGAAGCGGATGGTGATCTCGCCCTCACGGGTGGTGCGGTCGAATTCGGCCTCTTGCAGGGTCAGTTCGCGGATGCCGCCGAACTCGGATTCCACGGTCAGGCCGCGCGCCTTGCGGGCCGCGACCACCTCGGAGAAGGCATCGAAGACGTCCTCGGCCAGGAAGGGCTTCACCTCTTCCAGATCGCCGCGTTCGAAGGCCATCAGGATCATCTCATAGGCGCCGCGCGCGCCGCGCAGGAATTCGGACACGGAAAACGACGGCTCCGCCTGTTTCATCGCTGCCAGCGCCTTGGCCGAGGGGGAGCCTTCGGGCACATGATCGCTGATGTCGCGGTCAGGGCCGCCGTCGATCACCTCGAACTTGCCGCGGCGAGGCTCGGGCTGAGGCGGCGACACACGCTCCTGCGGCCTTTCGAACCCGTCGCGCGTGCCGAGGACGCTTCTCAGCTTCAGGATCAGAAAAATTGCGATCCCGGCAAGGACGAGGATCTGGATCAGCGAATTGGACATGTGCGGGCCTTCGTGGAAGACGGTGACCCGTCTCGGGTTGGCAATGGTCGTACTGCCCACTTATGTAGGGGAGAGGCCAGATCAAGTCCACCTTGGGCCGGAAAGGAATGCCATGTGGCTGCTTCTTGCGTTCATCGCGATCCCGCTGATCGAGATTGCG
>DAIOXI010000114.1:3519-4571 GCA_036758045.1 Albidovulum sp.
GGCGGGTTCATCGGCCTGTGGCCGACGCTGGCAATCGTTCTTCTTACCGCCGTTGCGGGAAGCTGGCTGGTCCGCATGCAGGGGGCCACCGCCATCGCGAACCTGCGCGGCGCGATGCGCGAGCTGCGCGATCCGACGGAGCCTATCGCTCATGGCGCGATGATCCTCCTGGCGGGCGCGCTGCTGATCACGCCGGGGTTTTTCACCGATACGATGGGGATGCTGCTGCTGGTCCCCGCGTTCCGCGCCGCCGTCCTGCGCTATCTGTCCAGCCGCGTGACGGTCGAGCGGTTCGAATTCGGCGCCCCGCCGCCGCGGCGCGAACCGCACCGCCCCGATGTCATCGACGGCGACTATGTCGAGCTTGACGAACCGCCCCGGCCGCCGCGCGAGGGGCCGTCCGGGTGGACTCGGCATTGAGCGCTGCCGGGCAAGCTGCTACACCGCGCGTCAAATGACGTGTTCTGGAGAATGAGCGAGATGGCCGAGACCAAAAACGGCAATGGCGCGCCCGAGGCGCAGCAAGTCAGGATGCAGGTTCTGGGGCAATATGTCCGCGACCTGTCGTTTGAAAACGTCGTGGCGCAAAAGGGCCTGACGAATGCCGAGGTGCAGCCCGACATTCAGGTTCAGGTCAGCCTTGACGCCCGCAAGCGCAATATCGAGCATCAGTATGAGGTTATCAGCAAGTTCAAGGTCACCTCGAAGAACAAGGCCGACAGCGCGCCGCTGTTCCTGCTTGAGCTGGAATATGGCGGCATCTTCCATGTGGAAGGCGTGCCTGAGGAGCAGCTTCACCCCTTCCTGCTGATCGAATGCCCGCGCATGGTATTTCCCTTCGTGCGCCGCATCATTTCCGACGTGACGCGCGACGGCGGCTTCCCGCCGCTGAATATCGACACGATCGACTTCATGGCGCTTTACCGTCAGGAACTCGCCCGCCGCTCGGCCGAGCAGCAGCAGGCCCCGCAACAGGTCTCGTGAGCGACGCGGCGCTGATTCCCGCCTGGGTCGGGGGGCAGCTTCTGCCCTTCGACAAGATCATCGGCCGT
>DAIOXI010000114.1:4581-9458 GCA_036758045.1 Albidovulum sp.
TTCCTGATGCGCGGGAATGCGATCCTTTTGCAGCGCCGCGCGCTGGGAAAGTATCATACGCCCGGCCTTTGGGCGAATACCTGCTGCACCCATCCTCATTGGGGCGAAAGCCCTGCCGCCTGCGCCGAACGGCGGCTGCGGGAAGAGCTTGGGATCACCGGCGTCGCGCCCCGGCTTGCCGGGCAGGTCGAATACCGCGCCGATATGGGCGGCGGCATGACAGAGCATGAGGTGGTCGACATCTTCGTGGCCGAGGCGCCGACCGTTATAGCGGTCGCGCCGAACCCGGATGAGGTGATGGCGGTCGACTGGGTCGGCCTTCCCGCGCTGATGGCCGACCTTGCCGCCGATCCGGGCCGGTTTACCCCGTGGCTGCGGATCTATCTGCGCGACCATCGGGACTTGTTGTTCGGCGCAGGCGAGGTCAGTTGATCTCTACCTCTTCCAGCAGAACCGCCCAGGCGGCGCCGTGCATGTCGCGGTCGCGGCCTGTTCCCTGAACCTGCGGCCGGGGGAGGGAGAACTTCACCACGCAAAGATCCGCGATGTCGAAGCGCTTCAGCGTTTCGGCGGGAACGCGGAACAGGGCGGCGACGCGGTCGGTCGAAAGCCCTTCGGAAACGCGGTCAAAAGCGGCCCTATCCCCGCAAAAAATGTCGATCGTCAGCCAGAAGGGACCGGCGTTTTTCGACCGGATCTTGGTGGCGATCTGACCAAGCTCAGCCATGGCCGACCTCATCGACGACAAGGCGGAAGGGGGCCATCGGATCTTCGGTTGCAAGGGTGTGGTGCAGGCAGAATTCGTAAAGCGCGCCGCGCGAGGTTTCGGCCGGGGAGAAGGGGAAAGCGAAGGTCGGCATCGGTTCGTCTTCGGTCAGGGCGTGATGCAGCAGATAGGGGTTGAGAATCTTGGCGATCTCCACCGCCTGCTTTTCCTCGGGCGCTGTCACGATGGTCAGGACGCCGATTTCGTTCGGAACGGCGGTTCCGGTTTCCAGCGGTCCCAGCGTGGCGTCCTGCCCGACCAGCCGCATCTCGATCCCGAAATCTGCCTCGGGCAGGCCCATGCGGGTGGTGACCTTTTCGCTGGCGCGCGCGACGATGTCGTCACACCAGTGGCGGGCATTGGCGACATATCGGCGGTCGCGCAAGAGCGTCAGGCTGATCGCCTGATAGCCCGCGACCCGCGCACCTTCGAGTTTCACCGAATAGGGTCCCTTGACCCATTCCGACCCCTCGACCCGGACGGCTCGGTCGCTGATCGCGGTATAACGGCTGGCGCGCACGTCCAGATGGCCGCCCGGTTCGTGCAGGATATAGGGGTCGGAGTTTTCATAAAGCATGTGGGCCGACACCGTGTAGGGCGTGGCGCGGGCGGAAGGCGCCAGCGGCTCCATCGTGAAGCCCGTGTCGTCGAAGTCGATCCGTATCGTGCCGGTCGCTGGATTGGTGGTGGCGAGAGCGCCGCATTCGCCGATCTTGGCGCCATGCCAGGCGGCGCCCGCATGGCAGCCGCGCATCAGCGGCAGGGCGGCGATGATCGCGGTATCCGTCGTGCGCCCGGCGATGACGATATCCGCCCCGGTGGCCAGCGCGGCGGCGATCTGTTCAGCCCCGGCGAGCGCGACAATATGGGTGCAGGCGCGGATCGTCCCTTCATCCACCTCGGGCGCGCCGGGCAGGGCGGCGATGCGACCGTCCGCCAGCGCACGGACAATGTCATCCTGTTTCTGGCCGGAATAGAGCCTTGCGACGCGGATCTCCTGCCCCAGTTCGGCAGCCAGTTCGCGGGTAATCTCGAACAGCCAGTCCACCGTTTCGTCCGCCCCGCAGGTTCCCGCCGTCCCGATCACGAGCGGCACGCCCGCCCTGGCCCGCGCCAGCATCAGGTCGCGCCACTCCTCGCGCGTCGAGGCGCGGGAATATTTGGAAACGGCCCGGCCCAGATAGGCCGGACCGCTGTCGGTGGACCCGCCATCGACGGCGATGATGTCGGGGCCTTCGGCCACGCCGCGGGCCAGGGCCGCCCGGTCATAGCCAAGACCAAGCGCCCCGGTGGGCACCAGAACCCGCACTTTCGGCATCAGTCGGCCGTCCCGTCCGGCGACTCCGGCAAAGGCGGGCGCTTCAACCGGCCACGCAGGAAGATCGGCGCGATGAAGCCAAGGATCGCCGCGACCCAGAGGATGATGGAGATCGGCGAGGCGAAGAGATAGCTCCAGTCGCCATCCGACAGCACCATCGCCTTGCGGAGCGAGTTTTCCATGTGGTTGCCCAGAAGGATGCCAAGGATCACCGGCACCAGCGGTATCTCAAGCTTGCGCAGGATATAGCCGCCGATCCCGAAGGCCACCATCATCAAGAGATCGAAATAGCTGCCCGACAGCGAATAGACCCCGACGAAGGAAATCAGCGTCACACCCGGCAGCAGAACCCAGGGCGGCACCGCGAGAATATAGACGAAGAGCCGCACCATCGGCACGTTCATCACCAGAAGGACGACATTGGCGATGAACAGCGTCGCGATCAGGCCCCAGACAACGTCCGGCCGGTCCTGAAACAGAAGCGGGCCGGGGGTGATGTTCAGCGTCATCAGCAGCGCCAGAAGAACCGCCGTGGTGCCGGAACCCGGCACACCCAGCGTCAGCATCGGGACCAGCGCGCCACCGGCGGCGGCGTTGTTGCCCGCCTCGGGCGCGGCGACGCCCTTGGGGTTGCCGGCGCCGAAAGTGTCGCCATCACGGGCGATGGACTTCTCCGCCATGTAGGACATGAACGACCCGAGAGAGGCCCCGGCGCCGGGCAGCACGCCCGCCACAAAGCCGATGACCGAGGCGCGCAGCATGGTCCAGCCGGATTTCACGATGTCGCGGACCGGGATCGTCACCTTGCCCAGCTTGACGCCGACGGCGGAATCCTTGCCGTGGCTTTCGATGAAGAAGAACACCTCGGCCAGCGCGAAAAGGCCGACGATGGCGACAAGGAAGTTGATCCCGTCGTTCAGGTGCAGGTTGCCGAACGTATAGCGCAGCGTGGTGCCGTTGTTCGGGTCGATGCCGATGACCGCGACGGCAAGGCCGATCAGCGCCGCCACGGCGGATTTCGCCTGGTTCTTGCCTGCCAGCCCGCCCAGCGTGCAGAAGGCCAGGAGGTAAAGCGCGAAATACTCCGCGGGGCCGAAGAGATAGGCGATCCGCGCCAGAATTGGCGCCATCAGCGCAAGGCCGATGGTGGCAAGGAAGGAGCCGACGAAGGAGGCCACACCCGACAGCACCAGCGCGTCGCCCGCGCGGCCGCTCTTGGCCATCGGGTAACCGTCAAGCGTCGTCATCACCGCCGGTTCGTCGCCGGGAATGTTGAGCAGGATGGAGGAGATCCGCCCCCCATACATCGCGCCGTAATAGACCGAGGTCAGCAGCGCCAGCGCCTGCGTCGCGTCAAGGCCGATCGAAAAGGCCAGCGGGATCAGGATCGCGACGCCGTTCGCCGGGCCAAGGCCGGGCAGGGCGCCGATGATCGTGCCGAGGAAACAGCCGACGACCGCGAGGAAAAGCGTGAACGGCGTGACGGCGACGGAAAAGCCGAGCGCCAGATTGGCGAGAGTGTCCATGTCGGTCTCCGGGTCAGAAGGGCCAGCGCCACGGAACGAGGCCGAGGCCCAGCGCATACTTGAAGATCAGGTAGAGACCGGCCGACAGGCCGATACCCGCGACCGCGGCGCGCAGCGCGTCGGGACGGATCAGGAAGGCGATAACGCCCGCAGTGATCGCCGTCGGCAAGAGAAACCCCAAGGGCTTCAGCATGTAGGCATAGGCGACCATCACCACGACGGCGGCGGCGATGCGGCCAAGTGCTGCGGCACCGGGCCAGTCCGGCTCGGCATCCGGCCGGGCCAGCATGGAGAGTCCGCAAAAGATAATCAACCCGCAGATGGTCATCGGAAAGACCTTCGGTCCCACGGGGCCGCTCGCGAAGAACGGCTCCTGGAAGCCAGTGGCGCCGACGATCATCGCCAGCGCCACCAGGATGATGACCAGACCAAAGATCCGGTCGGACCGTGTCACTGGATGACCCCGATTTCCTTGGACATCTTCGTCGTGTCCGCGATCACGCCGTCGATCCAGGTCTGGAAGTCGGCACCGACCTTGGTGAAGGGCGCAAGGCCGTTATCGGCCATGATCTGCTTCCACTCGGCGCTGTCGGCGACGGTCTGAAGCTTCGCCGCCCAGGCGTTGAACTGATCGTCGCTGATGCCCTTCGGGACATAGAGGCCACGCCAGTTGACCGCGACGACATCATAGCCCTGTTCCTTGGCGGTCGGGATGTCGTCAAAGCCCGGAACCCGGTCTTCGGTCAGAACCGCAAGGATGCGGATGTCGCCCGACTTCAGGAAGCCGATCGTCTCGGACATGTCGCCAGTCATGGCCTGCGTGTGGCCGCCGATGGTCTGGGTGATGGCATCGGCGCCGCCGTCAACGGCGATGTATTTCACCTTGCGGATGTCGGTGAACCCGCCTGCTTCCAGAACCTGCAACGGTTTCATGTGGTCGAATCCGCCGGCGGCCGAACCGCCCGCGAAGGCGACAGAGCCGGGATCGGCCTTGATCGCCTCGACCAGGTCTTTCAGCGTCTGGAAGGGGCTGTCCTTGGCCACGACGATAACGCCGGGATCGGCACCGATGGCGCCGACAAAGCGGACCTGATCGGCGGTCATGCCGGCGAAGGCGTTCTGCGCAAGCCGGGTCGTGGTCGCGGACGAGGCGGCCACGATCAGATCGGCATCGTCGCCGCGCTCGGTCACGACATGGGTGAAGGCAACGCCACCGCCGGCGCCGGCCATGTTGGTCACCTGGACCGGCTGGTCGACCAGCTTGAGG
>DAIOXI010000115.1:0-2048 GCA_036758045.1 Albidovulum sp.
TCGAGATGTATTACCTCAACGTCATGGCCGGCCCGCGCCGAAACTGGCGCTTCGTGCCAGACCCGGCGGTGGAATGGATCATCGAGCGCGACGCGAAATAGGGTCTATTCCGCCGCGCGTTTGGGCAGGACCCAGTCTGGGCGAGGGAAGTGGCAGGTATAGCCGTTCGGGAAGCGTTTCAGGTAATCCTGATGCTCCGGCTCCGCCTCCCAGAAATCGCCCGCAGGCGCGACCTCCGTCACAACCCTGCCGGGCCAGAGGCCGCTTGCGTTCACATCGGCGATGGTCTCTTCGGCTACGGCCTTCTGCGCCTCGGACGTGTAGTAGATGGCCGAGCGGTAGGACGTGCCCAGATCGTTGCCCTGCCGGTTCAGCGTGGTCGGGTCGTGGATCTGGAAGAAGAATTCCAGCAGCGCGCGAAAGCTGAGCTTCGCCGGGTCGAAGATGACCTCGATCCCTTCGGCGTGGGTGCCGTGGTTGCGATAGGTCGCGTGGTCGACATCGCCGCCGGTATAGCCGACGCGGGTCCTTTCGACACCGGGCAGCTTGCGGATCAGGTCCTGCATGCCCCAGAAGCAGCCACCGGCCAGAACGGCACGTTCAGTCATTTGCGATCCTCCACCTGATCGAGATAGGCGCCATAGCCTTCTTCCTCCATCCTCTCTTTCGGGATGAAGCGCAGGCTGGCCGAGTTGATGCAGTAGCGCAGCCCGCCCATTTCGCGTGGCCCGTCCGGAAAGACATGGCCGAGGTGGCTGTCGCCATGGGCGGACCGCACTTCGGTGCGGACCATGCCATGTGTAGTGTCGCGAAGCTCGATCACATTGGCATCGACGACGGGCTTTGAGAAGGACGGCCAGCCGCAGCCGGAGGCGAACTTGGCCGATGAGGCGAAAAGCGGCTCCCCCGACACGATATCGACGTAAAGGCCGGGTTCGAAATGGTCGTCATATTCGCCGGTGAACGGGCGTTCGGTGCCGTTCTGCTGGGTGACGCGGTATTGTTCCGGCGTCAGGCGGGCGAGGGCGTCTTCGGTCTTGGCATAGCTCATGCGGGCGCTCCTGTTCGTCGCGACATTCTGCCACCGGAGGGGCATGGGCGGAAGGGCAAGAACGAAGATGTGAGGCGGCGGGCGGATTCCATGACGTCCTTGCAAGCGCGCGGAAGAGCGGTTGTGCGGTACCCTGTTTCGTACGCTGGTGAACCATGGAAACACCGATTCACTCATGTCTGACGACCCTTGGCCACCCGGGGCGGTCGGCGCTTTCCCGACTTTTGATGCGCTGTCAGCCGGACCGGGTTCCGGCCGCGGAACTGAGCGGGGCGCTGGGGCTGAAGCCGTCCACCCTCTTTGCCCATCTTTCCGCGCTGAGGCGGTACCACAACGCGATGGGCCATGCGCATCCTCTGGTCGATGTAGCGATGATGCTGAGGCAAAGTCTTTGACGGCGCGGCTTGAGCGGTCTGTCGGGTGCCGGCAAATTGTGCAGATGGCCCAAATGCTTCGCGGTGCCCGCACGAAGTTCTGTGCGCCAGTGCGCAAAAGCGCGACTGGTGGCCGCCCGCCGGATATGCTCCTTTGGGGCCGAACAGGATCATGTCTTTCGAGGGGCGCGTCATGCTGCGATTTGCTTACACTCTTGCTGCGGCGATCCTCGGGACCGCGGTCGGGGCCTTCGCGCAGGGCGCGGGCGAGGCGCCGCCGCAGCCCGTGACCGTCGGCACGCTGAGGGCAGAGCCGGTGACGCTGATCTCCCCCCTGCCGGGCCGGGTCGCGGCCTCGGGCGTGGCCGAGGTGCGCCCGCAGGTCAGCGGGATCATCACCGACCGGCTTTTCAGCGAGGGCGCGGAGGTGGCGCAGAACGACCCCCTCTACAAGATCGACGCTGCGAGCTATGAGGCAAAGGTGGCCGCCGCCGAAGCCGCGCTGTCGCAGGCCGAGGCGACGCTGCGGTCGGCCGAAAGCGAGGCGAAGCGACAGGAAACACTGCTGGGCCGGTCGGTCGTCAGCCAGCAGAACCTTGACGATGCCATCGCCGCTCGCGACG
>DAIOXI010000115.1:2058-3336 GCA_036758045.1 Albidovulum sp.
GGTGGCACGCGCCAATCTGCAATCGGCGCAGATCGACCTTGACCGGACCACCATCCGCGCGCCGCTCTCCGGTGTCGTGGGCCTGAGCGAGACAACGCAGGGCGCGCTGGTGACGGCGGGGCAGGCGACGGCGCTGACCGTGATCCGAGACCTTGACCCGGTCTATGTCGATGTGACCCAGTCGGCGGCCGAACTTCTGCGCTGGCGCCGCGCCAATCCCGATGCCAATCGCGGCATGGACCCGACCGTGACCCTGCGCCTGGCGGACGGGTCGGACTACCCGCAGAAAGGGCATCTGGAAGCGGCAGAGCCCTATGTGAACGAACTGACCGGGGTGATCGTCCTCAGGCTGATGTTCCCCAACCCCGACCATCTGCTGTTGCCGGGCATGTATGTCCAGGTCGAGATGCCGCAGGGCGTGGTGGAAAACGCCATCCTCGCCCCGCAACAGGGGATCGGGCGCGACCGGCGCGGGCAGCCGACGGCGCTGGTGGTCAATGCCGACAACATCGTCGAACAGCGGCAACTGACCGTGCTGCGTGATCAGGGCGCGAACTGGATCGTGACCGACGGCCTTGCACCCGGTGACAAGCTGATCGTCGAGGGGCTTCAGAAGATCGCGCCCGGCGCCAAGGTCACGCCGGAAGAAAAGACCGACGCCCCCGCCGCCGCGAACTGATCGGAGACCGAGGAATGGCACGCTTTTTCATCGACCGCCCGGTCTTTGCCTGGGTCATCTCGATCCTCATCATGGGGGTCGGCATCCTGTCGATCCTGACGCTGCCCATCGCCCAATATCCCCAGATCGCGCCGCCTTCGGTGCGTATCTCGGCCTCATACCCCGGCGCTTCGGCGGAAACGGTCGCCAATACCGTCACGCAGATCATCGAACAGCAGATGACCGGCCTCGACGGGATGCGGTACATGTCGTCAAGCTCAACCTCCGATGGCTCCGCCTCGGTCAACCTGACGTTCGAGACCGGGACCGATGCCGATATCGCGCAGGTGCAGGTGCAGAACAAGCTGGCGCAGGCCACGACCCTGCTGCCGGAAACCGTGCAGCGTCAGGGCCTTCGGGTGCAGAAATCCACGTCGAGCTTCCTGATGGTCATCGCGCTGATCTCCGATGACGGAAAGCTGGATCAGGCCGACCTGTCGGATTACCTCAACTCAAACCTCGTGGATGAATTCAGCCGGATCGAGGGGGTCGGGGGCGTTCAGGTCTTTGGGGCGCAATATGCGATGCGCATCTGGCTCGACCCGTCGAAACTGGCCGCG
>DAIOXI010000115.1:3346-5286 GCA_036758045.1 Albidovulum sp.
AGCTTTCGCCAAGCGATGTCGTCAGCGCGGTTTCGGCGCAGAACGCGCAAATCTCCGCCGGCGCCTTCGGTACGCTGCCGACGGTGGAGGGCCAGCAGCTGAACGCCACCATCACGGCGCAGTCGCTTCTGTCCACGCCCGAGGATTTCGAGAATATCGTTCTCAGGGCCGAGACGAATGGCGGCCTTGTCCTTCTCAAGGATGTCGCGCGGGTCGAAGTCGGCGCGCAGGACTATTCCGTCATCGCGCGCTATAACGGCAAGCCGTCTTCCGGCATGGCGATCCAGCTTGCCTCGGGCGCCAACGCTTTGGATACAGCGCAGCGGGTGAAGGACCGGGTGGAGGAGTTTTCGAAATTCTTCCCCGAAGGCGTCAGCTATGTCATCCCCTATGACACGACGCCTTTCATCCAGATCTCGATCGAAGAGGTGGTGAAGACCCTGTTCGAGGCGATCGTGCTGGTCTTCCTTGTCATGCTGCTGTTCCTGCAAAACGTCCGCGCGACGCTGATCCCGACGCTGGCGGTGCCGGTCGTCATCCTTGGTACCTTCGCGATCCTCGGTATCGCGGGCTTTACCATCAACGTGCTGACCATGCTGGCCATGGTTCTGGCCATCGGCCTTCTGGTCGATGACGCCATCGTCGTTGTGGAGAACGTCGAGCGGATCATGGAGGAAGAGGGCCTCTCCCCGCGCGAGGCGACGCGCAAGTCGATGGGCCAGATCACCGGCGCGCTGGTCGGCATCGCGCTGGTCCTGTCAGCGGTTTTCGTGCCGATGGCCTTTTTCGGCGGTTCGACCGGCGTGATCTACCGGCAGTTCGCCATCACCATCGTGTCGGCCATGGCGCTTTCGGTGCTGGTCGCGCTGACGCTGACGCCCGCGCTTTGCGCCACGATCCTGCGCGCCAAGGATGCCCATCATACGCATCGCGGTATCCTCGGCCTGTTCAACCGGGGGTTTGAGGCGGTGCTGGGCGGTTACAGCCGGACCGTGGGCTATGTCATCATCCGCCCGATCCGCGTCGGCCTTGTCTATCTGGGGATCGGCGCGGCGATCGGCTGGCTTTTCATGACCACGCCCACCGGCTTTCTCCCGAATGAGGATCAGGGCATCCTGATGACGCTGATCCAGGGGCCGACGGGGGCCACGGCGGAGCGCACGCTTGAGGTCGTGCAGGAGGTTGAGACCTATTTCAACACCGCCGAGGCGGCGAGCGTGGATTCCATGTTCGGCGTTGCGGGGTTTTCCTTCGCCGGACGGGGGCAGAACATGGGCCTTGCCTTCATCCGGCTGAAGGACTGGGCCGAACGGCCGAACCCGGACCAGAACGTGCAGGCCATCGCGGGCCGCGCCTTTGGCGCCTTCATGGGTATCCGCGACGCGATGGTCTTTCCCATCGTCCCGCCCGCGGTGATCGAGCTTGGCAACATCTCGGGCTTTGACTTCTACCTTCAGGCGCAGGGCGGGCAAAGCCATGAGGAGTTGCTGAATGCGCGCAACACGCTTCTGGGCATGGCCGCGCAAAGCCCGCTGATCGCCTCCGCCCGCCCCTCGGGGCTTGAGGATGCGGCGCAGTTCAACCTTGACATCGACTGGCGCGCGGCGGGCGCGATGGGGGTGTCGCCCAGCGATGTCGGCAACCTGCTGTCGATCGCCTGGGCGGGGCGCTATGTGAACGACTTCAACGACAACGGCCGTATCAAGCGGGTCTATGTGCAGGGGGAGGCGGACGCGCGCTCCGTTCCCGCCGACCTTCAGAAATGGCGGGTGCGCAACAGTTCGGGCGACCTTGTCCCCTTCGCCAACTTCACCACCGAAAGCTGGCAATACGGGCCGCAGGGTCTGACCCGCTATGGCGGTGTGCCGTCGATGCAGATCCAGGGCTCCCCCGCGCCGGGCGTGTCCACCGGCGAGGCGATGGCCGAGGTGGAGCGGCTG
>DAIOXI010000115.1:5296-9373 GCA_036758045.1 Albidovulum sp.
TGAAAGTAGGGAGAATCTAACATTCCGACGACTCGGCTGGCGGCCCAGCTACCCGGCGGCTATTCGGTCGCCTGGACCGGACTGTCGCTGGAAGAGCGGGATTCGAGCGGCCAGACCCCGCTGCTTTACGCGCTGTCGCTGGCGGCGGTGTTCCTGTGTCTTGCAGCCCTTTACGAAAGCTGGACCATCCCCTTCGCGGTGATGCTCGCCATGCCCATCGGTGTTGTCGGCACGCTGGCCGCCGCACGGTTCGCGGGCTTCGACAACGGCGTTTTCTTCCAGGTCGGGCTGCTGACCGTCATCGGCCTGACCGGCAAGAACGCGATCCTGATCGTGGAATTCGCGCGCGACAGGTATCAGGCGGGGGAGGCGCTTTACAGCGCCGTGCGCGAGGCGGCGCGGCAACGCTTCCGCCCGATCATCATGACCTCGATGGCCTTTTCGCTGGGCGTGCTGCCGCTGGTGCTGTCCACCGGCGCGGGCTCTGGCGGGCGCCAGGCGGTCGGCGCGGCGGTTCTGGGTGGCACGCTGAGCGCGACGATCCTTGGCGTGGTCTTCGTGCCGCTGTTCTTCGTGCTGGTCGAACGTCTTTTCGGCGGCCGCCGCGCCTGAAACCTCAGGTCTTGCAGCCCGGCCATGGCCCGGCGATGCGCGTCCTGACGGCGCGCGTCGCCACAACGAAAACGGCCGGAGCGGTCCCCCGCCCCGGCCGTCCTGTTTCGGAAGAGCCCGGATCAGAACGGGCTGTCGGGGTAGTAGAACCGTTCCGCGTTCTCCGGCGTGATGAGGGTCGATCCGATGATGAAACGGCCATAGACCGGCGTGTCGGAGACGAAGCGCAGTGCCGTCATCTCGATCGCGGCGGAGATCAGCGCGGGCGGGTAGGTCACGTCCACCGGGAATTGCGGGTCCTTGTCCATGATCCGCTTGACGATCTCCTTCATTCCGGCGCCGCCGATGATCCACATCTCATCCGTCCGGCCCGCCTGCGCGATGGCCTCGGTCACGCCCATCGCCATGTCGTCATCCGCCGCCCAGACTGCGTCGATCTGGGGGTATTTCGACAGGTAGTCCTGCATCACGGTGAAGGCGTCGTCACGGTTCCAGTTGCCGTGCTGCATGTCCAGGATTTCGATCCCTGAGCCTTCGATGGCCTTCTGGAAGGCATCGACCCGTTCGTTATCCAGCGTCGTCGGGATGCCGCGCAGCACGACGATCTTGGCGCCCGATTGCAGGTTGGCCTTGAAATACTCCCCCGCGACGCGGCCAAAGGCGGTGTTGTCGCCCGCGACATAAAGATCCTCGACCCCTTCGATGGAAAGGCCACGGTCGACGACGGTCACCCACTTGCCCGCATCCTTCACGGCCTTCACCGGGCCGGTCAGCGGCTCGCTCTCGAACGGCAGCACGACAAGGCCGTCGATGTTGCGCGTCGCCATCATGTCTTCAAGGTCGTTGACCTGCTTGCCCGCGTCGCCCGCCGTGGCAAGGACGAATTTCAGCTGCGGATAGGTCGCCTCAAGCCGCTTGATGGTTTCCTGCGCGTGCCAGTTCAGCCCGCCCATGAAGCCATGCGTCGCCGACGGGATCGACACGCCGATGGTGTAGGTCTGATCCTGGGCCACGGCGGCGGTCGTCGCGGCCAGACCGGCGGTCACGGCCATCGCGGCGGTGGCGCCGAAGAACTCTCTGCGTTTCATGGTCTTCCTCCCTGTTTACCGCCCCTCGGCGGATGATTTCCCGCGTTGCAGCACAACGGCGAGTACGATGATGACCCCCTGGATCGCCCCGTTGAGATAGGGCGAGACGAGGTCGGCGAGATTGAGGATGTTGTCGATCAGGCTGAGGATCAGCACACCGACGACGGTGCCCCAGACCCGGCCATAACCGCCCTTGAGCGCAGTCCCCCCGATGATGACGGCGGCGATCGCCTCAAGCTCCCACAAGACGCCGGTGGAGCCGGAGGCGGAGCCAAGGCGCGGGACGTAGAGGATGGTGGCAAGCCCCACCAGCATCCCCAGCATGACATAGGTCATCAACCGCACCCATTCGACCTTCACCGCCGAATAGCGCGCGACCTTGTCGTTCGACCCGATCGCCTCGCAATAGCGGCCAAAGCGGGTGTGGCGCATGGCGACCTGGCCTGCGATGGCGACGAGGGCGAAGGTGATGATCGGCCAGGTGATGCCGAAGATGCCGTCGTAATAGACCGGCCGGTAGAATTGCCGCGCCTCGAAATCGAGGGAAATCGTCCCGCCATCGGCAAGCCAGGTGACGAGGGAGCGGAAGATGCCCATGGTCCCCAGCGTGACGATGAAGGGCTCGATCCTTGCGCGCGTGACAAGCAAGCCGTTGGTCAGCCCCGCAAGCAGGCCCACGATCAGCGCGACGGCCATGCCCGCCAGCACAAGCGGGACGCCGATCCCCAGCGTCGGCAGCATGGCGTTCATGGCGAGGATCATCATCCCGGCGATGAAGGCCGCCATCGACCCGACAGAGAGGTCCAGCCCGCCCGAGGTGATGACAAAGGTCATCCCCACCGCGATCATCCCGATAAAGGCCGACCGGGCGAGGACATTGGTGATATTTCCCGACGACAGGAAGTTCGAATTCAGGAACGCCCCCAGCGCGATCAGCACCAGAAGGGCGGCCAAAGGCCCGAGGGTTGAGAGGGAAAGCCGTCCCTTAAGCATCTTCGCTGGTCCTTTCCCGTGTCCCCATGATCGCCCGCACAAGGGCGTGTTCGCTGATCTCATCCCCTTCCAGCACCGCCGCCGCGCGGCCTTGCCGCATCACCAGAACCCGGTCGGAAAGACCAAGGATTTCCGGCATGTCGGAGGAGATGACGATGACGCTTCGCCCTTCGCGGGCGAGGCGGTCGATGAAGGCGTAGATCTGGCTTTTCGTGCCGATGTCGATGCCGCGCGTGGGCTCATCAATGATGACGACTTCCGGGTCCGGCAGCATGGTCTTGGCCAGAAGCAGCTTCTGCTGGTTCCCGCCCGACAGGTTGCCGACCTCCATCCCCCGTTCCGGCGCGCGGATGTCGAACTCCGCGATGGCCTGGGTCAGCGCCTCTTCCTCCCGCGCGCGAGAGAGAAGCGGGGCGCCGAACCGCGGCAGGTCGGGCAGGGTCAGGTTCACGCGCAGCGACTTTTCCAAGAGAAGCCCACGTTCCTTCCGGTCCTCAGTCAGATAGCCGATGCCATGCCGGGCGGCGTCGGTGACCGAGCGGATGCGGATCGGGGCGCCGTGGCGCAGGACCTCACCGTGATGGGCGCGAAGCCCCACCAGCCCCTCGGCCAGTTCCGTGCGCCCCGACCCGACAAGGCCGGAGATGCCTAGGACCTCCCCCCGCCGCAGGCTGAGCGTTATCCCCTCCACCAGCGGCGGCACGGCGAAATCGCGCAGTTCCAGCGCGACGCTGCCGAACTCCGTCCGGCGCGGCGGGAAGATGTCGGTCAGGTCGCGGCCGACCATCGCGGTGGCCATCCCGTCCTCGGTCAACTCACCCCGTTCCGCCCTTCGCACGACGGCGCCGTCGCGCAGGACGGTGATCCGGTCGGCGATATGGCTGACCTCATCGAGCCGGTGCGAGGTGTAAAGGAGCGCCACCCCGGCGGCGCGAAGCCGGTCGATCTGGCGGAATAGGATCTGCACCTCGCGGTGGGTCAGCACGGCGGAGGGCTCGTCCATGATCAACACGCGGGCGTTGCGCGACAGGGCCTTCGCGATCTCGACCATCTGCCGGTCGGATACCGGCAGATCGCGGATGCGCGCGTCGGGGCTGACATGGCTTTCCAGCTGGTCGAGCAGATCCTGCGCGCCCTTGCGCATCGCCTTGTGGTTCAGGAACAGTCCGCCGATCTCGCGCCCGAGATGGATGTTCTCGGCCACGGTCAGATCCTGGGCGAGGTTGAATTCCTGATGGATGACGACGACGCCAAGCGCCTCGGCCTCGGCGCCCGACCGATAGGGGGCTGGTTTCCCGTCAAGAAAGACACCGCCCGCCGTCGGTTCAAGAAACCCGCCGAGGATCTTCATGATCGTGGACTTGCCCGCGCCGGAGAGGCCCGT
>DAIOXI010000116.1:0-7685 GCA_036758045.1 Albidovulum sp.
ACGGTGCTGACCGGGGTCTTCATCGAAGGGTTGTGGAACGACACGCCCGACGGCTTGCAGGAGGATTTCACCGGTCTGCCCGATGCGCCGCTGGACCGGCTGGGCCGCGACGGGCTTTATCTGACCCTGCGCGCGGCGGGAGAGACGATGCTGACCGAAAACACGCCGATTCTCTATCGCGGGATCGAGGTCGGCCGCGTCGGCAAGACCCGCATTTCCGATGACGGTTCGACGGCCGAGGCCGAGGCGCTGATCTTCAAGCCCCATGACAGCCTTGTCACCAGTGCCACCCGATTCTGGGATGCCTCGGGCTTTTCGTTTTCGGTCGGGCCGGGGGGCGCCAGCATCGACTTCAAATCCATCGCTTCGCTGGTCTCCGGTGGCGTCACGTTCGAGACCGTGGTGTCCGGCGGAAAGCCGGTAGACCAGAACGCGGTCTTTTCCGTCTACCCGGATGAGGCGGGCGCCCGGTCGAGCGTTTTTGCCGGGGAGGAGGGCGAGGCGCTGAACCTGACCGCGATCTTCGAGGATAACGTCGCGGGCCTGACTTCTGACGCGCTGGTCACGCTGAACGGGTTGACCATCGGCAAGGTGACGGCGCTGAACGGGATCGTCGATCCAGCGCGCTTTGGCGATGATCGTGTGCGGCTGGCCGCGACGCTGTCGATCCAGCCGGGGCGGCTGGGCCTTGAGGGCGGCGGCGGGCCGGACGATGCCCTGGCGTTCCTGAGCCAGCGGGTGAAGGAAGGTCTGCGCGCCCGGCTGGTGTCGGCCTCGATCCTGACCGGCGGGCTGAACGTGGAACTGGTCGAGGTTCCCGGTGTGGCAGAGGCCGGGATCGACATGACGGGCGGTCCGAACCCGGTGATCCCGACGACGGACAGCAAGATCTCCGACGTTTCCGCCACCGCCGAAGGGGTGTTCCAGCGGATCAACGCGCTGCCCATCGAACAGGTGCTGAACAACGCCATCGACCTGATGGCCAGCGCCAATGCGCTGATCAGCGGCGACGATGCGCGGGCGATGCCGGGCAATATCAACGGCCTTGTGACGGATGCGCGCGGGCTTCTGGCCTCGGACGACATCAAGGCGCTGTCGGGCAACCTGAACAGGACCCTGGAGGAGCTGCGCGCCATCCTGACCCAGATCCGTGAGGGCGGGGCGATCGAGAATGCCAACAGCGCGCTTTCCTCGGCCAGCGGCGCGGCGGAGAAGTTCGCCAAGGCGACCGAGGGGCTGCCCGCAGTGATCCAGCAGGCGCAGGACGTGCTGGCGCAGGCCAGCGAGACTCTGAAAGGGTATCAGGCGAATGCGGGCATCGCCCGCGACACCCGCGCCGCCATCCGCGAGGTGGAGCGGGCGGCGCAGGCGGTATCCTCGCTGGCCCGCGCGCTGGAACGCAAACCGAATTCGCTTTTGATGGGACGGTGACATGACACGAACGCTCAAACCCCTGGCCCTGCTGGCCGTGACCGTCCTCCTGTCCGCCTGCTTCGCCGGTCCCGAACAGCGCTTCGCGGTGCCGACGGCACCCGCCGGGGATCACGTCGCCGTCGCGTTCGGGTCCATCGTCGTGCGGGATGTGTCGCTGCCCGACTACGCCTCCTCGCAGGAGATCTTCACCCGTGACGCGGGTGGTGCGCTGACCAGCAACCCCAGGCTTCTCTGGGCGGATGAGCCGGTGCGCGCGATGACGCTGGAACTGTCGGGCTACCTGAGCCGGATCACCGGCGCCCGCGTCGCGGCCGAGCCGTGGCCCTTCACCACCGGCCCGGATGCGGCCATCGAGGTGCGTGTGGCCGACATGGTCGCCGATCCGGGCGGCGCGCTGCGCCTGTCGGGGCAGTATTTCGTCGCGACCGAAGGCGGGCGGAACCGGAGCCGTCTTTTCGACCTGACCGTTCCCATCGGGGGCGCGGGGACCGCCGCCGACATTGCCGCCGCGCGGGGCCTGATCGTGCGCGATCTTGCCCGCACCATCGCGACCGAGGCGCTGCGCTGAGGCCGCGCCGGTCAATATCCCTTTGAGGTCGCGCGGCGAACCGATCATAGTCGTGTCACGCAACCGGGATCAGGAAGGGCAATGGCGCGTCGGCCGACCATGAAGGATGTCGCCCGCGAGGCGGGGTTGAGCGTGGCGACGGTGGATCGCGCGCTGAACGGCCGGTCGACCGTGCGGGAAGAGACGTTGCGCAAGATCGCGCGGGCCGCCGACAAGGTCGGCTATCACGCGCGCGGCTTGCTGGAGTTCCGCATGGTCCAGCAGATCCCCGAACTGTGGCTGGGTTTTCTGCTCATCAAGAAGAAGCACGAATTCTACCAGACCTTCGCGCGTGAGATCGAGGCAGCGGCGGCAGCCCGCAGTGATGTCCGCATCCGACCGCTGATCCGCTATGTCACCTCGCAATCGCCCGAGGAATTCGCCGCCGCGATGGCGCAGTTTCGCGGCCGGGTCGATGCGGTCGCCGCCGTGGCGATCAACCACCAGAAACTGAACCAGGCGGTGCGCGACCTGACGGCCGCGAATATCCCGGTCTTCTCGCTGCTCAACGATTTCGGGCAGGGCATCCGGCAAAGCTACCTTGGTCTCAACAACATGAAGATCGGGCGGCTGGCGGCCTGGATGATGACGCGGACGATGGCCCAGCCCGGCAAGCTGGCGATCTTTGTCGGTGGCAACCGCTGGCACGGGCATGACCTGCGCGAGGTCGGGTTCCGGTCCTTCGTGCGCGAGAATGCCCCCGCCTTCACGGTGCTTGAGGCCTTGGTGAACCTTGAGCTGATCGAGGTGACCTACGAGGCGACGCTGGACCTTCTGAACCGCCATGCCGACCTGCGCGGCATTTATGTGGCGGGAGGCGGGATGGAGGGTGCGATCCGCGCCCTGCGCGAGGCGCGCCCGCCCGGCAAGGTCGCCCTGATCGTCAACGAACTGACCGGCGAAAGCCGCGCCGCGCTGCAGGATGGCTATGCCGTCATGGTCATCTCGACCCCCTTGCGGGAGCTGTGCCGCGACCTGCTGGGGTTCATGGTCGCGGCGGCCGGAAAGCCCGATAGCGGGCCGGGATCGCAGCATTTCCTTGAGCCCCGAGTGATGCTTGCCGAAATGTTGTGAGTGACGATTTTTCGTCATTCAGAAGCGTATGTTTTCGTCATTGATGACGAAAAAATCGGCCCGACACGTTAACAGAATCACCCGCCAAACAACAGAATCCCGCCCGACCTGCAAACCCGCCAACCATAGCAAGAGACATCGGGGCGGCCGGGTCAGGGGGGGAACGACATGAAATTCGCGCTGAACCAGATGACCGCGCCGGGGCTGGGCTATGCGGCATTCCTCGACCTCGCCCAGGCGCTTGGCGCCACGGGCGTCGAGGTGCGCAACGATCTGGGCCGCCCGATCTTCGACGGCATCGCCGCCGCCGATGCAGGCGCCATGGCGCGCGACCGCGGGTTGCGGATACTGGGCGTCAGCCAGGTCTATCCGTTCAACAGCTGGTCCGATGCCATCGCCGATGAGGTCCGCGCCCTTGTCGCGACCGCCGCCGCCGCCGGGGGGGAAACGATCAGCCTGATTCCGCGCAACGACGGCACCGCCACCGCCAATGGCGAACGCCAGGCCAACCTGCGCGTCGCGCTGAAAGGCGCGCGCGGGATGATTGAGGATGCGGGGATGGTCGCGCTGGTCGAACCGCTGGGTTTCGCTCGTTCCTCGCTGCGCAGCAAGGCCGAACTGGTCGAGACCATCGACGCGCTTGACGCGGCGGGCGTCTACCGGATCGTTCACGACACCTTCCACCACACCCTTGCAGGCGGCGGGCCGCTTTATCCGGGCCAGACGGGGATTGTCCATATCTCTGCCGTGACGGACCCCGGCCTGACCATCGGCCAGATGGAGGACGAACACCGCGTGCTGGTCGATGAAAGAGACCGGCTGGGAAACATCGACCAGATCCGGGCGCTTCTGGCGGCGGGCTATGACGGGGCATTTTCCTATGAATGCTTCTCGCCCGCGGTCCATGCGCTGCCCGATCCGCTGACGGCCATTCGCGCCTCGTTCGCGTTTATCTCCGCGCAGGTAAAGGCCCTTGCGGCCTAGCGCGGAACTGCCCGGATCTCCGGGGCTTTCCGGCAGAGAAAACATGGTGCGCCGGACACCGACACCCTCGGGAGGAGGAACCCAGATGACGAAGAAGATGCTGCTTGCAGTCTCGCTGACCGCAACCCTGATGGGAACGGTCGCATCCGCCGAAAATATCGGCGTGTCGATGGCGCTGTTCGACGACAATTTCCTGACCGTGCTGCGAAACGGGATGATCGAGCAGGCCGACGCCATGGATGGCGTCGATATCCAGGTGGAGGACGCGCAGAACGACGTGGCCAAGCAGCTGGACCAGATCAACAACTTCATCGCCAGCGGCGTCGATGCGATCATCGTCAACCCGGTCGATACCTCGGCCACGCAGGCGATGTCTGATGCCGCCGCCGCGGCGGGCGTTCCCCTTGTCTATGTCAACCGCCAGCCGATCAACGTCGATACGCTGCCCGACAATCAGGCCTTCGTCGCGTCCGACGAACGCGAATCCGGCACGCTTGAGACCAAGGAGGTCTGCCGCCTTCTGTCCGAGGCGGGCAAGACCGAGGCCAACATCTATGTCATGATGGGTGAGCTGTCCAACCAGGCCGCCGTGCAGCGGACCGCCGATATCCATGACGTGATGGCATCCGGCGAATGCGGTGTGACGCTGAACATCCTGCAAGAGCAGACCGCCAACTGGTCGCGTGACGAGGCGCAGGACCTGATGACCAACTGGCTGTCCACCGGAGAGCCGTTCGATGCCGTGATCTCCAACAATGACGAGATGGCTATCGGCGCGATCCAGGCCATGAAGGCGGCCGGGATGAGCATGGCCGACGTGATCGTCGGCGGGGTCGATGCCACGCAGGACGCCCTGGCCGCGATGCAGGCGGGCGATCTGGACGCGACCGTGTTTCAGGATGCCGCCGGTCAGGGCGCGGGCGCGCTTGACGCGGCGCTGAAGCTTGCCAGGGGCGAGGCGGTGGACACCAAGGTCTACATCCCGTTCCAGCTGGTCACCCCGGCCAATATCGACCAGTTCCTGTCGAAGAACTGAGCCGAGACCACAGCAAGGAGGGAGGCGGCCACCCGGCCGCCCCCTGTCCCGCCGCCGGAACAGGAGGAGATACCCATGTCGGAGACGACGCATGGCGTTGGGGGGCTGACCTTCGATGCCTCCAAACGCGCCCGCCCGCCGGAACTGGGCGTTCTGATCGCGCTGATCCTGATGATCGTCGTGTTCGAGGTCCTGGGCCGGCTTCTGATCCATGACAGCTTTCTTTTCAACACCCGCGACAACGTGGACACGCTGTTCAACGAACCGCGCCTGAAGATCATCATTCTTCAGGTCGCCATCGTCGGCATCATCGCGCTGGGGGTGACGCAGGTCATCATCAGCGGCGGCATCGACCTGAGCTCCGGGTCGGTCGTCGGCGCCACGGCCATGATCGCGATGAGCTTCGCGCAGGTCGCGACGGTGAACGGCAACCCGAACCCCAAGGCGATGTTCCCCGAACTTGGCCTTGTCGATCTGCCGGTCATCGTGCCGCTTGTCGTCGGCCTGACCTGCGGCATCGTCGCGGGCGTCATCAATGGCCTTCTGATCGCCTATACCCGCATTCCACCCTTCATCGCCACGCTTGGCATGATGGTGACGGCGCGCGGCCTGGCGAAGTGGTGGTCCAAGGGCCAGCCGATTTCCTTCCCGACCGACAGCTATGCCGCCATCGGCAAGGGCATGATGCCGGTCGCGATCTTCGTCGCGCTGGCGATCCTGTTTCACTTCGTGATGAAATACACCGTCTACGGCAAGCACACCTATGCCATCGGCTCGAACGAGGACGCGGCGCGGATGTCGGGGATCAAGGTCGCGCGGCACAAGGTGCTGATCTATGCCATCGCCGGGATGCTCGCCTCCATCGCGGCCATCGTGCTGAGTTCCAAGAACCTGACCGCGCAGGCCGGCATGGGCCAGATGTATGAGCTTGACGCAATCGCCATGGCGGTGATCGGCGGCGTGTCGCTGCAAGGCGGGCGCGGGTCCATGCTTGGTACCGTGCTGGGCGCGCTGATCTTCGGTGTCATCATCTCTGGCTTCACGTTCCTCAAGCTCGACGCCTATTACCAGGAGATGGTGAAGGGCGCGATCATCGTCGGTGCGGTCGTGCTTGACCAATGGCGCCAGAGCCGCAATGCGGCCCGGATGTAGGGGAGGGGACCATGGCAAGCGATAGTCAGACGAACGTATCGGACCGCACTGGCTCGCAGGCGGGCGCGCAGATCGGCGACGTGATCCTGCGGACCGAGGGGCTGACCAAGCATTACGGCGGCGTTCACGCGCTGGTCGATTGCAACTTCGAAATCCGCAAGGGCGAGCATGTCGCCATCATGGGCGACAACGGGGCGGGCAAGTCCACCTTCGTGCGCCAGATCACGGCGGTGGAGCAGCGCACGTCCGGCAAGATCTGGTTCGACGGGCGCTATGTCGATTTCGGCGGCCCGCTCGAGGCGCGCGAGGCCGGGATCGAGACGGTCTACCAGACCCTTGCGCTGGCCGATCACCTCGACGTCCCCGACAACCTGTTTCTGGGGCGCGAGAAGGTGAAGGTCAGGCTCGGCCCCTTCTCGGTCCTCGATTACAAGGCGATGCGCGAGGCGACGATGCGCGGACTGGAACGGACCGGGGTCAAGATCCCCAACATCCGCAACACGATCGAGAACATGTCGGGCGGTCAGCGGCAATGCGTGGCCATCGCGCGCACCGCGACCTTCCATTCCAAGCTGACGATCATGGACGAGCCCACGGCGGCGCTTGGTGTGCAGGAAACCGCGCAGGTGGAAAACATCATCCGCACGTTGAAAGAGGCCGGCGAACCCTTGATCCTCATCAGCCACAACATGCGGCAGGTGATGGACCTTTGCGACCGGATCGTCGTCTGGCGGCGCGGCCGCATCTGCGCCAACCTGCGCAAGGAAGAGACCGACGGTCAGGACGTCGTCGCCTATATCACCGGGGCCAAGACACAGCCCGAGTATGAGGCGGCGGGATGACCTGCCGCTTCCGCCCGCAACACGGCACCGGCCACGCCGGACATACCAGCCCTTGCAGATGAGGATACCAATGCCCCTCCGTTTTGCCGTTCTGGGCGCCGGCCGTATCGGTCAGGTTCATGCCCGCGCCATCGCCAGCGTTCCAGGTGCCGAACTGGTCGCCATCGCCGAGCCGTTCGAGGCCGCGGCAAAGGCGGCGCAGGCCGCGTTCGGCTGCGCGATCCGCTCCATCGACGACATTGCCGCCGCCGGTGATATCGACGCCGTGGTGATCTGCACGCCGACCGACACCCATGCCGATCTGATCGAGAAATTCGTGCGCGCCGGCAAGCATGTGTTCTGCGAAAAGCCCGTCGATCTGGACGTCGCGCGGGTCAAGGCGGCGCTGGCCACCGTCAAGGCCGAGGGCGGCACCCTGATGGTCGGCTTCAACCGCCGCTTCGATCCCGACTTCATGGCGCTGAAGGCTGCCATCGACGCGGGCCGGGTGGGCGAGGTGGAGATGATCACCATCACCTCACGCGATCCGGGCGCGCCGCCCGCGGACTATATCAAG
>DAIOXI010000116.1:7695-9364 GCA_036758045.1 Albidovulum sp.
CAAGGTCTCCGGCGGGATCTTCCGCGATATGACGATCCATGATTTCGACGTTGCCCGCTGGCTTCTGGGGGAGGAGGTCGAAACCGTCTATGCCGCCGCCTCCGTCCTGACCGACCCGAAGATCGGCGAACTGGGCGATTATGACAGCGCCACCGTCGTGCTCCGCACCGCCAGCGGCAAGCAATGCACCATCTCGAACTCCCGCCGGGCGAGCTATGGCTACGATCAGCGGATCGAAGTGCTGGGGTCGAAGGGCCTTGTTTCCGCGCGCAATACGCATGAGGCGAATATCGAGCTTGCGGATGGCGCGGGCTTTTCCCGGCCGCCGCTCCTGAACTTCTTCATGACCCGCTACACGGCCGCCTATGCGAATGAGATCGCGGCCTTCTGCAAGGCCGTGGCCGACGGCGCGCCGACACCGACCACCGGCGAGGACGGGTTGAAGGCGCTGGAACTGGCCGAGGCGGCGCTGACCTCGGCGCGGACCGGCACGGTGGTGAAGGTCGGCTAGGATGGAGATGCCCCGCACCCCTCTTGGCGTGGCGCTGATCGGCACGGGCTTCATGGGCAAGTGTCACGCGATGGCCTGGCGCAATGTCGCGACCGTCTTCGGCGGCGCGCATCCGCGGCTCGAGGTCTTGTGCGACACGCCCGCCGACAAGGCGCGCGCCTTTGCCGGGCAGTTCGGCTTTGCCCGCGCCAGCGACGACTGGCGCGCGACGGTGGCGGACCCTTCGGTCGATGTCGTGTCGATCACCGCGCCGAACGGGCTGCACCGGCCGATGGCCGAGGCGGCCTTGCAGGCGGGCAAGCATGTCTGGCTGGAAAAGCCGATGGCGCTGACGCTGGAGGATGCCCGTGCGATGGCCGCGACCGCCGCAGCGCATCCGGGGCAGGTGACGATCCTGGGCTACAACTATCTGCGCAACCCCGCCTTTCAGGCCGCCCGCGCGCTGATCGAAGGCGGCGCCATCGGTCGACCACTGTCCTTCCGGGGTGTTTATGATGAGGATTACTCCGCCGATCCCGGCCTGCCGTGGAGCTGGCGCATGACCCATGCCGAAGGCGGGCTGGGCGCGCTGGGGGATCTGGGCTGCCACCTTGTCAGCCAGATGATCGCGCTGATGGGGCCGGTGGCGGAGGTCACGGCGATGACCCAGATCGCGGTGGCCGAACGGCCTTCGCCCGACGGGCCGAAACGGGTGGAGAATGAGGACAGCGCCCTTGCGCTGATCCGCTTCACCTCGGGCGCGCAGGGCAGTTTCGCCGCCTCCCGCGTGGCGCGGGGGCGCAAGTGCCGGTTGCAATGGGAGGTGCATGGCAGCGAAGGCACGCTGGTCTTCGATCAGGAGACCATGAACGAGCTTTGGGTTCATCGCGCCGGGGAGGCCGGACCCGACCAGCCGGATTTCGCCGCCTTCTGCCCGGCGCCGGGGCATAACTTCGGCTTCAACGAACAGAAGGTGATCGAGGCGCGCGACCTTTGCCGCGCCATCGCCGGGGGCCAGGCGGCGGCGCCGGACCTTGCGGCGGGGCTGGAGATCGAGACAATCATTCACGCCATGGCGCGTTCGAACGGGGCGCCGGTGCGGATCGGGACGGACATATGACGGACAAGCCCCTTGACGTTATCACGATTGGCCGTGCGGGAGTTGATCTTTACGGGTCC
>DAIOXI010000117.1:0-9321 GCA_036758045.1 Albidovulum sp.
CGATCACCGGCGCGCCGTTCTGCATGGCCATGTCCATGATCTTGCAGATCTTCTGGGCATGGGTCTCGGACAGCGAGCCACCGAAGACAGTGAAATCCTGGCTGAAGACATAGACCATGCGGCCGTTGACCGTGCCCCAGCCGGTGACGACGCCGTCGCCCGCCGGGCGTTCCGCCTGCATCCCGAAATCGGTGCAGCGATGGGCGACGAACATGTCGAATTCCTCGAAAGAGCCGTCATCCAGCAAAAGCTCGATCCGCTCCCGCGCGGTCAGCTTGCCGCGGGCGTGCTGGGCGTCGATGCGCCGCTGGCCGCCGCCCAGACGCGCCTGCTGGCGACGGTCTTCGAGCTGTTGCAGAATGTCTTTCATCGGATACACTCCTCCCCAATGCGGCCCCGCGGTCCGGCGGACCCTAACGGCAAAGCCGCGCGCCGGGAAGCTGTTTCCGTCAAATTTGCAAACTCTTGACAAGGCACCGGTCGCAAATTGCAAACGGAGGCGAGCGATGTACAGTGACCCGTGACCCGAGGGTCGCCGACCGACCGAAGCCTTACCCGCGACATCGCCCCCCCTTCCCTCTCTCAGGATACCCCACATGCCCGCTGCCGTCCTCACAATCGGCCTTCTGATCGCGTCCAACGTCTTCATGACCTTCGCCTGGTACGGCCACCTGAAGTTCCGCGCCGCGCCGCTTCTGACCGTGATCCTTGTCAGCTGGGGGATCGCCTTCTTCGAATACCTGCTTCAGGTCCCCGCCAACCGGATCGGCTACGGCACCTTCAACGCAGCCCAGCTCAAGACCATACAGGAGGTCATCACCCTGTCGGTCTTCGCCATCTTCTCGGTCACCTACCTGAAGGAAAGCCTCGGCTGGAACCACGTCGCGGGCTTCACCCTGATCGCCGCAGGAGCCTTCTTCATCTTTCACAAATGGTGATGATCCCTTCGACCTTTTGACATGGACGCCCGCGTTCAAAGCCCCTAAGCCCCGGTCATGGCCCGCCCCGCCCGCCCCGCGATCCGTTTCCTCGACCGCCGCACCCCGCCGCATATCCTGACGCTGGTGCTGGTGGCGGGGGTTCCGGCGCTGTCGCTGAACATCTTCCTGCCCTCGCTGCCCTCGATGGCGCGCCATTTCGGCGTGGAATACCACCTGATGCAGCTTTCCGTATCGCTCTATCTTGCGATGACGGCCGTCGTGCAGCTGCTGATCGGGCCGCTGGCGGACCGTTATGGGCGCCGTTCCGTGCTGCTGATTGTCACCGCGATCTTCGTCGCCGCCTCCGTCGGCGCCCTCCTCGCGCCGGGCTATGTCAGCTTCATGATCTGCCGCATGGCGCAGGCCGCCATCGCGGTCGGCTTCGTCCTGTCGCGCGCCATCGTCCGCGACATGGTGCCCGAGGATCAGGCCGCATCGATGATCGGCTATGTCACCATGGGCATGTCGGTGGTGCCGATGGCAGGCCCGGTGATCGGCGGCGCGCTGGATGAGGTCTTCGGCTGGCAGGCGACCTTCGCACTGCTGGGGCTGAGCGGGGCCGGATTGCTCGCGCTGATCTGGGCCGATCTGGGCGAAACCGGCCAAAGGCGGGAGTCCTCGTTCCTCGACCAGGCGCGGGAATACCCCGCCCTCTTCCGCTCGCAACGCTTCTGGGGCTATTGCCTGGCCGCTGCCTTCGCCTCGGGCGCGTTCTTTTCCTATCTCGGCGGCGCCCCCTTTGTCGGGTCCGATATCTTCGGTCTCTCCCCCGCCGCGCTTGGCGTCTATTTCGGCGCCCCGGCGGTGGGGTACATGGCGGGCAACTTCCTGTCGGGCCTGTTCAGCGTCCGGGTCGGGCTGAACCGGATGATGCTGGCGGGCGCGATGGTGACCCTGGCGGGGATGGCGGTGCTGGCGCTGGTGACGCTGGCGGGATTCGTGACACCCGTGATCTTCTTCGGCTTCACCGGCCTGATCGGGCTTGGCAACGGCATCCTGCTGCCCAGCGCCAATGCCGGGATGCTGTCGGTGCGCCCGGCGCTGGCCGCCTCGGCCGCCGGGATCGGCGGCGCGCTGCTGATCGGGCTTGGCGCGGCGCTGTCGGCCATGGCGGGCGCGGTGCTGACGCGGGCCTCGGGGCCGATGCCGCTGATCCTCCTGATGCTGGTCACATCGGCGCTGTCGCTGGCCTGCGCGATCTGGGTCATCCTTCGGGCGCGGACGGTGGCGCGGCAGTAGCGGCTTGCCGGACGCGCTTTGCAAAGATAGCTTGCAAAAGCAGCAAAGCGGGGCGGGCGGGAATGGCGGTCCAGAAACTCTATGCCGGGGTCAAACTGCGCGAGACGCGCACAAGGCTTGGCCTGACGCAAAAGGCCTTTGCCACCAAGCTCGGCGTGTCGCTGCCCTATCTGAACCAGATGGAGAACAACCACCGGCCCGTTTCGGCCGCCGTGGTGCTGGCGCTGGCGGGCGAATTCGGCCTCGATGTGACCGAACTGTCGGCGGGCGATGCCGAACGCATGGTCTCAGACATGCGCGAGGCGCTGGCCGATCCGGTCTTTGCCGACAGCGCGCCGCCGCTCGCCGACCTGCGCCTTGCGGCCTCGAACGCGCCGATGCTGGCGCGGGCCTTCCTCGAACTCCACCGCGCCTACCGGCAGACCCACGAACGCCTCGCCTCGCTGGATGAAGCGCTGGGGCGCGAGGGCGGCACCACCGCCGTCTCCCCCTGGGAAGAGGTGCGCGACTTCTTTCACTATTGCGACAACTACATCGACGCCGTCGACCGCGCCGCGGAACATTTCGCCGGCTCCGACCCCGCGCAGCTGACCGAGCGCGCCCGCGCCGCCCTGTCGGCGCGCGGCTACACGCTGCGCTTCGCCGATACCGATGAGGTGCGCCGCCTGGGCGACAAGGTGCTGACGCTGTCAACCCGTGCCGCGACCGCCACCCAGCGCTTCCAGCTTGTCCACCAGATCGCGCTTCTGACCCAGAACGACCTGCTGGAGGCGACGCTGGACCTTGCCCGGTTCCAGACACCCACCGCGCGCGCCATCGCCAAGATCGGGCTGGCGAACTACTTCGCCGGGGCGGCTGTCCTGCCCTATCAGCCCTTCCTGGCCGCCGCGCGCGAGACGCGCCATGATCTCGAACGCCTCTCCGACCTTTTCACCGCCTCGGTCGAGCAGGTGGCCCACCGGCTGTCCACCATGCAGCGCCCCGGCCAGAAGGGCATCCCCTTCTTCTTCGTCCGCGTCGATCAGGCCGGGACGATCACCAAGCGCCACTCCGCCACGCGGCTGCAATTCGCCCGCTTCGGCGGCGCCTGCCCGCTCTGGAACGTGCATCAGGCCTTCGAGACACCGGGCCGCTTCCTGCGGCAACTGGCCGAGACGCCCGACGGGGTGCGCTATTTCTGCCTGGCCCGCGATGTGTCGAAACCCGGCGGGTCGTTCCGCGCGCCCGTGCGCCGCTATGCCATCGGCCTGGGGTGCGAGATCAGCCATGCGGGCGATCTGATCTATACCGACGGCATGGACGTGACCAACGCCCGCGCCTTCGAACCGATCGGAATTTCATGCCGGATATGTGAGCGGGCGGACTGCCATCAAAGGTCGGTCCCCCCGCTCGAACGGCAGTTGCGCGTCGATCCCGACCGGCGCGGCGTCCTGCCCTATGACATTGGCTGAGGACAGCAGACCTATCGCGTGCTAGCATGGGCGCATTGAACCTCGGGAAGGACAAGAGATGCGTCCTTTGTACCTGTTGTGCATTTCTCTGCTGGTCCTGCCTGCGTCGCCCCTGTCGGCAGATCAAATTGCAGCCGGCACGACCGAAGCCGCTCCCGCACCGGATGAGAACGGCAAGGCCCAACCTCCCGGTCAGGCGGAACCGGTCTGCGCCGGATATTGCTGCGCCTGGAATGGCAAGATGGTTTGCGACGGAATGCCTCGGCGCGATCCCGGCATGACGCCCGTGGCGACCCAACACGATCTGCCGTCCAGCCTCAAGACCTGGCAGGATCTGCTGAAGGAAGAGCTTTCGGGCAACGGCGCCTGACAAGGGAGGGTACAGAAATGGAAAGCCTTCATGTCCTGGGCTCTGCCGCGCAAGGTGCGTTCTTCTACGGCATCGTCCCGCTGGCCGTCATCGCGGGCCTTTGCGGGCTCGGCGGCCTGATCGTGGGCCGCAACAAATCTCTGGCTGCGACAGCGCTTTTCTTTGGATTGGTCGGAGCGAGCCTCGGCCTTCTGCTTGGCTCAAGCCGGGAGCCCGCCGTCAAGGCCTACCTGCCCGCACTGATAACCCTCCTGGGCGGGGTCATCCTCTACACCTTGCCGCGCGAGACGACGATGCAATCGCTTTTCGCCGCAAGCGGAGACCAGAAACCCGATCCCCGCTTCGTACGGTCCTTCGTCATTGCGGCGGTTTCCGCGCTCATCCTGTCCTCGACCGTTGGCACGAATGTCGGCGCGGCAATCCGCGCCGCATCCGAAGATGCCGACCGCCAATACGACAAGTGGCTCAAATTCTACCAGGCGGTGCAGCTACCGATCGAGAAGCAACAGCTCGAGGCCGCGCTCGGCTTCGTTTCTGCCCCCGCGAATTAGCCCGCCGCTAGAATCCGCGCGATTTCATCCTTCAGATGCGCGCGCTTCTTGCGCAGTTCGGTCTCGGCGAGGCTTTCCATCGGCTCGATCCCGGCCTCGGCCCGATGAACCTGACGGTTGATCTCGTGATATTCGTCGGCAAGGCGCGAAAAACGCGCGTCCGAGGTTTTCAGCGCGCGGATCCGGTCGGCATCGGCGGGGAATTCCTCATGCAACTCGTGCGGGGTATGTTGTGACATGGCGTCTCCTGTTGCTTGCCTGACGAGCCTAGCAACCAAGGGCATCGCGCAACTTGACCTCGGTCAAACCGCGACGCGAATGGCGGGCGAAGCGGCGGCAACGTGCTTGCGCCGGGGCGGCGGGGCGGTCACTTTCCGGCGGACGATTCACGGAACGCGCAGATGATCCTTCTCGAACATGGCCCCGGCGGGGATGCCGCCCTTTTCCGCGCGCCGCGCCGGGTGATCCGCGCCGACCGCACGGATGAGGTGCTGCCCGCGCTTCTGGCCCTTGACGCCGCGCAGGCGGATGGTCTCTGGGCCGCGGGCTTCGTCGCCTATGAGGCGGGCTATGCGCTGGAGCCGCGCCTTGCCCCCGCGATGCGCCGCGGTCCTCTTCTGGCCTTCGGCCTTTACGACGCCCCCGAACCGGGCGGCGCCACGCTTGCGCAGGCCGAGGCGCTGGCGTCGAAAGCCACGCTCAGCCCCGCCGCGGCTGACTGGTCGGCCGGCGATCATGGCGCGGCGCTGGCCCGCGTGCTGGACCATATCGCGGCGGGCGACATCTATCAGGCCAACCTGACCCTGCGGATGCGCGCCCATGCCTCCGGCCCCGCCCTTGGCCTTTACGGCGCGCTACGGCGGCGCCAGCCGGTTGGCTACGGCGCCTTTCTCGACCTGCCGGAGATGCCGGTCCTCATCGCCCGCTCGCCCGAGCTTTTCTTCGCCACCGACGCGGCGGGCCGGATCGAGACCCGGCCGATGAAGGGCACCGCGCCCCGCGCGACCAATCCTGCCCATGACGCGGCGCTGCGGATGGAGTTGCAGCGAAGCCTCAAGAATCGCGCCGAAAACCTTATGATCGTTGATCTTTTGCGCAACGACATATCGCGCATATCGGCCGTCGGATCGGTCAGGGTGCCGGAGTTGTTCGCCATCGAATCCTATGCCACCGTGCACCAGATGGTCAGCCGCGTAACGGGGCAGCTTTTGCCCGGCACCACGCCCTCGGCCCTCTTCCGGGCGCTTTTTCCCTGTGGCTCGATCACCGGGGCGCCGAAGATCCGCGCGATGGAGATCATCCGCGATCTGGAACCGGACCCGCGCGGCGCCTATTGCGGCGCGATCGGCTGGCTTGGCCCCGACGGGGCCTCCGCCTTCAACGTCGCGATCCGCACCCTGACCCTGCATGACGGCGGCGCGGTTGAGATTGGCGTCGGCGGCGGGATCGTGGCCGACAGCACCCCGGCCGGCGAATATGAGGAGGCGCTTTGGAAAGCCCGTTTTGCCGCCCTGACACACGACTGATCGAGACCTTCGGCTGGGACGGCACCGCCTTTTGCCGCCTTGAGGCCCACCTCGCCCGCGCCCGCGCCTCGGCCGGGGCGTTGGGGTTCCGCTGGGACGAAAGCGCCATCACGGCCGCACTTGGCGGCGTCACCGGCACGGCGCCGCTTCGCGTGCGGCTGACCATCGGGCGCGATGGGGCGGCAGAAGTCACGACCGGCCCGCTGGCCCCCACGCCGCCCTCCTGGCGGCTGATCGTCGCGGCGGAGCGGCTTGAGGCGGACGACCCGCGCCTCTGCCACAAGACGACCGAACGCGCGCTTTACGACGCGACCCGCGCCGCGCTGCCCGAAGGCGCGGATGAGGCGCTCTTTCTGAACACGCGCGGCGAGGCGGCCGAGGGGACGATCACCAACCTTTTCCTCGGCGCCGGGATGCGGACACCGCCGCTTGGCTGCGGCTGCCTGCCCGGTATCCTGCGGGCGGAACTTCTGGCCTCCGGCCGGGTGCAAGAGGCGGTCCTGACGGAAGCCGACCTGCCCCGCGCCCGGCTCTGGATGGGAAACGCGCTGCGCGGCCTGATCCCGGCTGAGCTTGTGAAGACCACGCCAGACATGGGGTGATGACCCGGCCCGGCGATTTGGCATGGGCCGGCAGAGAAGGACGCAAGACCAGTGCCTTGCCGTCCCGGACGTGATCCGCCCCCCGCCGGAGAAAAGGCCCCCGGATCAGCTCCGCGATGCGGTGGCCATCACCTCATGCTGCGCGCCTTGCGCGAAGAAGCGGCGCACGGCGCCGACGCGCAGCGCCAGCCCCCCCCGGGCCCGGCAATGCGCGCCTCGCCTCGTCGCGCAACCGTCCCGCCCCCAAACGGTCGTCCGCCGCACTGGCCCACGCAAAAAGGCCGCCCCGAGGGGCGGCCCGATCCGGCACCACTGCCGCAGCGCTCACAGCGCCGCCGCGACCTCTTCCGGCACGTCGAAATTATGTGTCACGGTCTGTACGTCGTCATCCTCTTCCAGCATGTCGATCAGCCGCATGAGCTTTTGCGCCGTCTCCATGTCGACCTCGGTGCGCGACTGCGGGCGCCAGACGAGCTTCGATTCCGTCGATTCCCCCAGCGTCGCCTCCAGCGCGTCGGAAACCTCTGAGAGGTTCTCGAACCCGCAATAGATCCAGTGGCCTTCCTCGTCCGACTCCACGTCCTCCGCCCCGGCCTCGAGCGCGGCCATCATCACGTCATCGGCACTCCCCGCCGTAACGGGATAGGAAATCTCGCCCATCCGGTCGAAGCTGTGGCTGACCGATCCCGTCTGGCCCAGGTTGCCGCCGCATTTGGTGAAATAGCTGCGCACGTTCGACGCGGTGCGGTTGAGGTTGTCGGTCAGCGCCTCGACGATGATCGCGATGCCGTTCGGGCCGTAGCCCTCATAGCGGATCTCGGTGTAATCCGCCGCATCGCCCGCCTGCGACTTCTTGATCGCGCGGGCGATCACGTCCTTGGTCATCGACTGTGACCGCGCGGCCTTGACCGCCAGACGCAGGCGCGGGTTCTTTTCCGGGTCCGGGTCGCCCATCTTCGCGGCGACGGTGATTTCCTTGGAAAGCTTGGAAAACAGCTTCGAGCGCGCGGCGTCCTGCCGCCCCTTGCGGTGCTGGATATTCGCCCATTTTGAATGGCCTGCCATGACCCTCTCCGTCCGACATCTGGTAGATCCGGGCTTCTATATGTCAGGGCGGCGGGAACCTGCAAGGGTCCGCTCGGGTTGCACCAGTGGAACGGAGGGGATTCACCGGGGCCATGACCCACGATCAGCTTTTCCTTTTCGCGCTTTTTGCCGGTGTCTTCGCGGCGCTCCTCTGGGGCCGCTGGCGCTATGACCTGATCGCCTTTTCCGCCCTTCTGATCGCGGTCGTCGCAGGCCTTGTCCCCGCCGGGAAGGCGTTCGAGGGCTTCGGCCACCCCGCGACGCTGGTCGTGGCGCTGGTCCTTGTCGTCTCCGCCGGGCTGACGCGGGCGGGGGTGGTGATGGAGATCACCCGCCGCTTCGTCGTCGCGGGCCGCGCGCTTGGCAGCCATATCGCCATCATGGGCGCTGTCGGCATGGCGCTGTCGGCCTTCATGAACAACGTGGCGGCGCTGGCGCTGCTGATGCCCGTGGATGTGGAGGCCGCGCGCAAGGCGGGCCGCTCCCCCGGCGCCTCGCTGATGCCGCTCTCCTTTGCCACCATCCTCGGCGGCATGGTCACGCTGATCGGCACGCCGCCCAATATCATCGTCGCGACCTTTCGCGGCGACGCGCTCGGCGAACCCTTCGGCATGTTCGACTTCGCCCCGGTGGGTGGCGTGGTGGCCATCGTCGGGCTTCTCTTCGTGGCGCTGATCGGCTGGCGGCTGATCCCGCAGCGGGCAGAGGTCACCATCCGCGCCGGGGCCGCCGCCTATCTCGCCGAACTGGTGGTCGCCGAAGGCTCGGACATCGTGGGCAGGACCATGGCGGCCCTTTACGATGAGGCCGACCGCGCGGGCGCCACCGTCATGGCGCTGGTGCGCGACCGCAAGCGGCGCTACGCCGTCTCACGCGACCGGGTGATCGCGGCGGGCGACGTGATCCTGGTCGAAGCCCCCGCCGAGGCGCTGGACGAACTCCGCGCTGGCCTGAAGCTCGACTTCGCCGACCAGCGCCGGAAAAGCTATCTCAGCGCCGAAAATGCGGGCTATGAACTGACCGAGGCGGTGGTCCCGGCCGATGCCCGCATTCGTGGCAAGACGACGGAGTCGGTGGGCCTGATCTGACGAAATCGCGCCGTTCTGCTGGGTATCTCACGCCGTGGCAAGCGCATTCGCGGCCACTTGCGAAAGACCAGCATACGGGCGGGCGACATCCTTCTCCTGCTGCCCCCCGGCGATACATCGGCGGCGGTGATCGACTGGCTCGGCTGCCTGCCGCTGGCCGATCAGGGCGTGGCCATGACGCGGGCCGACAAGCTCTGGCCCGCCGTGGGCATTTTCGTCGCCGCCATCGCCGCGGCCAGCTTTGGCCTGATCGACCTGCCGGTGGCGCTGGGGATCGTCGTCGTGGGCTATATCGCAACCGGGGTCCTGCCGCTTCAGGACCTGTACGGCCATATCGAATGGCCGGTGATCGTGCTCTTGGGCGCGATGATCCCGCTGGGGGCTGCCCTGCAAAGCTCGGGCGGGACCGACCTGATCGCGCGGGGGCT
>DAIOXI010000118.1:0-777 GCA_036758045.1 Albidovulum sp.
GCGGAACAGGTGGCAGGGGCGATGAGCCCGATCATGGCCTTCGCGGGGGGGGGCGTCCTTGGCGTCGGCAGCCAGTGGCTCGCCTGGCGGCTGCGCCTTCCGGCGATCGTGCTGATGCTGGCGGCGGGCATCCTTGTCGGGCCGGTCTTCGGGCTTTTCGACCCGGAGCGCGACATCGGGCCGCTGACCGGGCCGCTGATCTCCCTCGCCGTCGCGGTGATCCTGTTCGAGGGCGGGCTGACGCTGGATTTCCATGAATTGCGCGATGCGCGGCACGGGGTGCGGCGGCTGGTGGTGATCGGCGCGCCGCTGGGCTGGCTCCTGTCCACGCTGACCTTGCGCTATGGCGCGGGGCTGGGCTGGGAATCCGCGACCGTCTTCGGCGGTATCATGGTGGTGACCGGCCCCACGGTCATTGCGCCGCTCTTGCGTCAGGCGCGGCTGTCGCGGCGGCCCGCGCAGCTTTTGCAATGGGAGGCGATCGTCAACGACCCGATCGGCGCGCTGGCGGCGGTTCTGGCGCTTGAGGTGGTGCTGACGCTGCGCACCTCGGAACAGTTGGGCCATGCGCTCTGGACCGTGGCCGTCGGCGTCGCCATCGCGGCGATCATCGGGCTGGCCGTCGGTTTCGCGATCTCGCGCGCCTTCTGGCGCAACCGGGTGCCGGAATTCATGAAGGTGCCGGTCCTCTTCGTGGCGCTGATCGCGTGCTTCGCGCTGGCCGACACGGTCCTGCATGAAAGCGGGTTGCTGGCGGTCACGGTGATGGGCCTTGTC
>DAIOXI010000118.1:787-8740 GCA_036758045.1 Albidovulum sp.
CATCGCCAATTCCGACCTGCCGAGTTTCGTCGAACTGCGCCGGTTCAAGGAACATGCGACGATCCTTCTGGTTTCGGGCGTCTTCATCCTGCTGGCCGCCTCGCTCGATTTCGCGATGGTGCAGAAGCTGAGCTGGCGGACCGTGGTCTTCGTCCTGGCCGTGGTGCTGATCGCGCGGCCCCTGACGGTGCTTTTGTCGCTGGTGGGCACCGACCTGCCGCGCAACGAACGGCTCTTGATCGCGCTGACCGGGCCGCGGGGCGTGGTACTGGTCGCCGTCGCGGGCCTTTTCGGCGGCCGTCTGGCCGAGGCCGGGGTGGCCGACGGCGATCTGGTGGCGCCCCTGGCCTTCGCGCTGGTGGTCTTTACCGTCGTCCTGCACGGCTTCACCTTCGCGCCGCTCGCGCGCTGGCTTGGCCTCAGCGCCGCCGAAGCGCCGGGGGTGCTGCTGGTCGGCGGCTCGCGGTTCACCACCGGGCTGGCGGAGGTCTTGAAGAAGGCGGGGGTGGAGGTGCTGATCTCCGACCCCAACCACGCCCATCTGATCCGGCCCCGCGCGCTGGGCATCCGCACCTTCTATGGCGATATCCTGTCGGAGGCGGCCGAACATCAGGTGGAACTGCTGAGCTATGAAACCCTGCTGGCCGCGACCGACAACGATGCCTACAACACCCTTGTCGCCACCGACTTCGCGCCCGAATTCGGCCGCGACCGGACCTGGCAGATCGGCCGGGCGAAATCGGACAAGTCGCGCCACGCGCTGCCGACGCAACTGGGCGGGCGGCCCTTCGCGGCGGGGCGCACCCATGACGCGCTCGACGGGCTGATCGAGGAGGGGTGGAGCTTTCGCGCGACAAGGCTCAGCGAGGAATTCTCCATGGCGGACTGGCGCGAAAAGCGGCCCGACGCGATCCTTCTGGGGACCATCGGGCCGAAGGGGACGCTGCGCCTTCTGGCGGGCGACAAGGACCCGGAGGTCGCGGCGGGGCATCGCCTCGTCTTCCTGCTGCCGCCCGGAACCGCCGTGGAAGAGCCCGCGCCCGCCGCCTGATCGGCCCCCCGGCATTGACGGCGCGGGCGGCCTCTGGCATTGCCGGGCCGACGTCAGGGATTGATGAGATGAACCTCTTTGCCGAGATCCGGGCGCTGGTCGTGGCCAGCCTCGAAGACATGGTGGCGGCGGGCGACCTGCCTTCCGGCCTCGACTTTGCCGCCGTGGCGGTCGAACCGCCGCGCGATGCCGCGCATGGCGACATGGCGACCAATGCCGCGATGGTGCTGGCCAAACCCGCCGGCCAGCCGCCGCGCGCGATTGCCGAAAAACTGGCCGCGCGCTTGCAGGGCCGGGGGGGCATCGCCTCGGCCGAAGTCGCGGGACCGGGCTTTCTGAACCTGCGCCTTGCGCCGGAAAGCTGGCAGGGCGTCCTCCGTTCCGCGCTGGCCAAGGGGCGGGATTTCGGCCGTTCCGACCTTGGGCGCGGGCGGAAGGTCAATGTGGAATTCGTCTCGGCCAACCCCACGGGGCCGATGCATGTCGGCCATACCCGTGGCGCGGTCTTCGGCGACGCGCTGGCGAGCTTGCTGGATTTCGCGGGCCATGAGGTCACGCGCGAATATTATATCAACGATGGCGGCGCGCAGGTCGATGTGCTGGCGCGGTCGGCCTATGAACGCTACCGCGAGGCCTGCGGGCTGGACCCCGAGATCCGCGAGGGGCTTTACCCCGGCGATTACCTGATCCCGGTGGGCGAGGCGCTGAAGGCCAAATACGGCGACAGCCTGCTGGACAAGCCGGAATCCGTCTGGCTGGCCGACGTGCGGGACTTCGCCACCGCCGCAATGATGCAGATGATCCGCGACGACCTCGCGCTTCTGGGCGTGAAGATGGATGTCTATTCCTCCGAAAAGGCGCTCTACGGCACCGGCAAGATCGAGGGCGCCATCGACCGGCTGCGGGACATGGGCCTGATCTACGAAGGCACGCTGGAGCCGCCGAAGGGCAAGCTGCCCGAGGATTGGGAGGAACGCGAACAGACCCTTTTCCGCTCCACTGCGCACGGCGACGATGTGGACCGTCCGGTGAAGAAATCCGACGGCTCCTGGACCTATTTCGCGCCCGACATCGCCTATCACTTCGACAAGGTGACGCGCGGTTTCGATCAGTTGATCGACATCCTCGGCGCCGACCATGGTGGCTATGTCAAGCGCCTGAAGGCCGTCGTTTCGGCGCTGTCGGACGGCAAGGTGCCGCTTGAGGTCAAGCTGATCCAGCTGGTGAAGCTTTTCAAGAATGGCGAGCCGTTCAAGATGTCGAAGCGCGCGGGGACGTTTGTGACGCTGCGCGACGTGGTCGAACAGGCGGGCGCCGATGTGACGCGCTTCGTGATGCTGACGCGGAAGAATGACGCGGCCCTCGATTTCGACTTCGACAAGGTGCTGGAACAGTCGAAGGACAACCCGGTCTGGTATGTGCAATACGCCCATGCCCGCGTCTCATCGGTGATCCGCAAGGCAGGCGAGGCCGGGATCGCCGCCGATGACGCTGTGCTGGCCAAGGCCGACCTTGCGAAACTGTCGCATGACAGCGAACTGGCGCTGGCCCGCAAGATCGCCGAATGGCCGCGTCTGGTCGAGATCGCCGCGCGGGGGCAGGAACCGCATCGCGTGGCCTTCTACCTCTATGAACTGGCATCCGAATTGCATGCGCATTGGAACCGCGGCAATGACGACACCTCGCTGCGCTTCATTCAGGACGGCGATGCGGCCACAAGTCAGGCGAAAATCGCCCTCGCGCGGGCCGCGGGCGTTGTTATTTCCGCCGGTCTTGGTATTCTCGGCGTCACTCCGGCGGAAGAAATGCGCTGATCACAGGCGCCACCGCCCGAGGCGAAGCAGGCAAGAAGCGGAACGGCGTCCCGGCAGGGGCGCGTTCGGCGGGCGAGGCAGAGCATGGCGGACGCGGATTACGACGATTACCATGATTATGGCGGTTACACGCCGGGTCGATCTGCCGGGGACGGTGGCGGGCGCTGGCAGCGGCTGATCAACGGCGCCGGGGCGCTGACCTCTCTGGCGCTGATGGCGGGGATCGCGGTCTGGGGCTACAAGCTGGCGGTGCGGGATGTGAACGGCATCCCGGTGATCCGGGCGCTGGAAGGTCCCGCGCGCGTCGCCCCGGAAAATCCCGGCGGCAAACTGGCGCTGCATCAGGGCCTGGCGGTGAACCGGATCGCCGCCGAAGGCACCGCCGGGGAGCCGGCCGACCGCCTGACCCTGGCCCCCGCGCCCGCGGGGCTGGCCCAGGATGACACCGCGATGGGCGCGCTGGCGGGGGGCAGCCGCGACATGGGCGAGGACGGGGCGAAATTTGTGCACCCGCCGCAGGCCGAAAACCGTCTGCAACCGGCCGCGATGCGGCCGATCGAGCCCTTGCCCGACGGCCCGGCAGAGCCGATCAACGCCGAGGATGGCGCGCCCTTCGCCGCGCCCGACCTGATCCCGGCCTCGGTGCCGGGCGTCTCACGCTCGCTCCTGCCCGCGCGGAAACCGGCGGCGGGGCAGGGGGCGACTGTCAGCGTGCCCGCCTCTGTGGACCCGACCGAGGCCGGCACCTCCAGCGATGAATTCGACGCGGTGGCCGAGGCCGCCGCCGCCGCCGTCCTTGCCGCGATGACGCCCGAGGCAGAGATCGACCTGGACGCCGCCACGCTGGCGCCGGGAACCCGCCTTGTCCAAATCGGCGCCTACCCGAACGAGGCCGAGGCGCGGCTGGAATGGGACAAGACCGTCACCCGCTTCGCCGCCCTGATGGAAGGCAAGCACCGGGTCATCGAAGAGGCGACGAGCGGCGGGCAGACCTTCTACCGCCTGCGGGTCGAGGGTTTTGTGGGCGCCGAGGATGCGCAGGCCTTCTGCGCCGCGCTCAAGGCCGAAAACGCCGTCTGCGTTCCCGCCACGGTGAAGTGATGACCCTCTCGGCGACGGTGCTGGGCTGCGGGGGGGCGGACCTCTCCGCCGATGAGGCGGCGTTCTTTCGCGATGCCGCGCCCTGGGGCTTTATCCTTTTCGCCCGCAATGTCGACACGCCCGACCGGCTGCGCCGCCTGACGGGCGATCTGCGCGATGCGGTGGGGCGTGACACCCCGATCCTGATCGACCAGGAGGGCGGCCGGGTACAGCGCCTGCGCGCCCCGCATTGGCGCGAATACCTGCCGCCGCTGGATCAGGTGGCCATGAGCGGCGCGGCGATGGAGCGCGGGGTCTACCTGCGCTATCGCCTGATTGCGGAGGAGCTTCGGGAGGCGGGCATCGACGTGGATTGCGCGCCCTCGGCGGACCTCGCCACGCCCGGCACCCATCCGTTCCTGCGCAACCGGTGCTTTTCCGACGATCCCGACACCGTGATCCGCGCCGCCCGCGCCGCCGCCGAGGGGCTGGCCGATGGCGGGGTGCTGCCGGTGGTCAAGCATATGCCGGGCCACGGCCGCGCGACGCTGGACAGCCACCACGACCTGCCCCGCGTCACGGCACCACTGGCGGAACTGGAAGCCACCGATTTCCGCTGCTTCGCGGGCCTGGCCGACCTGCCGATGGCGATGACCGCGCATATCGTCTTTGACGCGCTCGACCCGGACGCGCCCGCGACCGCCTCACCCGCCGCCATCGCCTTCATCCGCGACCGGATCGGCTTTGCCGGGCTGCTTCTGTCGGACGACCTGTCGATGCAGGCGCTGTCCGGCACGCTCGCCCACCGCGCGGGCCGGGCCATCGCCGCGGGCTGCGACATCGCGCTGCACTGCAACGGCGACCGCGGGGAGATGGAGGGCGTCGTGGCCGCAGCCGGCCCCCTCTCCGGCCCCGCGAAAGCCCGCGCCGAAGCCGCGCTTGCCGGACGCCGGGCGCCGTCGGCCATTGACTCAAGCGCGCTTGCCGCCGAACTTGGGGCGCTTTTGGAAACCAGCGCCCATGTCTGACCCCACCGGGTTCGAGGAAGATCACCAGAGCGTCAGCGACCGGCTTGCCGCCGAGGCGCTGATCGTCGATGTCGATGGCTTCGAGGGGCCGCTCGACCTCCTGCTGATGCTGTCGCGCACGCAGAAGGTGGATCTGCGCAAGATCTCGGTCCTGCAACTGGCCGAGCAATATCTGACCTTCGTCAACAAGGCCAAGGTCTTGCGGATCGAACTGGCGGCCGATTATCTGGTCATGGCGGCCTGGCTCGCCTTCCTGAAATCGCGCCTTCTGCTGCCGCCCGATCCGCAGGACGAAGGCCCATCGGGCGAAGAACTGGCCGCGCATCTGGCCTTCCAGCTCGAACGCCTGCAAGCCATGCGCGAGGCGGCGGCGCAACTGATGGCGCGTGACCAGATGGGGCGCGATTTCTTCGTGCGCGGCCTGCCCGAAGGCGTCGCGCGCATCCGCCGCGTCACCTACTCCGCCACGCTGCTCGACCTCATGCAGGCCTATGCCCGCATCCGCACCAGGGATGAATTCCGCCCCTATGCCTTCGACCGCGACCATGTCTTTACCATGGAACAGGCGCTTGAGCGGATGCGCGGGCTGATCGGGTTCGCCGGTGACTGGACCGACCTGTCCAGCTATCTGCCCGATGGCTGGTCCGCCGACCCGGCGCGGCGGCGCTCGGCCACGGCGGCGACCTTTGCCGCTTCGCTGGAACTGGCCAAGCAGGGGCAGATCGAACTCAGGCAAGGGGAAACCTTCGCCCCCATCTCCATCAGACGGAAGCCGACGTGACAGAGACCGACGAACAGGAACAAAGCCTCTTCGAGGCGCCGCCGATGGGGGAACAGGAGCGGATGGTGGAGGCGATCCTTTTCGCCTCTGCCGATCCGGTGACGGTGGCGGAGCTTGCCGCGCGGATGCCCCATGGCGCCGACCCGGCCGAGGCGCTGGTCCATCTGCGCAAGCGCTATGAGGGGCGCGGGGTGCATGTCGTGAGGGTGGGCGACGCCTGGGCGATCCGTACCGCGCCCGATCTGGGCTTCCTGATGCAGAAGGAAACGGTGGAGCAGAAAAAGCTGTCCCGCGCGGCGATCGAGACGCTGGCGATCATCGCCTATCACCAGCCCGCCACCCGCGCCGAGATCGAGGAGATTCGCGGCGTCGCGGTCAGTCGCGGCACGATCGACCAGCTTCTGGAACTGGATTGGATCCGCTTCGGCCGCCGCCGGATGACGCCGGGACGGCCGGTGACCTTTGTCGTCACGCAAGGGTTCCTGGATCATTTCGGCCTTGAATCCGCGCGTGACCTGCCGGGGCTGAAGGAACTGCGCGCCGCAGGCCTTCTCGACAGCCGCCCGCTGCCCGGCGGGCAGGGCGCGGGCGACGAGGAGGAGGGCGAGGAACTGGCCGGGCAGAGCGAGCTTTTCGAGGATTGAGGTCGGGATATGAGTGTCAATCGCTACGTCACCATGGTGGTGAACACGGTGATCCGGCAGTTGGTGACTATCGGCGTCAACAAGGGCTACAACTGGCTCTCGCGCCGCAATCCGCCCAAGACCCCGGCCACGCCCGGCGCCCATGCACGGCAGCGCCAGCAGGCGCGCGAGACGGCCAAACGCGCGCGCCAGGCGGCAAGGATCACGCGGCGGCTGCGGTAGGGCCGTTCAGGCGCCGATCTCGGCCAGGTAAAGGCGCACCGCCTCCTGCACATGGCGGAAACGGTCGCCGCCAAGGTGCTTGCCGCCGTACCAGCGTGTCACGACGACCAGATGGCCCGTCAGCCCCGCGGTTTCCAGCATCCGCAGGATGATCGCCCCGGCGCCCGCCTCGCCATCGTCGGACTTCACCGGGCCGTCGGGGCCGATCATGCCCCAGCTGTTATGTGTGGCCCTGGCGAATTTCTTGGTCCGCTTGAGGTCTTTCAGAAGCGCCTTTGCCTGCCCCTCATCCGCGCAGGGCGCGCCCGAGACGGCATAGCGGGAGCCGCGGTCACAGATGATGTCTTGCAGGATCAGCATGGGGCACAGGGGTAGGGCAGGCCCGCGCGGATCGCAAGGCGGGGAAGATAGCGGCGGCCCGTCACTGACTTCCGCCGGGCCGCTTGCGGCCCGGCATGCGCCCGCCCGCACAAGGCGGGCGCATTCGCGCCCACCTCGTGCGGGCGCAGGCCTCTGTAGGGCAGGGGCGACGCAAAGGGCTGTTGCCGTCAGGGCGCGCGAAAATGCTTCGACAGTTTCAGCCCCTGGCCCTGGTAGTTCGACTTGATGTCGGCGCCGTAAAGCCGTTCCGGCCGCTCGGCCATGCGTTCATAGACCAGTCGGCCCACGACCTGCCCGTCCTCCAGCACGAAGGGCGCCTCGTGACAGCGCACCTCAAGCACCCCGCGGGAGCCTTTGCCGCCCGCGCCGTCATAGCCGAAGCCGGGGTCGAAGAAGCCCGCGTAGTGGACGCGGAATTCGCCGACCAGCGGGGCGAACGGCGTCATCTCGGCGGCGTGGAGAGGCGGCACATGCACCGCCTCCCGGCTCACCAGAATGTAGAATTCGTCCGGGTCCAGCACCAGTTCGGCCGCGCAGCGATTGTAGAGCGGCTCCCAGAAATCCAGAACGTCATGGGCGGCGCGGCGGTCCACGTCGATGAGCCCCGTATGGTGCTTGGCGCGGTAGCCGATCAACCCGCCGGCGCCACCCTCCAGGTCGATCGACAGGGCGATGCCGCCGCCTGAAATGTCGGGCGGCTCTGTGGCCACCAGCGTCTCGGAGCGATGGAGCGCATTGAGCTCGTTTTCGGAAAGCAGCGCATTGCCGATGCGGAAGCGGATCTGCGACAGCCGCGAGCCGGTCCGTGCGATAATGGGAAAAGTGCGCGGACTGACTTCCAGATAGAGCGGGCCGCGATAGCCGGCGGCGATCTTGTCGAATTCGGCGCCGTGGTCGGTCATCACCCGCGTGAAGATGTCGAGCCGCCCCGTGGAGCTTTTCGGATTGGCCG
>DAIOXI010000118.1:8750-9299 GCA_036758045.1 Albidovulum sp.
CCGCCGGCAATGCCAGCCTCTCCAGCAGCGGCACGATATAGACGCAGCCCGTTTCCAGCACGGCACCGGCGGTGAGGTCGATCTCGTGCAGTTGCAGCCGGTCGAGCTTTTCGGCAACGGAGTGGCCGGGGCCGGGCAGGAAGGAGGCGCGCACCCGGAAGGCTTTTTCGCCGAGCCGCAGATCGAGGCTGGCCGGCTGGATCTGGTCTGCGTCGAGCGCCCGCGGAGAAACGAGCGCGCCGCTCTCGAACAGCGCGGCGATGTCCTGATCGGGTAGAATGCCTGTCTGACGCAAGGGTACGCTCCCGGCCGATGATCGGGCCACAATCGCGAATGTCTTAAACATACGGCCAATTGACGCAAGACGGAGCGGGGTTTAAAGGAGGCTTATCCCGTGGTGATTTGGCCGGTCGGCTTGCAGCCACGTTAAACAAGTCGCTAAAGGACCGTCTGGCCTCAAGGCCGTCTGTACCGGTTGCGACTTTCGCGACCGGTTTTTTTGTTGTTGGAAGAGAGCCATGACATCGGACAAGACACGCAATTGGAGAC
>DAIOXI010000119.1:0-7633 GCA_036758045.1 Albidovulum sp.
CCCGCGACGGGCCGGACCTCGGTCACCGGGGCGCCGTCCGCCACCGCCGCCGGATCGACGTCGCGCCGGGTCAGGATGCGGAAGGCGTGCGTGCCGTCCCCTTCGGCCCATGCAACCGCATCAAGCAACGGCACATCCCCCGCCATCCCGGCCCCGAGGGACCGGCGAAGAACGCGCGTCGGAGCGGGATCGCCCATCGTGAGAGAGCCTGTCGTTGCTTCTTGCCTGCCCGACCGATAGCACGGCAGGCAGGGACGGCAAAAGCCGCGCGCCCGTTCCGGCCCGTGCTTATTGGCAAGCATGGCTTTCTCGGCCACAATCGCGGCAAAAGACGCCGGGGTCTGGCGGAAAGGGGCAGGTATGGGTGGTGACTACCGGATCGCGGCGCTCTGGATCGGGGGTGACCTCAGTTTTCTTGAGCAGTTGTGCCTGAAATCCTTCGTCGATGCGGGCCACGCGGTGACGCTTTATTCCTATGAGCCGATCGCCAACGCGCCCGGCGGCGTGGAGCTTGCCGATGCGCGCGACATCCTGCCGCAGAACGATTTCCTGCGCCATGGCCGCACCGGCAGCCCGGCGCTGCATTCGGACCTTTTCCGCTATCACCTTCTGGCCAAATGCGACCGCACGATCTGGGCCGATACCGATGCCTATTGCGTCAGACGGTTCGAGACGGAGACGGGGCATTTCTTCGCCTGGGAAAGCGATCACGGCGTCAATGGCGGCGTCCTTGGCCTGCCGCGGGACAGCGAGGCTCTGGGCAGGCTGCTTGAGTTTACCGCCGACGAATACGCGATCCCGCCTTGGTTCAGCGATGCCGCGCGGGCCGAGCTTGAGGCGAAGAAGGCCGCAGGCACCCCGGTTCATGCGGGCGTGATGCCCTGGGGCGTGTGGGGTCCCCATGCGCTGACCCATTTCCTGAAGGAGACGGGGGAAATCCGCCATGCCCTGCCACGCGCAGCCCTTTACCCGGTCGCCTACAAGGACCGCCGCTTGCTTTTGCGTCCCGGCGTCGATGCGGCGGAGTTCGTGACCGAGGAGACGTTCTCCATCCACTTCTACAACCGCCGCACCCGCGCCCGGCTGCTTGAGGTCTATGACGGCACGCCGCGCCCGCGCAGCATCATCGGCAAGCTCTTGCGCAAGCACGGGATCGAACCGGCGCTGGCCCCGATCCGTCGCACCGGCGCGGAGGACCCCGACGAGGATGACGGGGAGGGCGCATGAGCGACCCGGCCCCCGCGTCCACGGACAGCCGGGCGCTGATCGCGGCGCTGGGCGACATGCCGGTGGAACGGTTCGCCGATCTGTCGGGCGGTGGCCTCGACATCGCCATTGCGCTGGGCCTGCGCCACGATTGCACCCTGTCGCTGGTCTCGCTTTTGCCGGATGGCAGCCTTGACGGGAAGGAGCGCGACTGGATCGCGCCCTACCGCGACAGACTGCTTGCCGCCGGCATCCCGCCGGGCCGGATCGAGGTTGTGGCGGGTGACAGCGGCGTGAAGGCCTGGGACGTGATTGCCAACCTCGCGGGGTTTGGCAACGGCCACAAGATCCGCCGCCTCGGCCCCTTCCTGCCCCGCGCGCTTCATGCCGACAGCGTGATGCTGACCGAGATCCGCAAGGGCTCAGGCGGCTATCCGTTCCTGAACGGCATGGGCCATTGCGAGACGGTCGGCAAGATGCAGCGCGGCGGGGTGGAGGTCGCCCGTGTCCTCTTCCGCCCCAAGGCGCCGGAGACCACCGGCCCGGATGCCGGATGGGCCGCCCTGGCCAGAACCCTGGCCGGGCCCGAGGGGTTCTTTCGCGAAGGCCAGGCGCATTCCTTCCTGTTCGTCCCGCGCAGCCCCGATGTGCTGGTCGTCAGCTTCGACAATCTCGATATTGCCATGACCAAGCGCAGGGAACGCCGCCCATGGGGCTATGAGTTCATCGAGAAACAGGGCTGGTCGATGCTGGGCGTGCTGGCGAATGGCTGGACCTGGTATCGCGACTGCTGGGTCTGGTCCGAATTCGACCGGCTGCGGGATGAGGGCTTCTTTGCCCGCTTCAGGCGTGTCGTCTTTTACGGCGCCTCGATGGGCGGCTACGCGGCCTGCGCCTTTTCCCCCGCCTGTCCGGGCGCCGATGTCGTGGCGATCAGCCCGCAATCGACGCTTGACCGCGCGCTTGTGCCCTGGGAAACGCGCTATCGCACCGCCTGGGGGTTCGACTATTCCGGCCCCTACGGTGACGCGGCCAGGGTGTCCTCCGCCGCCGGGCGGGTGATGATCCTCTACGACCCCTATGCGCCCCTCGACGCCGCCCATGTCGCGCGTTTCACGGGCGCGAATGTCGACCGGCTGCGGGTGCCGCTGATGGGGCATCGGCTGGGCTCCGCGCTGCTCCAGATGGGGGTGTTGAACCCGATCATCCTCGATGCGCTGGACGGCCGGTTGACGCCGCTCTCCTTCGCGCGGCGGCTGCGCGCCCGCCACACGTTCGCGCGCTATCAGTGGGAACTGTTCCAGCGCGCCCTCGACCGGGGCCGGCCGGGCCTTGCCCGCAGGGTCGGGCGCTGGGTGTTGAAACGCGGCGACCACCCGGCCATCCGCCGCGCGATGCGCGAGATGTGATCAGGCGCGGCGCAGCGTCGCCGTCAGAACCCCCATCCCGATCAGCGCACCGCCCCCCGCCCGCGACAGCCAAAGCCGCGTCGCGGGGTTGCGCATCCGCGCCCGCATGGCCGAGGCCAGTAGCGCATAGGCCAGCGCGTTGATCGCCGCCAGCGACACGAAGGTCGCGATCAGGATGGCGAATTGCGGCAGCAGGGCCGCCTCTGGGCGCAGGAATTGCGGAACGAAGGCGATGAAGAAGGCGATGGATTTGGGGTTCAGCGCGGTCACCGTGGCGGCATGGCCGAAGATCCGCCCCGCGGGCAGATCGGGTGGCGTGCCGATCCCCAGCCCGCCCTCGGGCCTGCTGCGCAGAAGCTTCACCCCCAGCCAGACCAGATAGGCCGCCCCCGCCCATTTCAGCATCATGAACAGCTCCGCCGAGGTCATCACCAACGCGCCGAGGCCCGCCAGCGACGCGCTCATCGCGATCAGATCGCCAAGCGCCACCCCGGCCGCCGTCGCGACCGCGACCCGGCGCCCCTGGCTGATCGCGTAGCTCAGCACCAGAAGGACCGTGGGGCCGGGGATCAGCAAAAGCGCGGTCGAGGCGGCGACGAAGGCCAGCCAAAGCTCGATGGACATCGGTGTCTCCCTTGTAGATCGGCCAAAGCCAGCCACGCCTGGCCCGCCCTGTCAATCGCCGTCGCGCCGCGCGGTGTGCGCGCCCACCAGCGGCGCCACCAGGATCACGAAGAAGACCCGCGTCAGGTGATGGGCGACGACAAAGCCCACATCGGCGCCCGCGACGATGGCGATCACCGCCATTTCCGCCTGACCGCCGGGCAGGAAGGACAGCAGGATGTCGATGAAGGGCGCGTCGGAGACCAGCGTCACGATCTCGATGAAGATCAGCGACAGAAGGGCGAGAAGCAGCGCGAAGACCAGCCCCGCGCCGACGGAAACCCGCAATTCCCGCGCCGTGATGCCGGAATATTTCGCCCCGATGGCGATCCCGATGAAGAACTGCGCCGCCCAGACGATCTCCGCCGGGGGGCGGTGCTGGATCAGCCCGGAAAGGCTCAGCGCGGCCGTCAGGATCAGCGGGCCAAGGATGGCCGCCCCGAAGATGTGCAGCCGTTCCGCGATCTTCCAGCCGAGCGGCCCCGCCACCAGCATGATCGCCGTCTCCAACACCGGAATGTCGGCCAGCCGCAGCCCCGGCGGGCGGTTCAGGTCGGCGCCATAAAGCGCGGTCATCAGGAAGGGCGCGACGGTCACGATGACCAGTACCCGCGTCGCGTGGATCAGGCTCATCGTGCGGACATTGCCGCCCGCCTCCTCGCCGAACAGCAGCATGTCCTGAAGCCCGCCGGGCATCGCCGAATAGAAGGCGGTCGGGCGGTCGAACCCCATCACCCGGCGCAGGAACGGATAGCCGATGCCGCCGATCACCACGACATAAAGCGGCACCAGCGCGATGGAGGCCCCGTGCGAGGGCAGCCCCGCCACGAAGTCCGGCGTCACCGTGGCGCCGATGGCCACGCCCGCCAGTGCCGCCACCAGACAGCCCAGCATCGGGCCAAGGAGCAGCGGCAACGGCCAGCCGAACAGCAGGAACACCCCGGTCCCCGCAAGGGCTGCGGCGATGGCCGCAAGGCGCGGCCTATTGGCATTAAGTCGCATGTCGCAACGGGTCGTCCACCCTTGACCGGGTCCTCACGGCCCACCAGCATGGCACCAAGCTGACAGGAGCCTGACGTGACCGCGATACCGAAGACGATTGATGAGGTCGAGGGGCTGCTGGCCGGGCAGGACTATGTCTGCGGACGGGCGCTGGCCACCGTGGTCTTCCTGGCCCTCAAACTCGGCCGGCCCTTGTTCCTCGAAGGGGAGGCAGGGGTAGGCAAGACCGAGATCGCCAAGGCTATCGCGGCGGGGCTTGGCCGCCGCCTGATCCGGTTGCAATGCTATGAGGGGCTCGATGCCGCCTCGGCGGTCTGCGACTGGAACTTCGCCGCGCAGATGATCGCGATCCGCGCCGCCGAGGCCGGGGGCGGGGCCGACCGCGACGCGCTGGTGGCGGAGCTTTTCACCGAAGACTACCTGATCGAACGCCCGCTTTTGCCGGCGATGCGCCCGCAGCCCGGCGGCGCGCCGGTGCTGCTGATAGATGAGCTGGACCGCACCGACGCCTTCCTGCTCGAAGCGCTCTCCGACTTTCAGGTCACGATCCCGGAACTTGGCACCATCCGCGCCCCCGAACCGCCCATCGTCATCCTCACCTCGAACCGCACGCGCGAGGTGCATGACGCGCTCAAGCGCCGCTGCCTTTATCACTGGGTCGATTACCCCACCTTCGCGCGCGAGATGGAGATCGTCCATGCCCGCGCGCCCGAAGCCGCCGAGACGCTCAGCCGCGAGGTGGTGGCGTTCGTCCAGAAACTGCGCACCGAGGATCTGTTCAAGCGCCCCGGCGTCGCCGAGACGATCGACTGGGCCAAGTGCCTCCTTGCCCTCGACGTCGTCACCCTCTCGCCCGAGGTCATCGCCGACACGCTGGGCGCGATCCTGAAATATCAGGACGACATCCAGAAGATCGCAGGCGACCCGGCAAAGAAGCTGCTCGATGAGGTCCGCGCCGACCTCGCCCCCGCCCGATGAAGCCTGCATCCTTTCATTGTGGCCGAAATACTCCGGGGGTGCGGGGGCAGCGCCCCCGCCGCGACGGCGATGGCTGAACACATCCCCCTCGACATCCCCGAGGACGGCAAGCTTGCCGCCAACATCACCCATTTCGCCCGCGCGCTCAGGAAAGCGGGGCTGAAGCTCGGACCGGGCCGGGTGATCGACGCGATCCGCGCGGTCGAGGCGGCGGGGTTTTCGGAAAAATCCGACTTCTACTGGGTCCTGCACGCCTGTTTCGTGTCCCGGCCCGAGGAACGCACCGTCTTTCATCAGGTCTTCCGCCTCTACTGGCGCGATCCGCGCTATCTGGAACACATGATGGCGATGATGCTGCCCGCGGTGCGCGGCGTGCAGGAGGATCGCCCGGCGGGTTCGGCCGAAAGACGCGCCGCCGAGGCGTTGCTGGACGGGGTGGACCGCGACCTGCCGGAAACAGGCGAGGAAGGCGATGAGGTGGAGATCGAGGCGGACGCCAGTGCCACCATCTCCGCCGAGGAACGGCTGAAGACGCTCGATTTCGAACAGATGTCGGTCGCGGAGGTGGCGGCGGCGAAACGCATGATCGCGCGGCTGGCGCTGCCGGTGCGGCCGCTGGCGTCGCGCCGGACGAAGGCCGATCCGCGCGGGCAGATCGCCGACTGGCGCGGCACGATGCGCGCGGCGATGCGGCGCGGGGGCGAGGTGCTGGGCCTCGCCACTCGGAGCCGCAGGAGACGCTGGCCGAACCTCGTCGTCCTGTGCGACATCTCCGGCTCCATGTCGCAGTATAGCCGCATGGTGCTGCATTTCCTCCATGCGGTCGCCAACCAGAAGGGTGCGGGCTGGGCCAGGGTCCATGCCTTCACCTTCGGCACAAGGCTGACCAACATCACCCGCCACCTCGCCCAACGCGACGTCGATGCCGCCCTTGCCGCCGCCGGGGCCGAGGCGCAGGACTGGGAGGGCGGCACAAGGATCGGCGCCTGCCTTCATGCCTTCAACCGCGACTGGTCGCGCCGGGTGATGGGGCAAGGCGCGGTGGTGCTGCTCATCACCGACGGGCTGGACCGCGACCCGGCCCATGACCTTGGCCGCGAGATGGAGCGGCTGCACCTGTCCTCCCGCCGCCTGATCTGGATCAACCCGCTTCTGCGCTGGGACGGTTTCGTGCCGAAGGCGCGCGGCATCGCCGCCATGCTGCCCCATGTCGACAGTTTCCGTGCCGGCCATTCCATCGCCTCGCTGGAGGCGCTGGCCGAGGCGATCGGGCAGGCCCGCGATGCGGGCGAGAAGGACCGCCTGATGCGGCTGATCTCCGCCGCCTGAGGGCTGTGGATATCGCATAACAGGCGGTTTTCTCCCTAGATTCGGAACCTGACGCCCCCCGCATCCGTTGGGGGGCGACGCCATACGAGCGATTCCTTTTGAAGGAGAGTAGAATGCTGAACCGCCTGAAGACCTCGACCGCCCTGATCGCGAGCCTGTCGCTGCTGGCCCCAGGCCCGATCTACGCGCAAGACACGACCGAGCCCGCGCCGGAGGTGCCGATGGTCTGCGCCGATGGCAGCGATCAGCCCTGCCCCGAAGGCGTGCCGCTGGTCCCCGCGCCCGATGCGGTGATGCCCGCGGAGATGGCCCCTGCCGAAGAGGCGGCCCCGGTGGAGGCCGTGCCTGAGGCCGCCCCCGAGGCCCCGGCGGAAACCGCCCCTGAACCCGCGCCAGTCGAGGAAAGCGCCCCGGCGGAGGAAAGCGCCGCGGACCCCGCGCCCGAACCGGCCCCGGTTGAGAGCGAGGCCCCCGCGCCGACCGAGGAAAGCGCAGCGGAACCGGCCCCGGCCGAGGCGACCGAAACGGCGCCCGTGACCGGGGAACCCGCGCCCGAGACGGCGACGGAGACCGCGCCGGAAACCTCGCCCACGCCCGAACCGGCGTCGGAAACGGTGACCGGGACGGCCCCGGCCGAAGACCCGGTCGCGACAGAGGCGCCAACCGAAACCGCCCCGGTCGAGGACCCCGCCGCGACCGACCAACCGGCCGAGGCGCAGGCCGCCGAACCGGCCGGCACCGCCACCGAACCCGCCCCCGCCGAAACCGTGGCGCAAGACCCGGTGCCGGAGCTTCCGGTCCAGCCCGACGCGGCCTCGGGCGAGGCGCCGGTGGCCGCTGCCGCCTCGGCCGATGCCACGGCGGAGGCGCCTGCGGGTGCGGAGGTCACCGAAGAGGTGGTGACCGAGGACACCGCGCGCTCTTCCAGCGAGGATTTCGCCAACAAGGTCAATGAGACCGCCGCGGGTCTTGCGCAAGAGACCGCCGCCGGCCAGACCGCCGCCGCGCCCGCCAAGAAGGACAAGGGCCTGTCGGATGGCGAAAAG
>DAIOXI010000119.1:7657-9239 GCA_036758045.1 Albidovulum sp.
CGCGATGCTGTCGAACAACCGCAAGGTCGAACTGAACTCCGGCGACCGGGTGGTGCTGGAACGCCCGGACGGGTCCTACCAGATCATCAAGGATGACAACGCGCTCTTGCGTCAGCCGGGATCGACCGTGCGGACGGAGCGTTTCGATGACGGTTCGACCCGCACGACCGTGACGCGCGCCGACGCATCGCGGATCGTCACCATCCGCGATGCCGAATACCGGGTGCTGCGCCGCATCCATGTGGCACCGGACGGGACGCAGACGATGCTCTTCGACGATACCGTCGCCGCGGCCCCGGTCGATGTCACCCGCCTGCCGCCGCCCGCGCCGGAGGTCGAGGTCAGCGCAAATGCCGACGAAGAGGCGCTGCGCCGGGCGCTGGCGCGCGAAAGCGCCTTCGACCGCCACTTCTCGCTGGCTCAGATCCGCGATATTGAGCAGGTCCGCGCGCTGGTGCCGGTGATCGACCTGAACGCCATCACCTTCGAGACCGGCTCGGCGGCGATCCGCCCCGATCAGGCCCCGGCGCTGAGCCGCCTTGGCAATCTGATGAAAAGCTATATCGACGCCAACCCGCGTGAGGTCTTCCTGATCGAGGGGCATACCGACGCGGTCGGCTCGGCCGCCTATAACCTTGCCCTGTCGGACCGGCGCGCGGAATCGGTGGCGCTCGCAATGAGCGAATATTTCGCCGTGCCGCCGGAAAACATGGTGGTGCAGGGCTATGGTGAGGAATTCCTGAAGGTGCAGACCGAAGCGGCAGAACGACTGAACCGTCGCGCCAGCGTGCGCCGGATCACCGATCTCCTGCGCCAGGCCGCGAACTGATCCTTGCGCAGGTTCCGGGTCGCGCGGTGTCCAGCGCGACCCGATCATGGGGCGGCCTTGTAACGGAGCCGCCCCATGAGCCTTTTCTATGAACCGATCCCCACCGCCCTTGTCGCCGCCTTGCGCGCCGGAGGCCCGGACGCCAACGGCCAGCCACCCGAACGCGGTGCCATCGCCAGCGGGTCGGGTGAACCCTGCCGCCACTGCCTGCAAAACACCCCCGCCGGGCAGGAATATCTGATCCTTGCCCATTGCCCCTTTCCCGCCCCGCAGCCCTATGCCGAGACCGGGCCGATCTTCCTCTGTGCCAGGGATTGCGCGGCCTGGAGCGGGCAGGGGGTGCCGCCGATCCTGACCGCCAGCCCGGACTATCTGCTGAAGGGATATTCCCACGGCCACCGGATCGTCTATGGCAGCGGGAGGATCGTCCCGAAGGAGGGGGTTGAGGGCTATGCTGCCACCCTTCTGGCCGATCCGCGCATCGCCTATGTCGATGTCCGTTCCGCCCGCAACAACTGCTTCCAGCTTCGCATCCGCGCCGCGCGGCCGGTCCTGCGCGGCTGACATTTAAGACCTTTGGCCTCTTGCGGCGCCCTGCGGGCGGGATCATGTTGACCCCCGGAGGACCCAGACATGACCCGCCCCGATCACGACCGCATCCCGGAAATCGCTCTCGACTGGCACCGCACCGGCAAGGGCGCGGCCCTTGCCACGGTGATCGAGACCTGGGGGTCCGCCCCCCGGCCGGTCGGC
>DAIOXI010000120.1:0-9218 GCA_036758045.1 Albidovulum sp.
GACTCGAACTCCCGACATCTTCGGTGTAAACGAAGCGCTCTACCAACTGAGCTAACGACCCGATCCGCGGCCAGATAGCCGGTTCGGCTGCGCAAGGCAAGCTGTCCGGCACCACGTCTGTCCCCGCCCGCAGGACCGGGCGCTCCGACTCAGCCGCCCCTCGCCCCCTGCCGATACCCTGTGTTGGGGGGCGGCCGGCATACGCAGCCCGCGAGGAAATACGAAAAAACCACGCAGAAACAGTTAGTTTCCAGATTTTTCGCAGCGCGGCCGCCACAGAATTGCCACAATTCACCCCACCCCGCCGCCCGCACTTTGATGAGAAATCGCGAACAGTCATTGTCCCGACAGCTTGGATGCGGGTTGGCAACTTGTCCAATCGGACAGGTTTTGTTTCCGGGCAGAAATGGCGCCCGAGGGGCAACTCATCCACAAGTAGTATGGTCCGCCCGCCCCACAGCAAGATACCCGAAAAATTCGTCACAAACCCGCCCGAATTGGCTGCCAGACCGATCCCATCGGACGGCGCCAGGGTAAGGCGCCAGGATAAAGTCCGGCACAGAACGAGTGACATTGTTACCTTGGGTGTACGAGTGCCGATGGTTGACGCGCAGAATGTGCGCAAGTTCGCTTCGGACCGGGATGGATCGAATATCCCGGTCCGGGGCGCGATGGTTGGCTGTCATCAGTGCATTTGGAGTTCCGATTGAAGCACGACGCGATTTTGAATGACGACACGGGCGCCCATTCCGGCGCCAGGGCGGCGGCCCCCGTCACACGGGGCCGCCGTCCCCTTCCCCGCGCCATCGCCTGGACCTTGCCGGGCTTCGGCGAAACGGCGCGTGTCACCACCTCTTTCGGCGACCTGCCGCTTCAGGCGCTGCGCAAACGCGATCCGCTGCGTACCGCGCAGGGCACGATCCGCCCGGTGCACTGGTGCGACCGGCTGCGCCTCGATTCAGGCTTTCTCGGCGCCAATCCCGATGCCCAGCCGATCGTCATCCCGGCCAATGCGCTTGGCAACGGGCTGCCCAAGGCCGATCTCATCGTCTCGCCGCATCAGAAGATCGGCATCCGCCCGCCCGGATACGCACAGGAATTCCGCCTCGCGCGCGACCTGACAAGCCGCCCCGGCATCCTGCGCCGCCCGGTGGAGGCGATGACCTATCACCTCTTTCATTGCGAGGTGCCGACCGCCGTCCTCGTCGAAGGCGTGGTGGGCGAGGTCGCGCCCTAACCGTCGCGCGTCGCATCGTCGGGCCGGCCGCGAAAGCCGGTGGCGACGACGAATTTCTCGGAACTGTCGGACCGGCTCGCCGGTGGTTTCACGTTGGCGACCTTGGTGAAGGCGCGCTTCAAGAGCGCCTGCAACTCGTTCTCCGCGCCGCCCGCCAGCACCTTGGCGACAAAGGTCCCGCCCTCTTCCAGCACGTCGAAGGCAAATTCCGCCGCCGCCTCGCAAAGCGCCACGATGCGCAGGTGATCGGTCCCCTTGTGGCCCGAGGCGGCGGCGGCCATGTCCGACATCACCACATCGGCCTTGCCGCCCAGCCACTCCTTGACCTTCAGATCGGCATCGTCCGACAGGAAGTCGAGCTGGTGGATCTCCGCCCCCGCGATCGGCTCCACCTCCTGCAAATCGACGCCCAGCACCCGGCCCACGGCCTTGCCCGGCTTCTCGCCCAGCGCGTTGACCCGCTGCACCGCGATCTGGCACCAGCCGCCCGGCGCGCAGCCAAGGTCCACCACCCGCGCGCCCGGCACGAGGAAACGGTACCTGTCGTCAAGCTCAAGGATCTTGTAGGCGGCGCGGCCCCGGTAGCCTTCCTTCCGCGCCCGCTGCACATAGGGGTCGTTCAACTGCCGTTCGAGCCAGAGGGTCGAGGACAGCTTGCGCCCCTTGGCGGTCTTCACCCGCACGCGCAGATCGCGCTGCCCGCGTCCCGACGTCTTGCCTGCCGGCGTCTTGGCCATACGACCGCTCCTCAGCCCATTCACCGTGGTCCAAATACTCAATGCGCGCCCGCGCCGCAATCGCACCGCCCGAAGGCCGGGCGCGGGTCAGAACGGCCCGTCCTCAAGCACGCCATCGGCCGACATCTGCGCATAGAGCAGCCCCTCGCGCAGGCCCCGGTCGGCCACCGACAGGCGATCGGTCGGCCAGATCCGCATCAGCGCCTGCAAGATCGCCGCACCCGACATGATCAGCGAATGGCGGTCGCGCCCGATGCGGGGGTCGTTGCGCCGCCCCTCGGGCCCCAGTTGCAGATAGCCCCGGATCACCCGGTCGATCTGGTCCGAGGTCATGCGCAGCCCGTCGACCTTGGTCCGGTCATAGCGTTTCAGCCCCAGATGGCTGGCCGCGACCGTGGTCACGGTGCCAGAGGTGCCGATGATCTGGAAATGCTCGCGCGGCTGGCTGGCATTGTAGGGCGAGAAATCGGCGAGGTTTTCCTCGAAGAACCAGCTCATCAGGGCGAAACGGGCGCTGTCATCCTCGACATCGGCGAACTGGTCCTTCAGCGTCGCAACGCCCAGCGGGACGGAAATCCAGTCCACCACCTTCGCCGTCGGGAACGGGCTTTCGGGCGGGTGGAACCCGGCGTGAAGGCGCATGATCGCGCGCGGGCGTTCGGCGCGCGGCACGGCGGAAAGGTCGATCCAGACAAGCTCGGTCGAGCCGCCGCCGATATCCACGACCAGAAGCTGTTCGGTCTTTGTAGACACGAGCGGCGCGCAGGAGACGACGGCCAGCCGCGCCTCTTCCTCGGGCTGGATGATCTCCAGCGGCAGGCCGGTTTCGCGCTGGACGAATTTCACGAACTCGCCCGCGTTCTTCGCGCGCCGGCAGGCCTCGGTCGCGACAAGGCGCATCCGCTTCACGTCATGCTGTTCGATCTTGCGGCGGCAGATCTGCAGCGCCTGCGCCGTGCGCGCCATCGAGGCGCGGCTGAGCCTGCCCGAGGCTTCAAGCCCGTAGCCAAGCTGCACCGACTTGGAAAAGCTGTCCACCACATGGAACTGACTGCCCTTCGGCTGGGCAATCAGCATCCGACAACTGTTGGTCCCGAGGTCCAGCGCCGCATAAAGCTGCGCCGGATCGGGTCTTGGGGTGCCGTGCGGCTCGACCGATTTCGGGAACGCGCCCGCACCTCCGGGACGCCTGGGCGCCATCATTGCGCCCTCCGATCTGATGTTGTGCCCAATGTAGAGGCAGGACCGCGCGCTGGCAAGGCGGCCCGGCCCCCGCCATTGCGGCGGAAAGGCGGGATTCATCATCTTCATGAGAATTTTGAAGGCGCGGCCCGGCCCGTTTTCATGGCATCCGGGGCCGGAAGCGGCTATGGCCGGGGCTGTGCGTCGCTCCAATGGCGTAGCATGTCGAAAATCGTCATCGGCGCACGCCGGTCGCGCATTATTGAGGCGAAGGACTTTCGGAGGGAATCGCCATGGCTGAGGTGACAATCGTCTACTGGCGCGACATCCCGGCCCAGGTGATCGTGGGCAAGGGGCGCCGGGGCGTGAAAAAGCCGCTGCCCGAGCGCTTCGAACAGGCCATCGACCGCTGCGCCATGAAGATCGGCGCCCGCGACACCGACGCCTATCTCGCCGAATGGCGCAAGGCGGCGCCGGTGACGATCGAGGGAGAGGACGAGGCGGTCGCGGCAGCCGAGGCCGCGCGCATCGACCGGGAGTATGATACCGAGCGTCTCAAGGCGCTGATCGAGAATGAAGGCCGGGCCTGAATGCCCGCCGGGATCTGGAGGAAAGCCATGGCGATTTTGAACTTCCGCCGCAAGACCGCTGCGGCCGCACCTGTCGGGAACAAGGCCCAGGTCGAGGCGTTCCTGAAGAACTACTCGATCGAGGTGATGCCCCGCACCGCCGAGAAGGTGGAGGATTTCCGCGCCCTCCTGCCCGCCGGAACCCGCGTCTATATCGCCCATATCGACGGCACCCCGATCGAGGACATGGTGGCGACCGCCAAGCGCATCAACGCCGAGGGTTTCCCGGTGATGCCGCATTTCCCGGCCCGGATCATCAAGGACAAGGCGACGCTGGCCGACTGGATCGCGCGCTATCGGGGCGAAGCGGACGTCAGGCAGGCGCTGCTTCTGGGCGGCGGCGTGGCGACGCCCGCCGGTGATTTCGACAATTCGATGCAACTGATCGAGACCGGCCTTTTCGACGGGTTCGACCGGCTTCATGTCGCCGGTCACCCGGAAGGCAACAAGGACATCGACCCCGACGGGTCGGACCGGAACGTCATGCAGGCGCTGAAGTGGAAACAGGCGTTCTCCGAGCGAACCGATGCGAAGATGGCCATGGCCACGCAGTTCTGCTTCGAGGCGCAGCCGGTCATCGACTGGGTCAACCGCCTGAACGCCGAAGGGATCGACATCCCGGTCCATATCGGCGTCGCCGGTCCGGCGAAGCTGCAAACGCTGATCAAGTTCGCCATCGCCTGCGGTGTCGGCCCGTCGCTCAAGGTGCTCCAGAAGCGCGCGATGGACGTGACCAAGCTGCTTTTGCCCTATGAGCCGACGGAGTTCGTGGGCGAGCTGGCCGCGCACAAGGCCGCCAATCCCGGCTTCGGGATCGAGTCGGTGCATTTCTTCCCGCTTGGCGGCATCAAGACCAACGCGACCTGGGCGATCGAAAACGGCGGCGCCTCGGCCAAGCCCGTAGCGGCCTGACCGGACCCATGGGTAAGGCGGCACTTCTTTTCGATCTGGACGGCACGATGCTGGTCTCGGACCCGATCCATATGGAAGTGTTCGCCGAGCTTCTGGCCCCGCGTGGCCTGACCGTGGACGAGGATTTCTACATGTCCCATATCCACGGCCGCCTGAACGTCGATTTCTTTGCCGAGTTCCTGCCCGGCGAACCCGACCCGGTGGCGCTGTCGGACCACAAGGAGGCAGAGTTCCGCCGCCGCCTGCCGCGCCCCTACCCCTCCATGCCCGGCGTGATCGACTTTCTTGCACGGGCGCGGGAGGCAGGGCTGCGCCTTGCCGTCGTCACCAACGCCCAGCGCGCCAATGCCGAGGCGATGCTTGAGGCGATCGGCGCGCGGGACTATTTTCAGGTCGTCGTGTCGGGCGAGGAAACCCCGCGCGGCAAGCCCCATCCCGACCCCTATCTTGAGGCGATGGCCCTGCTCGGCGCCGCGCCCGGTGATTGCGTGGCCTTCGAGGACAGCCCTTCGGGCATCCGCTCCGCCCATGCCTCGGGCGCCATGACCGTCGGCCTGCGCTCCTCGCTTGACGACGCCGCCCTTCGCGCCCTTGGCGCGGATATGTCCATCCAGGATTTCACAGACCCCGCGCTGGACAAGATGTTCCAGCGCCTGAAAGGAGTAACCGCATGACCCGTACCGTCCTCGAATCCAAGTCCAAGACCGTCGTCATCGGCTTTGATGAGCCGTTCTGCGTGATCGGTGAGCGGATCAACCCCACCGGCCGCAAGAAGCTGGCGGCAGAGCTTGAGGCGGGCGATTTCTCCACCGTCGAGAAGGACGCGCTGGAACAGGTCGCCTGCGGGGCGATGGTGCTCGATGTGAACGCGGGCGTCGTCTACAACTCCAACCCCAACCCGAACGAGACCGAACCGCCCCTGATGCGGAAGATGATCGAGCTTGTGCAGGGTCTGGTGGACGTGCCGCTCTGTATCGACTCCTCCGTCCCCGGCGCGCTTCAGGCCGGGCTGGAGACCTGCCAGGGCCGGCCGCTCCTGAACTCCGTCACGGGTGAGGAAGAGCGTCTGGAACTCGTGCTGCCGCTGGTGAAGAAATACAACGTGCCGGTGGTGGCGATTTCCAACGACGATACCGGCATCTCCGAAGACCCCGACGTGCGCTTCGAGGTCGCCAAGAAGATCGTCCAGCGCGCCGCCGATTTCGGCATCCCCGCGCATGACATCGTCGTCGATCCGCTGGTCATGCCGGTCGGCGCGATGGCGACGGCGGGCCGTCAGGTCTTCACTCTCGTCAAGCGCCTGCGCGAGGAACTGGGCTGCAACACGACCTGCGGGGCGTCCAACATCTCCTTCGGGCTGCCGCACCGTCACGGCATCAACGCGGCTTTCCTGCCGATGGCCATCGGCGCGGGCATGACCTCCGCCATCATGAACCCCGTGCGTCAGGTGGAGATGGAAGCGATCCGCGCCGCCAACTTCCTGATGAACCACGACGCCAATGGCGGCGAGTGGATCCGCTTTTCCAAGGTGCTTGAGGCGGTCGAGGGCGGGATGAGCTTTGCCGAAGCCTCCTCCAGCCAGTCCGCCGCCGCTTCCGGCCGCCGCGGCGGCCGCCGCGCCCGCGCCTGAGGTCAGGCACAAGACCAGACCGCAGCGCCCCGGTTCGCCGGGGCGTTTTGCGTTTGCGGGGGGATGGCCCCGCCCCCTACGCCGCGACCAGCCGCAGCGCCCGCGCCCGTGCAGGCGGGATGCGCCCGATCTCCAGCCCGGTAAACACATGCAGCGTCCCAAGCTCCGCATCCACCACCGCGTGGTCGCTGACCCAGCCGCCCATGGCGATGTAGGTTCGCAGCAGCGGCGGCCTGCGCAAAAGCGCCTGCCTGACATCCGTCGCCACCCCCGCCCGGCGGCGACCGAAGCGGAAGACGCGGGGCGCCTTGACCCTGGGCCGCCAGCGCTTCGGCGCGAGGTGACGGTCGCGCAAAAGCGCGAAGGCATCGCGATAGGCCCCCGCGTCGGTTCCCTTGAACGAGGAACAGCCAAAGAGCAGCCCCGCCCCTTCGTCATCCACCGCCCGCGTGATCGCCCCCCAGGCAAGGCGCAGGATATCGGGGTCGTGGCGGTCCGGGTGCAGGCAGAAACGGCCAAGCTCGATCATCCTTCCGGGATAGGCCACCAGCGCCGAGAGGTCGTAATATTGCGCGGAGTAGCTTTGCCCGAGATCGGCGCCCGAGGGCAGCGGCAAAAGGCGGAAGGTCGCCACCGGATCGCCCGTCGCCGCCTCCTCGATCAGGGCATGACGGCACCGGGTGTCGAAGGCATCGCCCTCAGGCCCGCCGACACCGTCCTTGCCGCCCCGGAAGGCCAGCGCGCGCAGCGCCAGCGCGCGCCCGACCTCCTCCGCCGTCACCGCCCACCGAACCCGGTAGCGGCCCTTCTCGATCACGGGCATCTCCTCGGCCCTCCGTTCCGCGGCAGGACTTGGCGTCCCGCACCGGCCTGCCTGCATTTAATGCCAGTATCGCCGAGGCAGATCACGGAAATATATCCACAGCCGCAGGCAGACCGCCCGCGAAGGACCGCGCCGCCCCGCCACCGGCCGAAGGGCCGACGCGCGCCTCAGTTGTTCCGCGCGCTGTCGATGAACTGCCCGGCAGAGAAGTTGCCGACATTGCTGAGAAGCTGGCGCAGGAAGCCCGGCCCCTTCACGTTGCTCTTGGTCACGCGGCGGGAGATCCTGACGTCCTCGCTCTTATAATGTCCGAATCGATCCTCTTTCTCGACCACGCCCGCCTCGCTGAAGCTGATCGCGACGACCTGGCGGTTGATCTCCTGCGGCGCGCGGGCGCCGTAATGGCGGAACGTGCTGCCGACATAGTACCAGGCACCGCCGGTCAGCAGCCCGGTGGAGCTCGGCCGGCCGATGTCGCGGGCCACCGTTTCGGTCGTGGATGTGCCGACGACGACCTTTTCAAGGTCCTGATCGCGCGGCACATAGCCGTGATTGCGATAGACGGCCGCGCAGGCCGTCAGCGAAAGCACGGCAATCACCATTACCGCCCGTTTGAACCCGGAACCAAGCCTTGCCATTCCCGCCCTCTTGTCTCGCGCAGCGCTGCCTTTTATCCGGCTTATAGCATGAGGGGACTTGCCATCAAGGCGCATGGTTCCTTCCTATGGTCCAGACCGCCGCGAAGGAATAATGACCCATGACCGACCCCGCGCCGCATATCCTGCGCCTCGCCGACCTGCCGTCGCGCAAACCGACCCGGTTCGCGCTGCGCCCCGATGCGGCCGCGCGGGCCAGCCTTGCCGCCGAACTGGGCATCTCGGGGATCGAGCGGCTGGGCTTCACCGGCGCGCTGACGCCGAAGGGGCGCAGCGACTGGGCGCTTGAGGCCGCGCTGGACGCCCGCGTCGTGCAGACCTGCGTCGTCACCGCCGAGCCGGTCGCGACGGACCTGACCGAAACCGTCGAACGGATCTATACCGCCGACCTGCCCGAGCCCGAGGGCGATGAGGTCGAGATGCCCGAGGACGACCGGGTGGAGGCCCTGCCCGACACGCTTGACCTGAGCGCCGTCATGGCCGAGGCATTGAGCCTGTCGCTGCCGCTTTACCCGCGCGTTCCGGGGGCGAGCTTTGGCCAGATCGACCATGCCGCGCCGGGGACCGAGGCCCTGACGGATGAGACGGCGAAACCCTTCGCAGGTCTTGCCGACCTTCTGAAAAAGGGCAGCGACGGCGGCGGTCGGGGGTGACGCTTCGCGCCGCCGGACCGGCGCGCGAAAGGCGCGAGAAAACACTTGCGCCCGCGCGGAATCGCAGTATGTTCCGGCCCTCGCAAGAATGTTGGGTTCGCACCCGGTCAGATGCTGATCGCACCGTGTCGAAACCCCAGGAAAACCGGGGTTCGCCCCCCAATTAGCCCGAGGTTGAGACATGGCTGTCCCTCAGAACCGAGTCACGCGGTCCCGCCGCAACATGCGCCGCGCCCACGATGCCCTGGTCGCCGCCAATCCGCACGAATGCCCGAACTGCGGCGAGTTGAAGCGCCCGCATCACGTTTGCGCCTCCTGCGGCCATTACGATGACCGCGAAGTCGTCGCGCAGGCCGCCGAGGTCGATCTGGACGAAGACGCGGCGTAAGCTCCGCGTTCGTTCCTGACTGATGACGTCACGGACAGACATGCCGCCTGATGGCCGGGAAAACGGGCTGCCGGGCCGCATTGTCATATCCGTGGACGCAATGGGGGGCGACCGTGGCCCGGCGGCCGTGATCGGCGGCCTGACCGAGGCGGCGAAGCGCATCCCCGACGTGGATTTCATCCTGCACGGCCCCGAGGATGAGCTTAGGCGCCTTCTGGCCAAACGCGCCGACATCGCGGCGCGCTGCACGATCCGCCATGCCTCGGGCGTGGTGACGATGGAGGACAAGCCCGGCCAGGTCATGCGCCATGGCGAGCGCACTTCCATGTGGTCGGCCATCGAAAGCGTGCGCGCGCATGAGGCGACGGTGG
>DAIOXI010000121.1:0-5320 GCA_036758045.1 Albidovulum sp.
GCAGGTCGCCGACAATCTCGCGCGCCTCGGCCAACACCTCGGGGATGCCGCGATCGACCATCTCCTCCCCCGTCACGATGCGGATGCCATGGGCCTTGGCGAAGTCGCGATCCTCGCTGTCATACATCGTGCCGCGAATGCCGATCTGGATCATCCGTTTCGGGTCGAGCCACCCTTCGTCCACCGCCGCGCGGAACGGGTTGCCATGGGTCAGGGTCTTGCCGCCGAAATAGGGCGCGAACAGGTCGGTGTGGCTGTCGAAATGCACAAGGCCCAGCGGCCCCTCCTGCGCCAGCCCGCGCAAGACGCCAAGCGTACAGAGGTGATCGCCGCCGGCCACCAAGGGCCGGATGCCGCGCGCCGACAGCCCGTGGAAATAGCCCGCGATCCGGTCGAGCGTTTCCGGCCCGTCTACCGGGTTCGGCCCCACATCGCCCAGATCGGCGCAGCGCGCGACCTCGAAAGGCCGCAGTCCGGTCACGGCATGCTGCGCCCGGATCATGGTCGAGGCATCGCGCAAGGCCCGCGGCCCGTGCCGCGCGCCGGGCCGGTTCGAGGTGCCGCCATCCCAGGGCAGGCCCACAAGGCCGATCTGCACTTCGCCGATGCGCGGATGGTCAAGGCCCACATGCGGCAGGCGCATGAAGGTGGGAATGCCCGCGAAACGCGGAAGCTCCATTCCCGAGACGGGGTGAAAGAAAGTGTCGCCCATCGGCCTGTCTCCCTGTCCTTTCGGGTCAGACTAGCGGGCGGGATGGAAAGGTAAAGACGCTCACGCCTCCAGTTCGGCGTCCCAGTAGAGGTAGTCCGCCCAGCTGTCGTGCAGGTAGTTCGGCGGGAAGCGGCGGCCGGCTTTCTGCATGTCCTCCGCCGTCGGCGCCGCGGGCGGGCGGCGGAGCGTGAGGCCCGACTGCGACAGCAGCTTGTTGGCCTTGCGCAGGTTGCAGGGCGAACAGGCGGCGACGACGTTTTCCCAGCTCGTCACCCCGCCCCTTGATCGCGGCAGGACGTGGTCGAAGGTCAAGTCCCCCCGCGACCCGCAATACTGGCAGCAGAATTCGTCGCGCAGAAAGAGATTGAAGCGCGTGAAGGCCACGCGCTTCTGGGGTTTGACGAATTCTTTCAGCACCACGACCGAGGGGATGCGGATCGCGCTGCGCTGGCTTCGCACGACCTCGTCATATTCGGCCACGATCAGCACCCGGTCGAGGAACGCCGCCTTGATCGCCTCCTGCCAGGGCCAGAGCGAGAGCGGATAGTAGGAGAGCGGCCGGAAATCCGCGTTCAGGACCAGCGCCGGGAAATGCTTCAGCGCGGAAGGCTCGCGCACGAAGCTGCGGCGGAATTCCATTTCGGCGGTCGTGTCGAGCATCGGCGACTCCGTCCTTCGCTCCGGCCCTTGGCCGGTCTCGGGGGCGGAGGCCCCGCCCCTGCGTGGTCCAACTATATCTGGCGGTGCGCCACTGGCAAGCCCCGCTATTTCGGGTACCCTTGTCGCGCATTCACATGACAGGGAGGTGACATCCCATGACCATTCCAGCCATCGCCGGAACGCTCGAATCCGCGCTCTATGCCCCCGATCTGGACGCGGCTGAGGCGTTTTATGGCGGAACGCTGGGCCTGCCCGTCGTGGCGCGGCAGGCGGGGCGGCATGTGTTCTTCCGCGTCGGTGCGTCGATTCTCTTGCTCTTCAACCCGCAGGCGACGGCGAAAGGCCCGTCGCCCGAGGCCCGCCTGCCGGTGCCGGGCCATGGCGCGACCGGGCCGGGGCATTACTGCTTTGCCGTGGCGCGCGACGATCTCGACCGCTGGCGCGCATATCTTGCCAGGGAAGGCATCGCGATCGAGGCGGATTTCCACTGGCCGAACGGCGCGCGGTCGATCTATATCCGCGATCCGGCGGGCAATTCGGTGGAATTCGCGGAACCCGCCCTTTGGGCGGAGGGCTGATTGGGCCGAGGGCTGGGCGATCAGCGGCGGTCCTTGACGGTCACTCGGACCGGCTGTTTCACCGGACGGGCCACCACCGCGAGGCCGCCGAGGATGAAGATTGCCGAGGCAATGATAGCGGGCGTCATGACGGTTGCTCCCAAAACTGTCTGTGTCAAATAGTTAACGGGACCGGCGCGGGTTTCAACCCCCCGGAAGCCGCTCTTTCAGGAAAGTGAGTGCGACAGAAAGACCGTCCGGCGCGATGCCGTGCCCGGTGCCCTTCATCACATGGCCATAGGTCTCGAACCCGGCCGCGACCAGCGCCTGCCCGGCTGCATCCATATCGGCGAAGGGCACCATCGGGTCCTGATCGCCATGGATCAGCAGCACGGGCGGTTTGGCCGTCACCTCTGAGGCCAGACGTTCCGGCGCCAGCAGGCGGCCCGAAAAGGCGACGATCCCCGCCACCGGCCTGTCCCAGCGCGGCAGGGCGTAGAGCGCCATCATCGTGCCTTGGGAAAAGCCGACGATGGCCAGCGACGACACCGGCAGCGCGGCCTCCTCCAGCCTTGCGTGAAGGAAAGCGTTCAGGTCTTCGGTCGCGCGGGCCAGTCCGGCCTCTGCCTCGGCCTCGGACGACCCGTCCAGCCAGGGAATCGGAAACCACTGGCGGCCAAAGGGGTTGCCCGCGCAGGGTTCGGGCGCGTCGGGCGCGACGAAGACGGTATCGGGCAGGTGCGGTGCCAAGGGGTCGGCCAGGCCCAGCAGGTCGGCGCCATCGGCCCCGTAGCCGTGCAGGAAGACCACCATCGACCGCGCCTGCCCCGACCGCGCGGCGCGTGTTTCGAATTTCAGTTCCCTCGTCATCTGGCCCCCTCGCGCCCCTTGATCTGACGGTAGTAGGACCAGAGCGCGCGGGCCGCAACCGCCCGCCACGGGCGCCACGCCTCTGCCAGCACCTCGAACGCGGCGGGCGCGGGGCGTTAAGCCAGGTCGAACAGCACCCGCGCCGCCTCTTGTAGCGCGAGATCCCCGGCGGGGAAGGCATCGGCCCGGCCAAGCGCGGAGAGAAGATAAAGCTCCGCCGTCCAGCGCCCCACGCCTTTCAGCGCGGTCAGGCGCGCCGTGACCTCCCCATCCGGCAGGCGGCGCAGCGCGTCGTAATCCGGCGCGGCACGGGCGATGGCGTGGAGATAGGCGATCTTCGGGCGCGAAAGGCCACAGGCCGCCAGCGCGCCCGCCTCCGCCCCTGCCACAGCCGCTTCGCTGTCGAAACCCGCCGCCACCAGCCGCGCATGGATCGCGGCGGCCGAGGCGGTGGAAACCTGCTGGCTGACGATCATGTCAAGAAGGGCCCCGAACCCGTCCGGGCGGCGGCGCAGCGGCAGCGGCCCGATCCCGGCCAGCACCGGGGCAAAGCGCGGCTCGGCCCGGCAAAGCCACGCCGCCCCCTCGGCCAGATCGGCGGCGCTGTCGATGATCCGGCCCGGCATCAGACCGGCAGATCGCCGGGCGGGTTGCGCAACAGCCGCGCCAGCCGGGCCATCGCATCGGCGAACAGCCCCTCATCCAGCGCCCCGTTGAAGGCCAGCCGCACCGCATTCGGCGCGCGCCCGTCCACCAGCGCGTATTCGTCCGCCGACCGGATCAGGATGCCCGCCGCCTCGGCCTCGCGCGCGAAGGTCGAGGCGCGCCAGCCCTGCGGCAGCCGCAGCCAGACGAAGGCAAGGCCGCGCTGCCAGCTTATGTCGAAACTGCCAAGCGCATTCAGCGCCAGTTCCAGCCGCCGGTCGAAGACCGCCTGTACCTTGTCACGAAGCCGCGCCGCCTCGCCCGACAGCATCAGCGCCTTCACAATCTCGGTCACCGGGCGCGGCAGGCCGAAATAGGAATGCTGCGCCGCCAGACGCCCGGCCTCGCCGTAATCGTCATTCCGAAATATATCGTCATGCGGCACCGCTTTCCGCAGGTCGGTCGGGCAGACGATGCAGCCGAAACGCAGCCCCGCCGCGAGGGACTTCGAGATGCTGGTGACATGCCAGACCCGCTCTGGCGCCAGCGCGCGCAGAAGCGGCAGGTCGGAGCGGCCGACGGAATAACAGTCATCCTCGATGATCTGAAGGTCATGGCGGCGCGCGACCTCGACAATCTCCTGCCGCCGCGCCAGCGTCATGCGCGCGGTGGTCGGGTTCTGCGCCTCGGTCGTGATGGTGACGATGCGCGCGCCGGTCTGCCGGCAGGCGGTGTCCAGCGCGCTGACCGACAGCCCGTCGCCATCCATTGGCACCGCGACCACCTCGGCCCGGTTCAGCCGCGCGGCGTGACGGAAACCGGGATAGGCCAGTTCCTCGCATATCACATGCGGGCGCGCGCCCCTGAGACAGCATTGCAGTGCCAGCACAATCCCAGCCTGCCCGCCTTGTGTCAGTACAATATCCTCGGCCGAGATCGCGCCCAGATCGCGCTCCGACAGCCAGTCCACGAGCGCCGCGCGCAGCCCCTCATCCCGCCTGAGGCCGGGATAGCCCAGCACGTCAAGGTCCGGCGCCGCCGCCATCCGCGCCAGCACGGCCGCGATCGCCGCCCCCTGCCCGACCTCGGGCAATTGCGGGCTGCGCAGATCGACGATGCCCGGATCGTCGCCCTTGGGCCGCGCGAATATGCCAACGGAATCAGTCAGAAGCGGCTGCGTGGCGCCAAAGCTCGGCCGCATCGAGGCGACGAAGGTACCGCGCCCCACGGCGGCCTCCAGGAGCCCCTCCTGCGTCACCATCTGATAGGCCCGCGACACGGTGCCGGGCGTCACGCCCATCCGCCAGGCCAGATCGCGCACCGGCGGCAGGCGGGTGCCTTCGGGCAATTCACCGCTGCGCACCGCATGGCGCAGCCGGTGGGCCAGGGCGAGGTATTTCGGACCGTCGAAATCCGACAGATCAGGCTGCCATTTTGTATCCATGACAATTCCCTTCTGGCGCCTGTTGCGGCAATTTGTAATCATACAAATACGAGATTGCGCGAATTGTATCAATACACAAAGGTGACCCATGGAACAGATCGCCCGCAGACCCGGCAGGAACGCCCTTGGACAGAAGACCGGAACCGCCGTCACGGCGACCGTTCTGCTGACCGGCCTTCGCCGAATGGTGGCGCAGTGGTCCATGCGCCGCCGCAGCCGCGCCGACCTTGCCAGGCTGACACCCGCCCAACTGCGCGACATCGGGCTTGACCGCCTCAGCGCCGAATCCGAGGCGCAGCGCCCGTTCTGGCAACCCTGAAGGGTTCCGCCCATCCCCGGCGGCTCCCTCTTCCTGGCCGGGCGTTTGCCCGGCCTTTTTTCTCAAGAGGACAACAGCATGGCCGACTACACGCTGCTCCAGGCCGATGCCTT
>DAIOXI010000121.1:5330-6044 GCA_036758045.1 Albidovulum sp.
CGACGCCGTCGCCGACCGGCGCTTTGCCTGCAACCCCGCTGCCGTCATGGTGCTGGACGCGCCCCTGCCCGACGACCTGATGCTGGCCATCGCGGCCGAGAACAACCTGTCGGAAACCGCCTTTGTCCTGCGCGAGGGCGACGCGCTTTCGATCCGCTGGTTCACGCCGACAAGCGAGGTCGCCTTTTGCGGCCATGCGACGCTGGCCTCCGCCCATGTGCTCATGACGGAATTCGGGGTTAACGGCCCGGTCAGCCTTCAGACCCGCAAGATCGGGACGCTGCGGGTGACGAAAACCGCCGACGGGTATGAGCTTGACCTGCCCCGCATCGACGCCACCCCGCTGACCGAGATCCCGCCGGTGCTGCGCGAGATCTTCCCCGGCGGCTGGCGCGCGGTGCTGCGGAATTTCGAGAACATGTTCGTCGTGCTGAACGACCCGGAAGAGGTCACCGGTCTGGCCCCCGATATCCGCCGGATTGCCACGCTTGCGGCGGGCGGGCTTGGCGTCACGGCGGCGGGTGGCGCGGATCGCGGCGGGGTGGCGGTCGATTTCACCTCACGCTACTTCGCCCCGGCGCATGGAATTGATGAGGACCCGGTGACCGGATCGGCCCATGCCACGCTCGCGCCCTATTGGGCGGGCGTTCTGGGCCGCGACAGCCTGACGGCCTTTCAGGCGTCAGGGCGCGGCGGCCGGATCGGCTGCCGCGT
>DAIOXI010000121.1:6054-9213 GCA_036758045.1 Albidovulum sp.
GCAGGCCGTGACCTACCTGCGCGGCACCATCCGGCTGCCGGAGTAGTCGCCTCAGGCCACCGCCTCGATCGCGATCGAGCGGCGCTTCAGTTCGGCATAAAGTGCGGGCAGCACGCGGGGCTGATCGACGGCGCTTTTGAGCGCATCGCCAAGCGCGCTTTCCCTGGCCTGACTGCGCACACGCCAGACCATGCGCCGCTTGACGCCGTCATCATAGACGATCTCGACCCCGCCGGTCTTGCCGATCCGCAGGCCGAGGTAATCGAAACCCCCGAAGGAGCTGTGGTAGGAGATGGGGAGAGCCATTTGTTCGCTCGATGTTTTCTGCCTCAATGTCCTCAGCATTGCGACATCTCCGCGCATCGGTCAATCGTCCCGCCCCACACATCGCCGTGAACGCGACAAAGCCGCCACAGGGGCGGAAAACCGCTGAAAATCCGGGCGAAACGACGAAAAAGGGCGCGGCCCGCAGGCCACGCCCCATATCTTGCGGAAGGGGCCGAAGCCCCGCGCGAAATCAGCGCTTGGAGAACTGGAAGGACCGGCGGGCCTTCGCCTTGCCGTATTTCTTCCGCTCGACCACGCGGCTGTCGCGGGTCAGGAAACCGGCGGCTTTCAGCGCCGGGCGCAAGGACGGTTCATAAAGCTGAAGCGCTTTCGAGATACCGTGCTTGACCGCACCGGCCTGGCCCGAAAGGCCGCCACCGGCCACGGTCGCCATCACGTCGAACTGGCCTTCGACATTGGCCACCTGGAACGGCTGGCGCAGGATCATCTGCAGCACCGGGCGCGCGAAATAGGCGTTGATGTCCTTGCCGTTGACGGTGACCTTGCCCGAACCCGGCTTGATCCAGACACGGGCGACCGCGTCCTTCCGCTTGCCGGTGGCATAGGACCGGCCAAGCGCGTCGCGCTGCGGCTCGCGCGGGGCTTCGACCTCGGCTGCGGCGGCAGGCGTGCCAGCAACGGCCGATTTCAGATCGTCGAGGGATTTGATTTCGTCGGCCATGCTCATGCGCTCCGGGTGTTCTTCGGGTTCATCGACTTGACGTCGAGGACTTCGGGGGACTGCGCCTCATGCGGATGCTCGGCCCCGGCATAGACGCGCAGATGCGTCATTTGCAGCTTGCCCAGCTTGTTGCGGCTGATCATGCGCTCGACGGCCTTCATCACCACACGCTCGGGGTGGGCGCCGTCCAGCACCTGCTCGGCAGTGCGGAACTTGATGCCGCCCGGATGCCCGGTGTGCCAGTAGTAACGCTTGTCGGCGCGCTTGTTGCCCGTCATCTGCACCTTGTCGGCATTGACGACGATGACATTGTCGCCCATGTCCATGTGCGGGGTGTAGGTGGGTTTGTGCTTGCCACGCAGGCGGTTGGCGACGATCGTGGCGAGGCGGCCCAGAACGACGCCCTCGGCGTCGATCAGGATCCACTTCTTTTCGATCTCCGCCGGTTTCGCGGTATAGGTTTTCATGGTCTGCCCTTGATCTTCGGGTTCGCTGAAGGGCGCCTTTGCGGACGCCCGAATTCGGATGGGCGCTTTTCCTAGATTGCGGCCGCGCCGTCAAGGGCGCGATGCGCGGATTTATTCAGTGATTTCAATGTATTGAAAATTAGGTATCTGAATACCCCAATAAATTCCCGGAGGATGGGCGATATTGCCCATGCTACCGTTTCGGCGGGATCGAATAGGTCATGTTCGACCGCGCCACCGGCGCCGCCATCCCTTCCGACCGGATCAGCACATCGCCCACGGCCAGCACCCGGCCCAGCTTCAAAAGCCGCGCCTCGGCCAGCAGGTCCACGCCCGCCGCCGGTTTGCGCAGGAAATCCACCGCGCCGTTCGTCGTCACCGCCAGCGCGACCGGCCCGATCCGCGACAGGATCGCGAGGTAGACCGCAACATCGGCAAGGCCGAAGATCGAGGGGCCGGAGACGGTGCCACCCGGCCGCAGATGCTTCTCCGCCACCCTCAGGCGCATGACGATGCCGTCTTCGGTCAGATGCTCCACCAGGAAGTCCTCCGCCGCCTGCGGAAAGGCGCGGGCCATGAAGGCGGTCAGTTCCGCCTCGGTCATCACAGGTGTCATCTTCCCTCTCCGCGCTTCTCCGCCTAAGGTTTTTGACGAACCGGGGAGGAATGACAAGATGACCGGACTTCTCTTGCGCGAGGATGCGGGCGGGATCGCCACGCTGACCATGAATGCGCCGGAACGGCTGAACGCGCTGTCGGACGCGATGCTCGCGGCGCTGAAGGCCGAGTTCACGCGGCTGGAGGGGGATCGCGAAACCCGCGTGGTGATCCTGAAAGGCGCGGGCAAGGCGTTCTGCGCGGGCCATGACCTGAAGGAGATGCAGGCGGGCCGTCAGGCGGATGACAAGGGCCGGGCCTAGGTTCACGGCATCGCCACCGCCGCGGGCTGCCAGCTTGTCGCCAGTTGCGACATGGCCATCGCGGCGGAAGGCACGCGCTTTGGGGTCAACGGGGTGAATATCGGCCTCTTCTGCTCCACCCCCATGGTCGCGCTGTCGCGCAACGTTCCCCGCAAGGTCGCGTTCGAGATGCTGACGACCGGCCAGTTCATCGACACCGCCCGCGCGGTCGAGGTCGGCCTTGTCAACCGCGCCGTCCCCCCGCAGGCGCTGGCGGCCGAAAGCCGCGCGCTGGCCGAGACCGTCGCCGCGAAACTTTCCGCCGCCGTCAAGATCGGCAAGCGCGCCTTCTACGACCAGATCGAGATGACGCGGGCCGCGGCCTATGGCCATGCGGCGCAGGTGATGGTCGAAAACATGCTCTGGCGCGACACCGAGGAAGGCATCAACGCCTTCATCGAAAAGCGCAAGCCCGATTGGCTGTGACCTTCAGACGATCAGCGCCCTGAGGGCGAAGGCGACCGCGCCGACCGCCAGAACACCGGCGAGCCAGAGCAGGATGAACCAGCCGGCGCGGCGCAGCCACATCCTAGTGATACCCCTCGCCCGCCTTCAGCTTGCCGCGAAAGACCCAGTAGGCATAAGCGGTGTAGCTCAGGATGATCGGCAGCAGGAACAGCGTGCCGACCAGGATGAACTTCAGGCTGGCATCCGGCGCGGCGGCCTCGGCGATGGTCAGGCTTGGCGGCACGATCATCGGGTAAAAGCTGATGCCGATGCCGAC
>DAIOXI010000122.1:0-4106 GCA_036758045.1 Albidovulum sp.
CAAATGGGCCAAGGATCACGACATTCCGGTCGGGCCCGGGCGGGGGTCGGGCGCGGGCTCGCTCGTCGCCTATGCACTGACCATCACCGACCTTGACCCCTTGCGCTATTCGCTTCTGTTCGAACGGTTCCTGAACCCCGAACGGGTCTCGATGCCGGACTTCGATATCGACTTCTGCATGGACCGCCGCGAAGAGGTGATCCGCTATGTGCAGGAACGCTACGGGCGTGAAAAGGTCGGCCAGATCATCACCTTCGGCGCGCTCCTGTCCAAGGCCGCCGTGCGCGATGTCGGCCGGGTGTTGCAGATGCCCTATGGCCAGGTGGACCGGCTGTCGAAGCTGATCCCGGTTGAAGGGGTAAAACCGGTATCCATCGAAAAGGCGCTGGCCGACGAACCCCGCCTGCGTGAGGCCGCGAAGGCCGAAGAGGTCGTGCAACGCCTGCTCGACTACGGCCAGCAGGTGGAGGGGTTGCTCAGGAACGCCTCCACCCACGCCGCCGGTGTGGTGATCGGCGACCGGCCGCTGGATGAGCTTGTGCCGCTTTATCAGGACCCAAGGTCCGACATGCCCGCGACACAGTTCAACATGAAATGGGTCGAACAGGCGGGGCTCGTCAAGTTCGACTTTCTCGGGCTGAAGACCCTGACCGTGATCCAGAACGCCGTGGACCTGATCCGCCGCGGCGGGCGCCACCTGCACATCGCCGCCGACGGGCGGGAGCTATACGTTCCGCCGGAAGGCGCGGAGGATCAGATCAACGCCATCCCGCTGGACGATGAGCCGACCTATCGCCTTTACGCCAGCGCCAGGACGGTCGCGGTGTTCCAGGTCGAAAGCTCGGGCATGATGGACGCGCTCAGACGCATGAAGCCCACCTGCATCGAGGATATCGTGGCGCTGGTGGCGCTTTACCGCCCCGGCCCGATGGAAAACATCCCGACCTATTGCGACGTGAAGAACGGGGTGAAAGACATTGAATCCATTCATCCTTCCATCGACCACATCCTTGCGGAGACGCAAGGCATCATCGTCTATCAGGAACAGGTGATGCAGATTGCACAGGTCATGGCGGGCTATTCGCTCGGGCAGGCCGACCTGCTCCGCCGCGCCATGGGCAAGAAGATCGCCGAGGAGATGGCGAAGGAACGGCCGAAGTTCATCGAAGGCGCCACGGCCAATGGCGTTGACAAGAAGAAGGCCGGGGAAGTCTTTGACCTTCTTGAGAAATTCGCCAATTATGGCTTCAACAAATCGCACGCCGCCGCCTATGCCGTGGTCAGCTACCAGACCGCCTGGCTGAAGGCGAACCACCCGGTCGAATTCATGGCCGGTGTGATGAACTGCGACATCCATCTGACGGATAAACTTGCGATTTATGCCGAAGAGGTGCGCCGAGGGCTTGAGATCGGGATCGTGCCGCCCTGCGTCAACCGCTCGCTCGCGACCTTCTCGGTGACGGACGGGCAGATCGTCTATGCGCTGGGTGCCCTGAAGAACGTGGGCGTCGAGGCGATGCGGATGATCGTCGAGGCGCGCCGCGACGGGACGGGGGCCGACAAGCCCTTTGCGACGCTTTTCGACTTTGCCCGCCGCGTCGATCTGAAGCGGATCGGCAAGCGGCCCTTGGAGATGCTGGCCCGGGCCGGGGCCTTCGATCAACTCGACCCCAACCGCGCCCGCGTCTTCGGCGCGCTCGATGCGCTCTCGGCCTATTCGGCGGCGATCCACGAGGGGCGCGCCTCGGCCCAGGTGTCGCTCTTTGGCGAGGCGGGGGACGACCTGCCCGAACCGCGCCTGGCCGATTGCGACGACTGGATGCCAGCCGACCGGCTGGCACAGGAACATCAGGCGATCGGTTTCTATCTGTCCGGTCACCCGCTGGACGACTACGCCCCTGCGCTGAAGCGCAAGGGGCTGATGACGCTGGCCGATCTGCAAAAAAAGGCCGAACGCGACGGGGCGGCGGTGGCGCGTGTCGGTGTCCTTGTCTCCGGCCTTCAGGAACGCAAATCCGCGCGCGGCACGCGGTTCTTCCGCATGAACATTTCCGACCCCACGGGGCAGGTCGCGGGGATCGTGCTCTTCCCCGATGATTTCGACGCCTGCCGCCGGGTCTTCGACCAGACCGCGCAGGTCGTCATGTCGCTTGAGGCGCGTTTCAACGAGGGCCAGTTCGACCCCGTCGCCCGTTCCGCCGCGCCGATGGAAGGCGTGGTGGCCGATGCGGGCGGCGCTGGCCTGCGCATCCATATCGACAGCGATCAGGCTGTCGCCTCGGTCGCGGCGTTGCTGCAACGCATCGCGGCAGAGGCGAAGATCCGCACCCGCGGCCCGATCCTGTTCTGCATTGCCAATCGCGAGACGGGCGAAGAGGTGGAGGTCGCCACCGGCCGCGATTTCCCGGTCAACCCGCAGATCAAGGGCGCGATCAAGGCGATGGCGGGGGTGCTTCTGGTGGAAGAAATCTGAACCCCGAAAGGCGGTGCCATGCTTGGAAAGATCGGTCGCGCGCTTCTTGTCCTGATCCCTCTTCTCCTTCTGGTGCTGCTGGCGCTGCGGCTGCTGCACCCGCTGCCCGACGCAGCCGCGCGTGAGGCAAGCAGCGCCATCCCCGCCAGCGAACGCACCGTGCTTGGCGCTGCGATCCTGCCCTTGGCGGCCGACCATCCCGGCACCTCGGGGATCTATCCGCTGGGCAACGGCGTCGATGCCTTTGCCGCCCGTGTCGCCCTTGCCCGCGCGGCCGAGACCTCAATCGACGCGCAATATTACATCTGGGCCGACGACCTGACCGGCATCCGCCTGCTGTCAGAGCTTCAGGACGCCGCCAACCGGGGCGTTCGCGTCCGCCTGCTGGTCGATGACAACGGCACCCCGGCGCTGGATCAGGAACTTGTGGCGCTTGATGCGCTGCCCACGGCGGAGGTGCGCTATTTCAACCCCTTCATGATGCGCAGCCCGCGGGTTCTGAACTATGCCTTCGACTTCTTCCGTCTGAACCGGAGGATGCACAACAAAAGCTTCACCGTCGATGGCGCAGTGACCATCGTCGGCGGGCGCAATATCGGTGACGTGTATTTCGAGACCGGGGCAGGGCATCTTTACTTCGACCTCGATGTGCTGGCCGCCGGTCCCGCCGCCGCCGATGTCGGTGCCGATTTCGACCGCTACTGGAACAGCGCCTCGGCCTTTCCCGCCGCGATGCTGATCACGGCCGGGGCGGATGCCGCCGACCGGCTTGCGGCGCGCGATGAGGCGGTCAGGACCTCCCCCCAGGGCGTCGCCTATGCGGCGGCGGCGCGCGATGCGACGCTGGTCGGGCAGATCGAAAGGGGCACGCTGTCCTTCGAATGGGTGCCTGCGAAGCTCTTCAGCGACGACCCCGCCAAGGCGCAGGGTCTGGTGGATGGCCAGGGCTTGATGATCCGCAAGCTGATGGATGAGATCGGCGCGCCGGAACGGTCGGTCGACCTTGTCTCCGCCTATTTCATTCCGGGCGGGAAGGGGGCCGACAGCCTTGCCGCCTTCGCACGTTCCGGCGCGACGGTTCGCACGCTGACCAACGCGCTTGAAGCGACCGATGTGGTGCCGGTCCATGCCGGTTACGCGCGCTATCGCGACACGCTGGTCGACGCCGGGATCGGAGTTTATGAGTTGCGCGCCGAAGGCGGCGACCGCAAGTCGGTCAACGATCTTGGCATCACGGAACTGTCGAAGGCGGCGCTCCATGCGAAAAGCCTGTCGGTGGATGGCCGGCGCGCCTTCATCGGGTCCTTCAACTTCGACCCGCGCTCCAAGCAGTTGAACTGCGAGATGGGGTTGCTGATCGACAGCCCCGTCATCGCGGGCGGCATGTCCGGCTGGCTGGACGCCAACCTGCCGCGTCTGGCGTGGAAGGTGACCCGTTCGGAGGGGGGAGGCCTGCTCTGGACCAGCCAGCATGCCGATGGCACCGAGGTGACATCGACGGTTGAGCCGAACACCACCGCCCCCCTGCGCGCCATCGTCACCGTCATCGGCTGGCTGCCGGTAGAGTGGCTGCTCTAACGCCCGCTCACAGCCGCCCGCCAAAGGCGCGCACGAAGCTGACGGCAAGGATGAT
>DAIOXI010000122.1:4116-9206 GCA_036758045.1 Albidovulum sp.
GACATAGAGGATCGACATGTTCAGGCTGAGCGCGATCAACCCCATCTCCACCAGCCCACCCGGCGCGAAGGCCAGAAAGACGGCCCGCGCCGGTTCGCCGACCAGCCCGGCGATCAGGTAGGCCAGCGCCGCCGCCCCGCCGATGGTCAGCGTGCCGTTCAACAGCGCCAGCCACAGCGCGTCAAGGATGCGCCGCTTCGGCATCCCCGCGAAGCGCACACCCAGCGAGGTGCCGATCACCACCTGCGTCGCCGCCACCAGCCATGAGGGCGGCACCGATTGCGTCAGCCCGGCCATATGGGCCGCGCCGGAAAACAGGATCGGCCCCAGCACATGCCCGGCGGGCAGTTTCAGGCGCAGCCCGACCGCCGCGCCCACGACCGCGCAGGCCAGCAGGATCGCCACATCCGCCGCCCCCATCCCGTGTCCGGCCACCGCCGCGCCTCCGGCGGAACCGACGGCATGGCCCTCCATCACCGTAAAGCTCAATGGCACCACGACGATGGTCAGGATCAACCGCAGGAATTGCAGCATGGCAAGCATCTGGATATCGGCCCCGGCCTCTTCCCCCATCTGCACGGTTTCCACCAGCCCGCCGGGTGCTGTGCCGTAAAGGGCCGTCTTGCGGTCGATCCGCCCCGTCGCAGTCAGCAGCCGAAAGCCGAGATAGTGCATGACCGGGATGTAAAGCCCGAGGATCATCAGCGAGGGGATCCATTCCCAGGCCTGTTCCAGGATCTCGGGCTTCGCCGCGCCGCCGATGGCGACGCCGATCACCGGGATGAAGACCATCCGTATCTTCTGCGGCGCCTGCGGCAGGTGGCCAAAGGGCTTGAGCCCGAAAAGCGCCGCCGCCGCCACGGAGAGGAGGGAACCGAGCAGCATCGGCAAGGGCAGGTGCAAGAGCTTCGCAAGCATCCCGCCCGCGCCGCCGATGACATAGGTCAGCAGGACGGTCGGCCAGTGCGGGGTGCCGAAGATGCGGATGAAAAGCGACATGAAGCGGGTCCGGGCGATGCCCATTCCCTGTCAGGAACCGCCCGGCGGCGCAAGCCCCAAGGGCCATCCCGGCGACCTTATCCGAAGGCCCGGACCACCCGTCGCCCGTGCCGCGCCATAGGGCGCCTTTCCAAAACCGTCCCGGTGGCCACCTACCAATGCGGCGGTTTCTGATCGGCCAGCGGCACCGTTCCGCCGCCATCCGCCTCGGCCTCCGCCGCGCGCTCCATCAGCAGCGCGACGCGGCGGGTCAGCAGGTCGATCTCGCGCGTCTGGCGGGCGACCATGTCGGACAGGTCATCGACCGCGCGGCGCAGATGCGCCACCTCTTCCTCGGTCCGGTTCAGCCGGTCTTCCATCGCCGTCCCCCTTTGCGCCCTGTCGCTACAGATACCCTACGCATAGCCGACGCGGGGCCTGCACGGAACCGATGCTGCCGCTTGTTCCGCGCTGCCCCATCCGCTACACCCGCGCGCGAACCGATGTGAAGGGTCGAAACGATGGCCAGGGACAAGGGTCCGAGAAAACCGCGCGCCGAAACGCCGAAGGGCTTTCGCGACTATTTCGGCGCCGAGGTGACCGAGCGCAAGGCGATGCTCGACAAGATCGCCGCCGTCTACCACCGCCACGGCTTCGACCCGCTGGAAACCTCTGCCGTGGAAACGGTCGAGGCGCTGGGCAAGTTCCTGCCCGACGTCGATCGCCCGAATGAGGGAGTGTTTGCCTGGCAGGAGGATGACGCCGACTGGCTGGCGCTGCGCTATGACCTGACCGCGCCGCTGGCCCGCGTCGCCGCGCAGTATCGCAACGACCTGCCCGCACCCTACCGGCGCTACGCGATGGGGCCGGTCTGGCGCAACGAAAAGCCCGGTCCTGGGCGGTTCCGGCAGTTCTATCAATGCGATGCCGCCACGGTGGGCGCGGGCAGCGTGGCGGCGGATGCCGAGATTTGCGCCATGCTGGCGGATGCCTTGGAAGAGGTCGGTATCCCGCGCGGCGACTACGTCGTGCGTGTCAACAACCGCAAGGTGCTGAACGGGGTGATGGAGGTGATCGGGCTTCTGGACCCCACTGCTGCGGGAGACCCTTCTGCCGAACGGCGTGGCATCGTCATGCGCGCCATCGACAAGCTTGACCGGCTGGGCGAGGACGGAGTGCGCTATTTGCTGGGCGACGGCCGCCACGATGAAAGCGGAGACTTCACCAGAGGCGCGAGCTTGGGCGTTCCGGAAATCCAAACCGTCCTCGCGTTCTTGGACGCCCGCCGCGAGACGAACGCGGCGACCTTGGAACGGCTTCGAACGATCGTGACATCCTCCGCGACGGGCCTCGAAGGCGTATCCGAACTCGAACAGATCGCCTCCCTCCTCGCCGCCCAGGGCTACGGCCCCGACCGCATCGTCATCGACCCCTCGGTCGTGCGTGGCCTCGGCTACTACACCGGCCCGGTCTTCGAGGCCGAGCTGACCTTCGAAATCCTCGACGAAAAGGGCCGCCCGCGTCAGTTCGGCTCGGTCGCGGGGGGCGGGCGCTATGACGACCTCGTCAAGCGTTTCACCGGCCAGTCGGTGCCTGCCACCGGCGTCTCCATCGGCGTCGACCGGCTGCTGGCCGCGCTGCGCGCCAAGGGCCGGATGCAGGCCGACACGCGCGGCCCCGTCGTCGTCACCGTCATGGACCGCGACCGCATGGCCGACTATCAGGCGATGGCAACAGAACTCCGCCGCGCCGGGATCCGGGCCGAAGTTTATCTTGGAAATCCAAAGAACTTTGGCAATCAGTTGAAGTATGCCGACAAGCGCAATTCCCCCGTCGCGGTGATCCAGGGCGGGGATGAGGCGGCGAAGGGCGTCGTCCAGATCAAGGACCTGTTCCTTGGCGCGAAGATCGCCGCCGAGGTCAGCCATGAGGAATGGAAAAGCCAGCCCGCCCAGACCGAGGTGCCGCGCGAAAACCTCGTGGCCGAGGTCAGGCGCCTTCTGGGGGCGGGCTGAATGGCGCTGAAGGCCGCCGCGCGGGCCGAGGCGGATCGCCTCATGGCCGCCTTCCAGGGCGCGGGCGCGGCCGTGGTGGAGGCCGACATCCTGCAACCGGCCGAGGTGCTGCTGGACCTTTACGGCGAGGATATCCGTGCCCGCGCCTATGTCACCGCCGATCCGATCCGGGGTGAGATGATGCTGCGCCCCGACTTCACCGTGCCTGTCGTGCAGATGCACATGGAGGGCGGCGCCGAACCCGCGCGCTACTGCTACATGGGCGAGGTGTTCCGCAAGCAGGAACACCTGACCGCCCGGAAAAGCGAATATTTCCAGGTGGGGTATGAGGTCTTCGACCGCGCCGACCCGGTCGCGGCCGATGCCGAGGTCTTTGCGCTTTTCGCGGGCCTTCTCGCGCCCCTGAACCTGCGCGCGGTGACCGGCGATCTCGCCATCCTGACGGCGGCGGTGCGCGGGCTGAAGACGCTGGAGAGCCGCAAGGCCGCCCTTCTGCGCCATATCTGGCGGCCCCGCCGTTTCACCCAGCTTCTCGACCGTTTCGGCGGCCGCGCGCCGGTGCCGGACAGCCGCGCCCGGCTTCTGGCCGCGCTGGCATCGGGCAAGACGCTGACCCAAAGCCCGATGATCGGCCTGCGCTCCGAAGCCGAAATCGCCACCCGCCTCGCCGCCCTGCAAGAGGATGCCGCCAGCGCCCCGATCTCCGCCGAAGAGGTCGCGCGGCTTGAGGACCTGCTCACATACACCGGAACCTGCGCGGCGGCGCTGGCACACCTGACCGACCTCGCCCGCGACATGCCCACCATTGCGCCTGCGGTGGACCGCATGGCGGCGCGGCTCGACGCGCTGGAGGCCAGGGGGATCGCCGTCGATACCCTCGATTTCGAGGCCAGCCATGGCCGCACGACGCTGGAATATTACGACGGCTTCGTCTTTTCCTTCCTCGCGCCCGATCCCGACATGCCGCCGGTCGCCTCTGGCGGGCGCTATGACGCGCTGACCACGGTGCTGGGGCAGGGCCGGTCGATCCCCGCCGTCGGCGGCGTGATCCGCCCCGGCATCGTCGCCGACCTGACGGAGGGCGCGCCATGCTGAAGCTGGGCATCCCCTCCAAGGGGCGGCTGATGGACAAGACCTTCGACTGGTTCGGCGCCCGTGGCATCACGCTCCGCCGTGCCGGGACGGAACGCGAATATGCCGGCGCGGTCGAGGGGGCCGAGGGGCTGGACCTCGTCCTCCTCTCCGCCGGCGAGATTCCGCGCGAACTGGCGGCGGGCCGCATCCATATGGGCGTGACCGGATCGGACCTGGTGCGCGACAAGCTCGCCGACTGGGACCGGCAGGTGGCCGAGCTTGCACCCCTGGGCTTCGGCCATGCCGATCTTGTCATCGCGGTCCCCGCCTGCTGGCCGGATGTCGACACGCTCGACGATCTCGACGCCGCCGCCGCCGCCTTTCGCCGCGCCCATGGCCACCGGCTGCGGATCGCCACGAAGTACCACCGCCTCGTCCGCGATTTCCTGACTGCGAACGGCGTTGCCGACTATCAGCTGGTCGACAGCCAGGGCGCCACCGAGGGCACGGTCAAGAACCTGACGGCCGAGGCGATCGCCGACATCACCTCGACCGGCGAGACCCTGCGCGCCAATCACCTCAAGATCCTCGCCGATGGGCTGGTCCACCAAAGCCAGGCGACGCTCTACGCCGCCCGCGCCGCCGACTGGGGGAACGGTGCCGTCGCGACGCTCGCCGCCCTCGCCCCGCGCCTCGGCTTCGCGGTGCCAAGGCTCTGATTTTCATCTTGCCGGAAATACCTTGCGGGGGTCCGGGGGCGCAAAGCCCCCGGCGTCGGCCTCAGCGCAGCCCGATCTCGGCCAGCGCCAGCGCCATCTCCTCGGGCAGGGCGCTGTCACTCTCGCGCCCTTTCGGCAGGTCGCGCGGCGCGTCCTCGGGCGACAGGTAGCGCCAGCCCTGAAACGGGCGCCGCGCGGCGGCCTCGGTGCGGATCACCTGCGGGTCCATGACGATGCCGCAGCGCCTTATACAGTCGCCCCGGTCCCCCTCGTCCAGCCGCAGGATGCGCTGGCGGCAGAGGAT
>DAIOXI010000123.1:0-8698 GCA_036758045.1 Albidovulum sp.
CCACCCGCGGCCCTTCGGCCGTCGACAGCCGGTGCCAGCCCGCCACGCGGTCGGCCACGGCGGCGATGCGGGCGGGATCGGCGCGATGGGCGAAGCGGGAATATTGCAGATCGGGATCGCGCGCGCCGGGGCTCTTGAAGCTCGCCACACCCGCGAAGATGCGCCCGTCCACCTCGGGCAGGACCACATGCATGGCAAGGTCGGCAGGCGACAACCCGCGCTCCGCCTCGGCCCAGTCCTTGCGCTGCGCCGTAGACAGCGCGACCTGAAAGACCGGACAGCCCGTTGCATCGAGCGGTGAGGCGCTGCCATCCGATCCCCTGGCGGAAAAGGCGGTGGCGTTGACGATGGCGGCAGGGGACAGGCGGCCCAGTTCGGCGCGAAGCCAGCCTGCGGCGGCAGGGTCCTTCAGGCTTGCCGCATAGGCGCCGATGGCGTAAAGCGCGCCATGCGCGACGTTGAGGGCATCCACCGGGGCGGTATCGGCCGAGGTGAGGTAGGAGCGATAGAAGGACACGACGATCAGCGGCCGTTCCCCTGCCACGGGCGCAGGCATCACGCCCTTGCCCGGCAGGTACCAGCCGAAGGGCGGTACCGTCTTGTCGCCCATCACCGGCCCGGCATAAAGCCCTGCCGCCAGCGCCATCTGCTGAAGCGCCGCCTGCGCCGCCACCGCGCCACCCGCATCGCAGAGCGCCTGCAACCGGCGCAGGGTGGAGACCGGCAGGGTGGACAACGCATCCAGCCGCGCATCGTCCCGCCCGTCGGCGGGCAGTACCGCCAGCGCGATGCCGTTCCGGCGGGCAAGGTCCTGCACCTGCGCCAGACCGTAGGACCAATAGCTTTCGCCGCCGATCAGGCGGATCAGGATGCCCTTCGCGCCCGACAGCGTCTGTTCGACATAGGTATCGACCGAAAGCGGGTGCCGAAGGGCGACAAGGTTGGCCAGCCGCAACGGCGGCAACCCGCCCGCCGCCCGGTGCCACCCGGCCGCGAAAGCGCCAAGGTCGCTGTCGGAAAAGGACAGCACCACCAGATCGGCCGGGTCCTGGCCGAGATCGGTGGGGGTGTCGGTTTCCTCCAGCCCGTGACTTTCGCGGAAGATGACGTGCATGGCGCGTCAGGCCCCCACGGTGTCGGGCACGAGAACAGCACGGATGGCGGCGGGATCGACATCGTCATGCTCGCCGATCACCACAAGGCGCGAGGCACGGGGTGCGTCGCCCCAGGGCTTGTCGTATTGCGCCCGCACCCGCTCTCCCACCGCCTGCACCAGCATCCGCATCGGCTTGCCCGCGACCGCGACATAGCCCTTCACCCGCAGGATGGCCTGTTCGCGCGCCAGACGGACGATCGCCGCCTTCAGCGCCTCGGGGTCGGCGATTTCGGGCAGCTCGATCACCACCGTGTCGAAATCGTCATGCTCATGGTCGTCGGCGCCGTCGTGATGCGAGGGGCGGGCGGCCAGATCGTCCTCGGCCGCCGCGTTCAGGCCAAGGATCACGGCCGGGTCGATGCGGCCCTCTTCCAGCGGCAGGATCGGCAGCTTGCGGGGCGCCTCGGCCTCCACCACCGCGCGGGCGGCGGCGATGCCTGCCTCCCCGGCCAGATCGGCCTTCGACAGAAGCACGATATCGGCGCAGGAGATCTGGTCCTCGAACACCTCGGACAGGGGCGTTTCGTGGTCGATGCTGTCATCCGCCTCGCGTTGCGCCTGCACCGCGTCCACATCCGGCGCGAAACGCCCCGCCGCGACCGCCTCGGCATCGGCCAGCGCGATAACGCCGTCCACCGTGATGCGCGAGCGGATCGCGGGCCAGTCGAAGGCTTTCAGCAGCGGCTTGGGCAGCGCCAGGCCCGAGGTCTCGATCAGGATGTGATCGGGCCGCTGCGGCAGCGCCATCAAGGCCTCGATCGTCGGGATGAAATCATCGGCCACGGTGCAGCAGATGCAGCCATTCGCCAGTTCGACGATATTCTCCGCCGGGCAGTTTTCGTCGGCACAGGATTTCAGGATCTCGCCATCGACGCCGACGGAACCGAATTCGTTGACCAGAACCGCCAGCCGCTTGCCTTGCGGGTTCTGCATCAGGTGGCGGATCAACGTCGTCTTCCCCGACCCGAGAAAGCCGGTGATGACGGTGACGGGGATCTTCGAAAGGTCGGACATTCAACTCTCCATCGGGGGGATACGGGCAAGCGATTGCTTGCGGAAGATGACGGGACGGTCACGCCATGGCACGATCCCGTCCCCGGTCGCCGCATAGGCAGCGACACCGGCGAGGATATCCGCGACATGCAGGTCAGGGTCCATGCCGCGATAGACATAGGACCAGCGGCCCGGCCCCGTCAGCGCGATGTTGCAGCCGTGATCGCAGGCCGACAGGCATTCGACCGGAACGATGCGCACCCCATCGGGCGCGCCCGCCGCCTCAAGCGCGGCCAGCAGACGCGCACCGGGGCGGGGCGCGTCTTCGGGGACGGGCTGGCCCATCTTGCAGGTCGTGCAGACATGGAGCGTCACAGTCACTTGGGTCCGGCCCTTTTGCCTTCGCGAAAAGGAGGGCGCCTGCGGGGTATCCTTTCCCCCGAGCCGCTTGCGGAAACCCCCCGTCCGCCGTCACGTCTTCGCGCTGGCAGGTCTCCCGGCTTGCGGATGCCGGGGCGCATGTCGCCCCGTCGGCCCCACCCCCTTCCCGGCATCTCGCCAGTGGGATCGGGGGGCCTCTCCGGTCACGGTCGCGGGGGCGGCTGCGCTTCGGCCCCGATCCCCGAAAGGTCGCAAAGCCTGTCGCATTCCCTCTTCGCCTGCCATATGACAGGAACCAGCGCCGCCTCACCTGAGGCATGAGGCGCCCCCTTGTCAAGCAACGGAAGGGACCATGGCCGCACCGAAACCGACCGATCCGGCGGAAGACGCCGCCCGCCACGCGCAGAAGATGGCCAAGAAGAAGGCCGCGCGGGACAAGATCATGGCGACGAAAGAGGGCGAGAAGGGCCTGATCATCGTCCATACCGGGGCGGGGAAGGGCAAATCCTCCTCCGGTTTCGGGATGATTCTGCGCTGCATCGCGCATGAAATGCCCTGCGCCGTGGTGCAGTTCATCAAGGGGGCCTGGGATACGGGCGAGCGGCGCCTGATCGAAGGGCATTTCGGCGAGCTATGCCAGTTCTTCGCCATGGGCGAGGGCTTTACCTGGGAAACCCAGGACAAGGAAAGGGACATCGCCGCCGCCCGGCGCGGATGGGAAAAGGCCAAGGATCTGATCCGCGACGACCGCAACCGCATGGTGCTCTTGGACGAGATCAACATCGCGCTGCGCTACGACTACCTGCCCGTCGCGGAGGTGGTCGAGTTCCTCAAGACCGAAAAACCCGCGATGACCCATGTCGTCTTGACCGGGCGCAACGCCAAGGAAGAGCTGATCGAACTCGCCGATCTGGTGACCGAGATGACGCTGGTGAAGCATCCGTTCCGGTCGGGCATAAAGGGCCAGAAGGGCGTGGAATTCTGAGAGCGCGGCCGGGGGCGCCGCCCCCGGACCCCCGAGGTATTTGGGGCAAGATGAAGGCCGGGCGCATGCCCCGGGTTGAATTCAGGGAGGGTCGCATGACCACAGTCATCAAGAACGGCACCATCGTCACCGCCGATCTGACCTACAAGGCGGATGTCCTGATCGGGGGCGGCAGGATCGCCCAGATCGGGGAAAACCTGACGGGTGACAAGGAGCTCGACGCCACCGGCTGCTATGTCATGCCGGGGGGCATCGACCCGCATACGCATCTGGAGATGCCCTTCATGGGCACCTATTCCTCCGACGATTTCGAATCCGGCACACGTGCGGCGCTGGCGGGCGGCACGACGATGGTCGTCGATTTCGTGCTGCCCTCGCCGGGGCAGGGGCTCCTTGATGCCAAGCAGATGTGGCACAACAAGTCCACCCGGGCGAATTGCGATTACAGCTACCACATGGCCGTGACCTGGTGGGGGGAGCAGGTCTTCAACGAGATGAAGACGGTGATCGAGAAGGAGGGCATCACCACCTTCAAGCATTTCATGGCCTACAAGGGCGCGCTCATGGTCAATGACGATGAGATGTATGCCTCCTTCAAGCGACTTGCGGAACTGGGCGGCATCGCCCTTGTCCATGCCGAGAATGGCGATGTGGTGGCCGAACTGTCGGCGCAGCTTCTGGCGGCCGGGAACACGGGGCCCGAGGCGCATGCCTATTCGCGCCCCCCTCAGGTGGAAGGCGAGGCCACGAACCGCGCGATCATGATCGCCGACATGGCGGGGGTGCCGCTTTACGTCGTCCACACCAGTTGCGAGGACGCGCATGAGGCGATCCGCCGCGCGCGGATGCAGGGCAAGAGGGTCTGGGGCGAACCGCTGATCCAGCACCTGACGCTGGATGAAAGCGAGTATTTCAACCCCGACTGGGACCATGCCGCCCGCCGCGTCATGTCGCCGCCCTTCCGCAACAAGCGCCATCAGGACAGTCTCTGGGCCGGGTTGCAGTCGGGGTCCTTGTCCGTCGTGGCGACCGATCACTGTGCCTTTACCACCGAGCAGAAGCGCTACGGCGTGGGCGATTTCACCAAGATCCCCAATGGAACGGGCGGGCTTGAGGACCGGATGCCGATGCTCTGGACCCATGGGGTGGCGACCGGCCGCCTGACCCCGAACGAGTTTGTGGCCGTTACTTCAACGAACATCGCCAAGATATTGAATTGCTACCCGAAAAAGGGCGCGATCCTTGTGGGCGCGGATGCCGATATCGTCATCTGGGACCCTGAGAAGGAGAAGGTGATCTCTGCCAGTTCGCAGCAGTCCGCCATCGACTACAACGTCTTCGAGGGCCAGAAGGTCAAGGGCCTGCCGCGCTATACGCTGACGCGGGGCGTCGTGGCGGTGAACGACGGCAAGGTCGAGACCCGCGAGGGCCATGGCGAGTTTGTGCGGCGCGAGGCCGGGAACCCGGTCAACAGGGCGCTGTCGTCGTGGAAGGACCTGACGAACCCGCGCCCGGTGGAGCGCACGGGTATCCCGGCGAGCGGGGTGTAGATGAAAGACACCACCACCTCCGCTGTCATCGAAGCGCGCGGGCTCGGCCTGACGTTCGAGACCAATGACGGCCCGGTGCGGGCGTTGACCGATGTGGACCTGTCCATCGGCAAGGGGGAGTTCGTCAGTTTCATCGGCCCCTCGGGCTGTGGCAAGACGACCTTCCTGCGCTGCGTTGCGGCTCTGGAGCATCCCACGACCGGCACGCTGAGTGTCAACGGGATGAGCGCGGATGAGGCGCGGCAGGCGCGGGCCTATGGCTATGTGTTCCAGGCGGCGGGGCTCTATCCGTGGCGGACGATTGCGGGGAATATCCGGCTGCCGCTTGAAATCATGGGGTTTTCGCGGGCCGATCAGGAGGAACGGATCGAGCGTGTCCTGTCGCTGGTGGATCTTGAGGGCTTCGGCAAGAAATACCCCTGGCAGTTGTCGGGGGGGATGCAGCAACGCGCCTCCATCGCCCGCGCGCTGGCCTTCGACGCCGATATCCTTCTGATGGACGAGCCGTTCGGCGCGTTGGATGAGATCGTCCGCGACCGGCTGAATGAAGAGCTGCTGAAGCTTTGGGCGCGGACGGAAAAGACCATCGGCTTCGTCACGCACTCGATCCCCGAGGCGATCTATCTCTCGCCCCGGATCGTGGTGATGTCGCCCCGACCGGGGCGGATCACGGATGTCATCGAAAGCACGCTGCCACGCGAAAGACCGCTCGATATTCGCGACACGCCGGAATTCATCGCGATTGCGCACAGGGTGCGGGAAGGGTTGAGGGCAGGACATGGCGATGAGGTTTGAGGGCTGCAAGACAGGGTTCGCGCGGCGCCTTTCGGCTGCGTTCGGGGGGCTGTCTGCCCCCCGGCCCCCCGAAGGTACTTTCGGCAAGATGAAAGCGGGCATGGCGGGGCTGGCGCTTTGCCTTGCCGCCGGACCGGGTATGGCGGAGGGGGCCGCCGACCGGGTGACGGTTGACGGCTTTCACGCCACGGCGGTGATGACGGGGGATGCGGAGTGGCAGAAGGCCTGGAAGGAGGTGCCGCCGGAGGATGCGGTGGCGCTGGCGGAGGTGACGGCGTTGAAGGTTGGCGAGAAGGCCTGGATGATCACCGCCTTTGCCAACCCGGAGGTCAGGGACGGCGCGATCGACATTCGCTGCGACCTGAAGATCGTGCGGCCCGACGGAACCGAAAGCACGGTGCCGGAAGCGCCCTGCGCCAAGGGCGCGCTTGAGGGCGACGCGGCGGCGCTGCACCTGACCGGGATGCTGGTCGAGATGTCGGCTGAGGCGGGCGACGCGCGCGGCACATGGCGGGCGGAGATCGGGATCACCGATGCCAACCGGGGCGGGCGGGTGCCTTTGGTGCTGCAATACGAGCTGGTGGACGGGGAGGGCGCCGAGTGAGGTCGATCCTGCCCATCCTGACCGTCCTGCTGGCGATCGTCGCGCTCTGGTATGCGGCGGCGGTCTGGATGAATTCCGCCTGGACCTACGATCAGGCCGCGCGGGCGGGGGTGGAGGTGACGCTCGGCGACCTCGTGGCCGACACCATGGCGCAGGAACGCCCGGTCCTGCCCGCGCCGCATCAGGTGGCCAGGGGGCTCTGGGACGGGGTCTTCGGGCAGAAGGTCACATCGAAGCGCAGCCTTGTCTATCACGGCTGGATCACGCTGTCGGCGACCCTGCTCGGCTTTGCCATCGGCACCGTCATGGGCATCGCGCTGGCCGTCGGCATCGTCCACAACCGCGCGATGGACATGAGCGCTGGGGCTTCAGGGGTTGATCCCGAAGTCGATCATCTCGGCCTATCTCTCGTTCTTCCCGGTGGTCGTGGGCATGGTGAAGGGCTTGCGCAGCCCCGATGCGATGCAGCTTGACCTCTTGCGAACCTATAATGCCAGTGCGTCGGATGTGTTGCTGAAGCTGCGGCTGCCGGCCTCTCTGCCCTATCTGTTTGCCTCGCTGAAGGTCGGCGTCGCGGCAAGCCTGGTCGGCGCCATCGTCGGCGAATTGCCGACCGGCGCCGTGGCGGGGCTGGGGGCGCGGCTGCTGACGGGGAGCTATTATGGCCAGACGGTGCTGATCTGGGCCGCGCTGTTCGCCGCCGCCATCGTCGCGGCGGGGCTGGTGATGCTGATCGGGCTGGTGGAGCGGATCAGCCTGCGGCGCATGGGGCTGGCGCGATGAGCGGGGCGGCGATATCCCCCGGCTGGATCGTGGCGGCTGTGATCGCGACGGGGGCGCCTTTCGTCGATCTGCGGCTCGCGGCGCTCCTGGCGCTGTGGCTGGGGGCGTGGTTCGTCAATGCCCGGCTCTCGCGGTTGAAAGGCCCGCTGCCGCGCTGGCTGGTCCCGGCGATCTTCGGGCTGACGTTGCTGGCGCTCTGGGAACTGGCGGTGCGGCTGTTCGGTATCTCGCCGGTGATCCTGCCCGCGCCCTCGGCCATCGCGGCGCGGATCGCCGGCAGCCTGCCGCTCCTTTGGGCGGATTTCGTGCAGACGGCGTTGAAGGGCGCGCTGACCGGCTATCTGCTGGGCTGCGGGGCGGCGGTGGCGGTGGCGGTGCTGATCGACCGATCCGCCTTTCTGCAACGCGGGCTTCTTCCCGTGGGAAATTTCGTGGCCGCCCTGCCCATCGTCGGCATCGCGCCGATCATGGTCATGTGGTTCGGCTTCGACTGGCAGTCGAAGGCGGCGGTGGTGATCGTCATGGTCTTCTTCCCGGTGCTGGTGAACATGGTCGCCGGGCTGAAGGCGACCGAGCCGATGCAGCGCGACCTGATGGCGACCTATCACGCAAGCTATTGGCAGACGCTCTGGAAGCTGCGCTTTCCGGCCGCGCTGCCCTTCCTTTTCAACGGGCTGAAGATCGCGACCACGCTGGCCCTGATCGGCGCCATCGTGGCGGAATTCTTCGGCAGCCCCATCGTGGGCATGGGGGTCCGCATCAACGCCTCGATCGGGCAGCTCGCGCTCGACATGATCTGGGCGGAGATCGCGGTGGCGGCGCTGGCGGGGTCGGCCTTCTATGGCCTCGTGGGGCTTATCGAAAGACGGGTGACCTTCTGGCACCCCTCGCAACGGCGTTAATCAAGGGGCTGCAAAGGCCCCGCAACAGGAGAGGACGACATGAAAAGACTGATGATCGGAACCGCGATGGCGGCGCTCATGGGCACGGCCGCCTGGGCCGAGGATGTGACGCTGCAACTGAAATGGGTCACGCAGGCGCAGTTCGCGGGCTATTACGTCGCCAAGGACAAGGGCTTTTACGACGAAGAGGGGCTGAACGTCACCATCCTGCCGGGCGGCCCGGATGTGGCGCCGACGCAGGTGATCGCGGGCGGCGGGGCCGATGTCGTCATCGACTGGATGCCCTCGGCGCTCGCCGCGCGGGAAAAGGGGCTGGCGCTGGTCAATATCGCGCAGCCATTCAAGTCCAGCGGTATGCAGTTGACCTGCCTGAAGGAATCCGGTGTCGCGACGCCCGCCGATTTCAAGGGCAAGACGCTCGGCGTCTGGTTCGGTGGCAACGAATATCCGTTCCTGAACTGGATGGCCAAGCTGGGTTACAAGACCGACGGTTCGCCCGACGGGGTGACGGTGCTGAAGCAGGGCTTCAACGTCGATCCGCTGTTGCAA
>DAIOXI010000123.1:8708-9183 GCA_036758045.1 Albidovulum sp.
CGTGGCGACGTTGGAGGACGGGCTTTACGTCATGGAGGACAACCTCAAGGACCCGGCCTTCGAAGAGAAGATGGCGAAGTTCGTCCGAGCCAGCATGAAGGGCTGGAAATGGGCCGAGGAACACCCCGACGACGCGGCGATGATCGTTCTGGACAATGACGACACCGGCGCGCAGACCGAAAAGCACCAGAAGCGCATGATGGGCGAGGTCGCGAAGCTCACCGCCGGGTCGAACGGGGCGCTCGACGAGGCCGACTACCAGCGCACGGTGGATGCGCTGATGTCGGGCGGGTCGGATGCGGTCATCACCAAGGCGCCGGAAGGGGCCTGGACGCATCAGATCACCGACAAGGCGCTGCAATAGGCCGGGGGCGCGCGGGGCTGTCTCCGCGCGCCTTTTCGCTTGCCCTTTGGCGCCGTTCGCGGTCTATCTTCGGGCGGCAAGAGACGGGGGACGGCATGAGCGGCATGGGCA
>DAIOXI010000124.1:0-779 GCA_036758045.1 Albidovulum sp.
GGCGCCGCCTTCAGCCGCTGCAAAAGCGCCATCGGATCGGCGTCGCGGGCCGCCTTGTCCAGCCCGAAGGCCTCGGCCCGGTGCGGCCCGCCCAGATGCACCGGATTGAACAGCTCGGCGTGGGAGGTGACGCCCTCGACCTGATTCAGGGTCTCTTCCAGCAGGTTCGACCCGGTCCGCATTCCGGCGAGGATGACGAAATATGTGAACCCGCCCGCCATGTCCGACCGTCAGCGCACCAGATAGGGTTTGCCATGCGCCTCGGGCCTTGCTCCCGTCCCGTCAACGGAGGACACGAATTCACCCATCACGATGGGCTGCATCCCCTGGTTTTTCAGGTTCTGAAGGAACTGGCCGAAACCGCTCAGGTCCACCAGGCGCGGCGCCTCGGCGGGGGTGCGCGTCATCTGCGGGCGGAACTCGTCGACCACGGTGTGCAACGCCTCCATCGGGCTTTCCAGGAACTCCGCCATCGACCAGATCCGGACCCGCGCCTTGACGAAATTCGTCCGCAGGATGGCAAGGTGATCGCTTTCGATCCGTTGCAGGCGCGCGGCCTCGGCGCGGATGTCGGCGAAATTCATGTTCGACCGCAGAAGCGGCACCGCCCAGGTCCCCGAAATGACCGAAATCTGCGCATTCGGGTCGGTCGCCATGAACCAGTTGCAGTGCTGGTTGTCGCGGGGGGACAACTGAAAGCACTGCCGCTCCCCCCGCGTGTTCCAGATCAGGTTCGTCAGGAAGGATTGCGGGTTATAGTCGCGCAGCGTCGCACTGTC
>DAIOXI010000124.1:789-8333 GCA_036758045.1 Albidovulum sp.
GCTCAGACAGCCGTTGAACACCGTCTCCCGCCCCGCGAATTCGACCCTGTCCGGCGCGAAAAGATGGCCGTGGACACGCCCCCCGACGGTCTTGCCAAGCCAGAGGTCGAAGTCCTCGAAGAGGTCGGAAAAGCCGTGGAAGACACTGTAAGGGCCGGCGGTCTTGCCGTTTTCATGGTCGCGCTGGGGAAACCGGCTTTGCATGTAAAGCCCCGGCCGCCCGCGCGCTCGCCGCTCCACCGCGCGCGAAAAAAGCCGGTCGATCTTCGCAGGCGCAGGTTCCGCCCGCGGGGTCTGGCCCAGCTTCTGGCCAAGGAAGGTGGAGTAGAGCCGTTCCGCATGGGGCCAGATCTTGCGCGCGACGAAACAGTCCGACCGCCGCAAAAGCTGAAGGTGATCGTCATAGAACGTATGCGGCTTGCCCTCGAAATCGAACTTCGAGAGTGTCAGCGAGCGGCTTTCGATGTTCAGCGAATAAAGCCGCGCGAGGGTCTGGAAATAGCTTTCATCCGGGATCCAGACGGTGCGGAAAAAGCGGTCATGCAATGCCCGGTCCGGGTCTTGCAGGATCGCCGACAGGGTCTGCCGGGTCAGGCACCACCATTGCGATCCCAGATGCGGTACGATCCCCTTCGGCATGCGGCGGTGCATTCGCAACCGCCGTTGCAGACGCACCGTCAGGGCGAACAACCTGCGGTGACTGCGCCAGCCGAACGGGAAGTGAAGCGAGAACCGCTCGGTATCCAGCCCGCCCTTGGTCCAGGTCACGTCAGCCGTCGTCACGCTTTCGATGAAATCGGTCGTGGGCCGCGCCGCCAGATAGTCGATCAACTCCTCCACCGGGCGCAACGGCAGGCAGGCGCCGGAGGCAAGGTAAACATGCCGGATGCCGGGATGGCGGTGCAGGATCTGCTCCGCCGCGCCCTGCGTGGCGGCGACCAGCGACCAGGTGCCCCAGTTGCACGCGAAACGCGGCGAAAAGCTGACGTCTTCCAGATCGGCGACGCGGGCGACAAGGCCCGCATAGTCCTCACGCCCGACCCGGCTGTCGACATGGATCACCACCGGGCAACCGGCATTCGCCAAATGCCGCGCCACCTGCGCGGCCCGGAAGAGCGCGGTGTGGCACATCATGATGAAGCCCACACTCACGCCCAGTTCCCCTTCGACATCAGCCCCAGGATCTCAAGTTGTCGCCAGTTGACGTATTTTTCGGACCAGCGGGTCCACAGGTTCAGATCCGCATCCAGCGCATTCGCATAGGCCGTGTATTCCCGACTGTCGGCGAAATGCTCGCGCCGCTCCAGCTCCTCCGCCACCTTGGCGGGCAGGGTCGACAGGAACTTGGCATGGAGAAGGCAGCCCGACGCGCGCTCCCCCCCCAGATCGTCGTAGACGGCGTTCAGGCCGCGCGGCAGCAGCATGTGGGTGGAACTGACATAGGCGTAGCTGCGGTGCCATTTCACCAGCGGGATCTTGTTCAGCGCGGGCGCGCGTTCCGGCGCGTCGGTGAAGAAGGCCCGCGCGCGCGGCCCGCCCTGGATCCACAGGTTGCCGTAAAGCGCATTGCGGGAAATCGAATAGTTCCCGCCGTCGAAGTGATCGGCGATCTCGAACGGGTTTGTGCCGGGCTCATAGGTCACGTCCGACACGCCGCCCTTGGGGTACATGTCCAGGACCATCGCCGGAAAGGCCGATACGTCGTTGACGTCAAGCCAGTCGGTCAGCGCCCGGATCGGCCGCGTGTCGCAGAACGGGTAGACGAAGAATTCATCGATATCGACGACCAGAACCCAGTGCCGCCGCGCATGGCGCATCAGAATCCAGTTCACCCAGTCCAGACCGTAGCGCGCGGCCTTGTAGCTTTTCGTCGTCGACCAGAGCGTCACATCGGGCTGCACCGACAGATAGGCCAGCGAGCCGTCGTCCGAACCGTTATCGACCATCAGGAAATGGTCGATCCCCAGATCGCGGTAATAGCGCATGAAATGCGGCAGCAGCGTCATTTCGTTGCGCAGTACGGCGACAAGCAGGATCGCATCCTTGCTTATTCCTTCCAGCCGGTCGGTGACGGGCCGGATCTGGCGGCGCTTGCGAAAGGCACGATAGCGCAGGAGCTTGCGTCGGCCTCTTAGCCTGTATCGCTGCCAGATATTCACGCGCCTGCCGTCTCCCCAACACGACCGTGACCACGGGCACCCCGCACTGCGGCGGCCGCGATCCCTGTCGCGGTCAGAAGAATACAAAGACCGGAACGTCTGGTAAACGACCGAGTTTCCGCGACGGGAAAGTTGTGCCTTCGCGGCCCCATCCTAGCCGAAACGCGGGTGCGACAGCAGGTAGCGTTCGATGATCCTGAGGGATGCCGCGCCGATCGCGCGGGCATTGCGGCCGACCGAGGCTTCGGTCAGCACGGGCCTTTCGATGCCTTGCGTGTCCATCCGGTCGATGGCGGCCTGGGCGCGTTCGATGATCCGGGCTTTCACCCCCGGCGGGCAGTTCGCGTCGATCAGGATACCCTCGAAGTCGATGACCGAAACCACAGCGACGACGGCGATGGCAAGGTGACGCGCGGTGTGGTCGATCCAGGCGTCCAGCGGGGCGCCAAAGTCGGACCAGTCGTTCTCCGGGTCCCAAAGCGCCGCGGCATCGCGCCCGTCCGCCTCAAGCGCGCGTTCCAGGAGATAGATCGACGCATGCTGGATCAACTGCGTCGCCCCCTCGGCCGAGGCCACGGGGATGGAGCCGAAGGCGGCTGCATTGCCGGTCCGGCCGGAATAGACCGTGTCGTTCAACACCACCCCGCCGCCGATGAAGGAGCCGATGAAGAAATAGCCGTAATCCGAAAACTCCCGCCCCCGGCCAAAGACATGCTCAGCCGTGCAGGCGGCGGTGGCGTCGTTCTGCACCACGACCGGCAGGCCGGTGATCCCGGCCACGCTGGCGGCGATGTCGAAATCGCGCCAGGCCTGCATTTCGTCACCGGGCGCGTTGACCTTGTCGAGCCAGTTCCAAAGCTCGGACGGCGCCGCGACGCCGATCCCGGCCACGCGGTCGCGCTGACGGGCGGACAGCCCCCCCGACAAGGCCACGAACGCCTCGGCCAGAAAGCCGGTGACGGTGTCCGGCGTCGGATAGGGATAGGTCCGCTTGCGCTGCGCGCGCAGCCGCCCGGTGGCGTCGATCAGCACCAGATCGACACTCTTCCGGCCGATATTGAGCCCGTAGGACAGGATCCCGTCGGGGTTCAGCATCATCGGGATCGAGGGTTTTCCGACCTTGCCCCGCTGCGGCTCCCCCCTGAGCAAAAGCCCGTCGCGTTCCAGAGCGCGGATGATGATGGAAACGGTCTGGGCCGACAGGTTCGCGCGCCGCGCGATCTCGGCACTGGGCAGCGCGCCATGGCGCAGGATCAGCGAAAGGACCAGCCTTTCGTTGTGATCGCGCATACCGGACTGGTTCGCGCCCCCCAAAGGATCGCGAATGGCCGAGATGTCCATATCGGGTACCTCGTCTCCCCCCATCATGGCCGGACCGTAGCAGCCACCTATTAATAAATCAAATTTATTTATTAATTGACAGGCGGCCGGAATCGCCGAATATTGCCGACCGACGGCAGCGGATTCGGGCTGCCCGACATCCGGTTGCAGGCCAGCCCTGCCCGGTTCCACGTCAGGGAGGATGACATGACCAAATATCTGATCGGCGCCGCTGTCGGCGCGCTTTGCCTGGGTGCCGCGGGCGCCGCATTCGCGGACAGCGCCTGCCTTATCACCAAGACCGACACCAACCCCTTCTTCGTGAAGATGAAGGAAGGCGCCGAGGCGAAGGCCGCCGAGCTTGGGATCGAGCTGAAATCCTATGCCGGCCGTATCGACGGCGACAATGAAAGCCAGGTTGCGGCGATCGAGGCCTGCATCGCCGACGGCGCCAAGGGTATCCTGCTGACCGCTTCGGACACTGCGGCGATCGTCGATTCCGTCAGGGCCGCGCGCGATGCCGGTATTCTGGTGATCGCGCTCGATACGCCGCTTGACCCGATCGACGCCGCCGATGCCACCTTCGCGACCGACAACTTCCAGGCCGGCTTGCTGATCGGGCAATGGGCGAAGGCAACGCTGGGCGACGCGGCGGCAAACGCCAAGATCGGCCTTCTCGACCTTGCCATTTCCCAGCCCTCCGTCGACGTCCTGCGCGATCAGGGCTTCCTGCAAGGCTTCGGCGTCGATCTGGGCGACCCGAACAAATGGGGCGATGAAACCGACCCCCGCATCGTCGGCCATGAAGTCACCGCCGGGAACGAGGAAGGCGGCCTGAAGGCGATGGAGGCGCTGCTGGCCAAGGACCTCGACATCAACGTCGTCTACACCATCAACGAACCCGCCGCCGCCGGCGCCTATGAGGCGCTGAAGGCGGTTGGCAAGGAAGGCTCCACCCTCATCGTCTCTGTCGATGGCGGCTGCCCCGGCGTCAAGAACGTGGCCGGCGGCGTGATCGGCGCGACCTCGCAGCAATACCCGCTGCTGATGGCGTCGAAGGGGATCGAGGCGATCGCCGCCTTCGCCAAGGACGGCACCAAGCCCGCGCCGACCGAAGGCAAGACCTTCTTCGACACCGGCGTCACGCTTATCACCGACAAGCCGGTCGCTGGCGTGGAGTCGATCGACTCCACCAAGGGCGCAGAGCTTTGCTGGGGCTGATCTCCGGCTGGAATCTACCGTTTTAGTGGTATGATCGGTTTGATCCGGCGAAGGGCGGCCTGATGCGCCGCCCTTCCTTCAAGGCCCGTATGGCAGGCTTGAGGAGGGCGATGATGACAAGCAATGGCAACACGGCGGCAGGGTTCGAGGAGGGGCTGCAAGGCGCTTCCGAGAAGGTCGCGGAATTTCACGACGACAATAGCCTGCTGAAGCGTGTGCAGCACTGGCTGCACCAGACACCCTCGGCGGTCCCGATGATCGTTCTGGCGGTGTCGGTCGTGGTCTTCGCAATCCTGTCGGAGAACTTCTTTCGCGCGACCACGATGTCGACGATCCTTCAGCAGATCGCCATCGTCGGCATCCTTGGATGCGCGCAGACGCTGGTGATCCTGACGGCAGGCATCGACCTGTCCGTCGGCGCCATCGCGGTCTTCTCCTCGGTCCTGATGGGGCAGTTGACCTTCCGTTATGGCATCCCCGCGCCGATGGCGATCCTTCTGGGCCTCGCGCTTGGCACCGCGATGGGGGCGATCAACGGGCTGCTGATCTCGCGCCTGAAACTGCCGCCCTTCATCGTCACGCTGGGCACCTGGCAGATCTATCTGTCCGCGAAATTAATATTCTCGGCCAATGAGACGATCCGTAGCCAGGACATCGCCGAAAGCGCCCCGGCGCTGCAATTCTGGGGCAATGCGATACAGCCGGGCGGGGTGAAGATCCTCTTCGCCGTCTTCCTGATGATCGCGCTGGTTGCGCTCATGGCCTATGTCCTGCGCCACACCGCCTGGGGCCGTCACGTCTATGCCGTGGGCGACGATGCCGAGGCGGCGCAGCTTTCCGGCGTCCGCACGGACCGCATGATCATGCAGGTCTACGCGCTGGCGGGGCTTTTCTGCGCCATCGCGGGCTGGGTGATGATCGGCCGCTTCGGGTCCGTCTCGCCCACCGCCTCGACCGGGCAACTGGGCAACATCCAGTCGATCACCGCCGTCGTGATCGGGGGCATCTCGCTTTTCGGCGGGCGCGGTTCCATCGTCGGCATGTTCTTTGGCGCGCTGATCGTCGGGGTCTTTGAAATGGGCCTGCGCCTGGTCGGGACCGACCCGCAATGGACCTTCTTCCTTATCGGCGTCCTCATCATCTTTGCCGTCGCCGTGGACCAGTGGATCAGAAAGGTGTCGTCATGACCGAACCCATTCTCAAGGCCCGAAACCTCGTCAAGCGCTACGGCAAGGTGACCGCGCTCGACCACTGCGATTTCGAACTGATGCCGGGGGAAATCCTCGCCGTGATCGGCGACAACGGCGCTGGCAAGTCATCGCTCATCAAGGCGCTGTCGGGCGCCGTACAACCGGACGCGGGCGAGATATGGCTCGACGGGAAGAAGGTCGAATTCGCCTCGCCCCTCGACGCCCGCGCGCATGGCATCGAATGCGTCTACCAGACCCTCGCGATGTCGCCCGCGCTCTCCATCGCCGACAACATGTTCATGGGGCGCGAGTTGCGCAAACCCGGCATCATGGGATCGGTCTTCCGCAAGCTCGACCGTCCGGCGATGGAAAAATTCGCCCGTGAGAAGTTGAATGAGCTTGGTCTGATGACGATCCAGAACATCAATCAGGCGGTGGAGACCCTGTCAGGCGGCCAGAGGCAGGGCGTCGCCGTCGCCCGTGCGGCGGCCTTCGGGTCCAAGGTGGTGATCCTCGACGAACCGACGGCGGCGCTTGGCGTCAAGGAAAGCCGCCGGGTGCTGGAATTGATCCGCGATGTACGCTCGCGCGGGATCCCGATCATCCTCATCAGCCACAACATGCCCCATGTCTTCGAGGTCGCCGACCGCATCCATATCCACCGCCTGGGCAAGCGCCTTTGCGTGATCCGGCCGGACGACTACACGATGTCGGATGCCGTGGCCTTCATGCCCGGCGCCAAGGAGGCCCCCGGCGAACCGATGGCCGCATGAGCGACCGGAGCAAAGCCATCCTCGCGCGCCTGCCCGACCCATCGGGCGGGCGCTGCCTGATCGCGCTGGCGGGTCCGCCGGGCAGCGGAAAGTCCAGCCTTGCGGCCCCTTTGGTCGAACAACTCACCCGCCGCGGCCGCCCCGCCGCACTGGTCCCGATGGACGGCTTCCACCTCGACAACCGCATCCTTGCCGCCCGCGGCCTCCTGCCCCGCAAGGGCGCACCCGAAACCTTCGATGCCGCCGGTTTCCTTGCGCTCATCGCGCGCCTGAAGCACGGGGAAGAGGTCATCGCCCCCTGCTTCGACAGGGACCGCGATATCGCCGTCGCCGGGGCGGTGGAGATCCCCTGCAGCACCAAAACGGTCGTCGTCGAAGGCAACTACCTGCTCTTCGACGAAGCGCCCTGGCGCAGCCTCGCACCACTTTGGGACTTCTCGGTCTTTCTCGACGTAGCGGAGGAGGAACTGCGCCGCCGCCTCGTCAGCAGGTGGAAGGACCACGGGCTCGACGACCGCGCCGCGCTTGAACGCGCGGAAGGGAACGATCTGGCAAACGCGCACCGCATCCGCGCCGCGCGCCTGCCCTCTACGATGACGATCTGACAGGCCGCCTCAACGCGCGACGGTCACCGAACAATGCGCCTCGCTCGCCACGCTGGTAGCGACGGAGCCGAGGACCAGCCGCTTGACCCCGCGCTTGTCGCCCGTCCCCATGACGATATGGTCATAGCCGTTCTCGTCGGCATAGGTGATGATCGCGGGCGCGATCTCCCGCGCGACCAGTTCGACGGTCCCGATCTCGGCCAGCCCGTCGGCCTTGGCGGTCGCCTCGGACTGCTCAAGAAGCTTCTTGACCTCGGCCTCGGTCAGGTGATTGAT
>DAIOXI010000124.1:8343-9118 GCA_036758045.1 Albidovulum sp.
GTGATTGATGACCGGCCCACGCGCCGCACCATGGGCCATGTTGACCACGCAGACGGTCAGTTTCGCCCCGGTCAGGCGCGCCAGTTCGACGGCCTTGTGAACCCCCAGCATGGCGTGATCGCTTCCGTCGGTCGGGCAGAGAATCTTCCTGGTCATGAGATACTCCTCTCAGTGATGACTTGGCTCAAGCGTGGCCTTCCAGCCGTCGCGCGTCCTTGACTTGGGTCAATGTTTCTTCCTGTCGTGAAACTTCCGCGACATTTGCGCCGCGGAATCCGGACCGTGATCGGCGGGGACACCCCATTCCTTCAGATCATTGACCAGCATCATGCAGATCCGCCGGAACGTCGCCCTCAGCCGCTCGATCTCCGGCCCGGCAAGCCCGTTCTTCTCGAGCGCCCGGTCCATGCAGGTCAGCCAGTCCTCGGCATCCTGCACCGAGATCGGCACATGCACATGCATCCGGCGCAGGTCCATGTGCCCGTGCTTTTCCTGATAATAGCGCCGCCCGCCGAGGAACCCGCTGAGAAAGTTGAACTGTTCCTCACGGACATGGGCAAGGCCGTGGCCGCGAAGATGCAGCTTGCGCAGGGTCTCGCCCTCGGGAAGCACCTCGATGAAGTCGTAGAAATCGTTGACGAGCGTGCGCAGGACCGCCTCGCCGCCGACCGTCTCGATCATCAGTTGTGACATCCTGCAACCCTCCCTGTTTGCCGCCTTCTAAACCGTGAGGCCCTCCGGCTCTGTCAGGCCGTTCATGCGGCAGCAGGCGGTG
>DAIOXI010000125.1:0-9060 GCA_036758045.1 Albidovulum sp.
TCCACACCCCCGCCGAGAGACCATAGCTTGCGTCATTGGTCAGCGCGATGGCCTCTTCGGCGTCGCGGAAGGTCAGCACGGTCAAGACCGGGCCAAAGACCTCTTCGCGCGCGATGGCCATGTCGGGGGTGACGCCACGGACGATGGTGGGCTGGTAGAACTGGTCCCCGAGGCCCGGAACGCTCAGCGCCCCGCCGCCAAGGCAGACCTCCGCCCCCGCCGCGACCGCATCCTTCACATAGCCGTCGATCTTCGCCTGATGCGCCGCCGTCACGATGGCGCCGACCTGCGTGTCGGGGTTCAGGGGATTGCCGAACGCCACCTGCCGCGACAGCGCCACGACGCGGGCGGTGAAGGCGTCGGCGATATCCTCATGCACGATGATCCGGCTTGAGGAATTGCAGCACTGGCCGGTGTTGAAATAGACGCCGAAGGTCACCGCATCGGCCGCACTGTCCAGATCGGCGTCGGGGAAGATCACCTGCGGGTTCTTGCCGCCCAACTCAAGCGCCACCTTCTTCAGCGTCCCGGCCGCCAGTTCGGTGATTTTCTTGCCGACGGCGGTAGAGCCGGTGAAGGTCACCATGTCCACATCCGGGTGCGTCACCATCCGGGCGCCGACCGGGTCGCCATGGCCAAGGACGATGTTGCAGACGCCCGGCGGCAGACCCGCCTGATCCAGCAGTTCCGCCAGAAGCGCGGTCGTCGAAGGCGTCATCTCGGACGGTTTCACGACGCAGGTGCAACCCGCGCCAAGCGCGAAGGGCAGTTTCTGGCCGAGAATCCAGAAGGGAAAGTTCCAGGGCGTGATGATCGACACGACACCGATCGGTTCCTTCAGCACCACACCCAGCATGTCGGGGCCAAGCGTGTTGTGGCTGTCGCCATGGCTGGTGCGGGCAAGCGCGGCGGCATAGCGCCAAAGGTCGGCGGCGCCCCCCACCTCACCCCGCGCCTGGGTGATGGGCTTGCCGGTTTCCAGCGTCTCGATCAGGGCGAAACGCTCGACATTCTCCTCGATCAGATCGGCGACACGCAGAAGGACCGCCGCCCGATCCTTGCCGGACATCCGGCTCCAGCGGCCATCGTCGAAGGCCCGGCGGGCGGCGGCAATGGCGGCGTCGGCCTCTACCACGCCGCCCTTCGCGGCGCGGCTGACGGTGACCCCGTGGGACGGCGCGATGCGTTCGCAGACCGCGCCATCGGCGCTGTCACGCCATGCGCCGTCGATATAGTGGCGCAGGGCCAGCGGCTCGGCGGGAAGGGCCAGATCGGCCTTGGTGAGGATGGTCAGATCGGTCATGGTTCAGGTCCCCGGAAAGTCCGCTTTGCGCTTTTCGCGAAAGGCGGCGACACCCTCGGCACGGTCGGCGCTGGCGGCGATGGCGGCCGAACCCAGCGCCTCGACCATGGCGCCGCGATCCTCGGCCACGGCGGCGTGGATCATGGTCTTGGTGATCTCCACCGCGCGGGGGGAAAGCGTCGCGGCCTCTTCGGCGATGGCGGTCGCCGTGGCCAGTACATCCTCCGCCACCTCGACGGCAAAGCCCAGAGCCACCGCCCGCTCCGCCCCGATCCTGCGGCCGAAAAGCGCCATCTCCTTCACCGCCGCCTCCGGCATAAGCCGGCAAAGGCGCTGCGTCCCCGACCAGCCCGGCACGATCCCCACCCGCGCTTCGGGCAGGGCCAGCGTCGCGCGGGGCGCCATGACGCGGATATCGGCGCAGGCGGCAAGCTCAAGCCCGCCGCCGAAGGCATGGCCGTTGAGCGCCGCGATGGTGGGTTTTGACAACCGCGCCAGCCGGTCGAAGATCCGATGCCCGTCACGCACCCAGTGGCGGGCGAACTCGGCCGGCGTGAGATCGCCCCAGGCGTTGATGTCGGCCCCGGTGCAAAAGGCGCGGTCCCCCTCGCCCGTCAGGATCACAGCGCGGATGGCCGGGTCCTGTTCGATGGCACCCAGATGGGTTTCCAGATCGCGCAGCATCGGGATGGTGAAGGCGTTCATCTTGGCGGGGTTTTCCAGCCGCAGCCGGGCGATGCCGCCGGTGATCTCAAGCGAAACGCGGCTCACTGGTTCCACTCCATCGGCGCCCTGGACAAAAGCGTCAGCGGCATGATCGCGGCGTTTTCCGCCACCCGCACCCGCCCGTGCGAGGCGGCGACGATGTCGCGCTCCGGCTCGATCCCCGGCATGATCTCTGTCGCGATCAGCCCGTCCGCGTCCAGCCGCATCACACAGCGTTCGGTAACATAAAGCACCTCCTGCCCCTGTTCGCGCGCCCGGCGGCCGGAGAAGGTGACATGCTCCACCGCCTCGACCATCTTGGTGAACTTGCCGGGTTTCTTCACGCTGATGCCGGTCTCGGTCAGGTCGATCTCCGCCCCGGCCTCGAACCAGCCGGAAAAGACGATCTTCTTGCCATGCGAGGTGATGTCCACGAAGCCGCCGCATCCGGCGGTCAGATAGGGCTTCTTGCCAAGCTTGGAGACGTTGACGTTCCCCTCCACATCGACCTCAAGGAAGGACAGGAAGGCGACGTCGAACCCCGCGCCCTGAAAGAAGATGAACTGCTGCGGCGAGGGGACGAAGGCATCCGCGTTCGAAGCACAGCCAAAGGCGAAGTCGGTCAGCGGCATGCCCCCCACCGCGCCCTGTTCGATGGCCCATGTGACTGCCTCGGGGTGGCCCGCCTCAAGCAATATCCGCGGCACGAGGGCCGAGATGCCGAAGCCCAGATTGGCGGTCATGCCCGATCGCAGTTCCATCGCCGCGCGCCGGGCGATCACCTTTTCCACCCCGTAATCGGGGCTGCGGAAGCTGGACCAGGGGCGCATGATCTGGCCCGAGATGGCCGGGTCATAGGGGGTTTCGCAGGTCTGTTTCTGGTCGGGGTCGATGACGACAAGGTCAATGAGATGCCCCGGCACCCGCACGTCATGCGGACGCAAAGACCCCCGCGCGGTCACGCGGCTGACCTGCGCGATGACCAGCCCGCCATGGTTGCGCACGCAGATCGCCTGTTCCAGACCGCCAAGATAGGCGCCCTCATGCTCATAGGTCAGGTTGCCGAATTCATCCGCCGTCGTCGCCCGCAGGATGCAGACATTGGGGACGATATTGGGGAAATGCAGCCAGGTTTCGCCGTCGAACTCCACCCGCCGTACGATGGGCTCCGCTGCCGCGCGGGCATTCATCGCGCAGCCCTCGCGGATCGGATCGGCGAACGTGTCGAACCCGGTCCGGGTCAGGACACCGGGACGGCGGGCCGCGGCCTCACGGTGCATGTCGAACATGATGCCGGAGGGGACGTTATAGGCGGGGATCCGGTCCTCGACGATCATCTTCCAGATCTCGGGCAGCGGCAGGTTGGAGGAGCCGGACGGGTAGGACCCCGCCAGCACCTTGGCGAGCAACCCGTCCTTTGCGATGTGGTCGATGCCCTTTACCCCGTACATGTCCCCCGCCGCGATCGGGTGCAGCGTGGTCAGGTCGCGGGGATGGCCCTCGGCCTCGAACCGCTCTCCGATGGCCTTCAGGACCAGGTCCGGGCAACCGAGCGCCGAGGAGGAGGAGACGGTGACAACGGCCCCGTCCGCGATACATTCCGCCGCCGCCGCGGCGCTGACGACCTTGCTCATGCGCTGTCCCCATAGTTGACACTCTGCCGGGTGCCGCTTTGCGCCGCCTCACGCACGGCAAGCGCGACGGCAAGCGATTTGACACCATCCCGGCCATCGGCGGCAGGCCGGCCCTGCCCCCGGACGGCGGCGCCGAAATCGGTAAGGCCTTGCGTGTAAAGGTCATGGTCAGGGAACGGGATCGCCTCGCGCCCCGTGGCACTGACCAGTTCCACCTCGCCCACCGGGTTCTGGGTCATGACGCCACGGGCGAAGATCGACCCTTCGGTGCCATGCACCTCGAAGCCGGACCCCGCGAAGGGATGGGTGAAGCTCTCATGGCTCATCACCATCGCGCCCGACGGCATGGACCAGACCGACATCGCGCTGTCCTCGACGCCCTGGCCCATGCCCGAGGCCGCCATCTGCGCCACGACCGTCTCCGGGTCCTCTCCCAGAATGAAGCGGACCACATCGGCGTCATGGACGGTGATATCGGGAATGACCCCGCCGCCTGCCGCCGGATCGTTGATGCGCCAGCCTTGCAGATGCGGTGGCAGGTGGACGGCATGGAAGATCCGCATCGACAGCACCCGCCCGATGCGGCCGCCCGCGATCAGGTCGCGCACCGCCCGGTGGCTGCCCGAACAGCGCAGGTGGTGGTTGGTGGCAAAGACCAGCCCCGCCGCCTCGGCCGCCGCGACCATGCGGGCGGCGTCGTCCACCGTCATGGCCAGCGGCTTCTCGCACAGCACATGCTTGCCCGCCGCGATCGCCGCCATCGCCTGCGGGAAATGCTTTTCGTTGGTGGTGGAGATATAGACGGCATCCACCGCCGGATCGGACAGCGCCGCGTCAAGTTCGGTGCCATGGTTCGCGATCCCATGCTCGGCGGCGTAGGCCGCGGCGCGCCCCGCATCGCCAGAGATCAGCCAGACGACCTCATCGCCGCTCTGGGCGCGGATCGCGCGGATCACATATTGCGCGGCAATCGTGCTCGCCCCGATCAAAGCCCATTGCATGCTGCCCTCCCCTGACAGTTCTGGAACGTTCCAAATCATCTATCGGAACGTTCCAGACTATGTCAATCGGGTTAGCTCCAATCGGGGAGTGCGGGGCTAATCCTCCGCGTGGCGGATCTGCTGACCGCCCCGCAGCTCATAAACCACGCCCTGTCCGCCATCGGGCGCGCCAAGGTCGCGCCAGTCGGCATCCAGAAGGGCGGCGCGAAGGAAGCGCGAGGTGATGCCATGGGTGACAAGGACGGTCGGGCCCGTCAACCCGCCCAGCAGTTCGGCCACACGGGCGCGCATCGACGCCATGCTTTCGCCGCCGGGGCACCGGAAATACCACTCGAACGGCTGGCCGGGGTCGATCAGGCCGGGAAAACGGTCCTCGATCTCGGGATGGGTCAGCCCCTCGCACTGGCCGACCGACAGTTCCCGCAGCCGGTCGTCGGTGGCTAAGCCTTCGGTCAGAGCCGCCAGCGCGTGACGGGCGGTTTCCTGCGCCCGGCCCAGCGGGCTGACGCGGAACGCTGTCCCCTCGGGCAGCCCGATCCGGCCGAGGATCGCGCCCTGTCGCGCCGCCTGCGCGCGCCCCAGATCGGTCAGAGGCGAATCGCGGCTTCCCTGCATCCGTCCTTCAAGGTTCCAGACTGTCTGGCCATGGCGCAGGATATAGATCGGGGGCATGAAGGTCCTTTCGCATCCGTCAGGCCCCGTCCGCCGGGCCGCTCAGGGCTTTATTGCCCCGCGCAGCCCGATCCCGACAAGCCCCGCATTGATGAGAAGATAGGGCGAGGCCCCGCCAAAGGTCAGGCCGATCGCCCTCGACCAGTCCGAGAGGTGATGCACCGGCTCGAACGCCATGAACATGCCCGCGAGTAGCGGTAGCGCCGAGGCGAGCCAGGTCAGAGACAAGGGCTTGACGTATTTGCGGATGGATTTGCGGCCAGTGGACATCGGGGCACCTGCGTCGGGGATGAGGGGGCCGATGAAACCGCGTCGCGCTTCACGGACGGTTAAGCGCGCGGACGCTGCGGGCCCCAAGGGGGGCGTGGTTTGCGGCGGGCAGGACGATGGTGGGTGATGAGGGATTTGAACCCCCGACATCTTCGATGTGAACGAAGCGCTCTACCACTGAGCTAATCACCCGCGCATCGTGGCGGCGGTATTAGCCGCTCTTCCCGCCGCGTTCAAGCACCTCATCGCGCAAAAATCGCGAGGGCCGCGACGGCTTCGGGGCGGGGACTGTTCGGCGGCCCCGCACAGACCGTTTCCAGAAACGGCGCGAATACCGGATTCGCGCCATAGTTGCGCCCCATCTTCGCACCCGGCGATCACGCCATATGATCCTGCCACCCTTCCGACCTTTACCGGGGGGCAACCTTTTGACGCGAGGCTTCCAGCATCCCGTGATGCCCAGACGCGCGACCATATCGCTGACCCTCGCCATGGCACTCTCTGCCATGGCCGGGTCGCTTTGTGCCGCGACGCTGCCCTGGCAGACGGGTGAGGACAGGGCCGCCGGGCCGGTCGAACGACCGGACGCGGTGCAGACGGTGTCGGGCCAGTTCCGCACCCTGCCCCCGGCGCCGGGCGATGCGGCCAACGCGCCCCTGCCCAGGGCCATCGCAGCGCTTGTCACCCGCGCGGTCGCCACGCTGCCCGATGTCACCGGCGCGGGGCCGGTCAAGGGACGGCCCTGGTGGCAATACGATCCGCGCGCGGGCATCGCCTTCTATGGCCCCGGCCCCGGCGGCTACAGTTCCTTTTCCTGGACCAAGCCCGAAACGGCCAAGAGTGCGCCGCACCGCGTCGTGGCGCTGGTCGCGCCGCGCTGGCTGCCGCCGTCGCAACAGCTTAACCCCTACCGCCAGCCGGTGACACCCTCTGCGGTGCCCGTGCCACCGGCGGCGCCGATGCTGCTGGCGGCGATGGCGGGACTGGCGGCGCTACGGCGGTTCCGGCGGCGCAAAGGCTGACACAGAAAAAGGGCGCCCCGAAAGGCGCCCTTCGTCAGTCACAGGCAGCCACAGCCTTAATGCGCGGTCGCGCCCAGCCCGTCGCCCTTCTCGGCCATCGCGGCCTTGGCGGCGGCCTCTTCGGCCGCGGCGTCCCATTCGATCGGCTCCGGCATCCGCACCAGCGCCTGTTGCAAGACCTCGCGGACATGCGAGACGGGGATGATCTTCAACCCCTCCTTCACGTTGTCCGGGATCTCCGTCAGGTCCTTGGCGTTCTCCTCCGGGATCAGCACCGTCTTGATGCCGCCCCGCAGCGCCGCCAGCAGCTTTTCCTTCAGCCCGCCGATGGCCGTGGCATTGCCGCGCAGGGTCACCTCGCCGGTCATGGCGATGTCCTTGCGCACCGGAATGCCGGTCAGGACCGAGACGATGGCCGTCACCATGGCCAGACCGGCCGAGGGACCGTCCTTGGGCGTGGCACCGTCGGGGACGTGGACGTGGATGTCGATCTTCTCGAAGACCGGGGGCTTCACCCCGATCTCGGGACTGATCGAGCGGACATAGCTCGACGCGGCCTCGATCGATTCCTTCATCACGTCACCCAGCTTGCCGGTCGTCTTCATCCGCCCCTTGCCGGGCAGCTTCAACGCCTCGATCGACAGCAGGTCACCCCCGACAGAGGTCCAGGCGAGGCCCGTGACGACACCGATCTGGTCCTCCTTCTCGGCCAGGCCATAGCGGAACTTCTTCACGCCCAGGAAATCCTCAAGGTTCTCCGGCGTGACCTCGACCCTTTCGGCATCCTTGCGGACGATCTTCGTCAGCGCCTTCCGCGCGATCTTCGAAATCTCGCGCTCAAGGTTCCGCACCCCGGCCTCGCGGGTATAGGTGCGCACCATTTCCTGAAGCGCCTCGTCGGTCAGCCTGAACTCGGTCTTCTTCAGACCGTGGTTCTTCACCTGCTTCGGGATCAGGTGCTGCCTCGCGATCTCGCGCTTTTCGTCCTCGGTGTACCCGGCCAGCGAAATGATCTCCATCCGGTCCAGAAGCGGGCCGGGCATGTTGTAGGAGTTCGCGGTGGTCAGGAACATCACGTTCGACAGGTCGTATTCGACCTCAAGATAATGGTCGATGAAGGTCGCGTTCTGCTCCGGGTCCAGCACCTCAAGCATGGCCGAAGCCGGATCGCCCCGGAAATCCTGCCCCATCTTGTCGATCTCATCGAGCAGGATCAGCGGATTGGTGGTCTTCGCCTTCTTCAGCGCCTGGATGATCTTGCCGGGCATGGAGCCGATATAGGTCCGCCGGTGGCCACGAATTTCCGACTCGTCCCGGACACCGCCAAGCGAGATGCGGATGAACTCGCGCCCCGTCGCCTTCGCGACCGATTTGCCAAGCGAGGTCTTGCCGACGCCCGGAGGGCCGACGAGGCAGAGGATCGGGCCTTTCATCTTCTGGCTGCGCTGCTGCACGGCCAGATATTCGACGATCCGCTCCTTGACCTTTTCCAGACCATAGTGATCGTTATCAAGGACGTCCTGGGCTTTCCTCAGGTCCTTCTTGACGCGCGACTTCACGCCCCAGGGCAGGCTGAGCAGCCAGTCGAGGTAGTTCCTGACCACCGTCGCCTCGGCCGACATCGGCGACATGGTCTTGAGCTTTTTCAGCTCCGCCTCGGCCTTGTCGCGCGCCTCTTTCGAGAACTTGGTGTTCTTGATCTTCTCGGCCAGTTCGTTGATCTCGTTCTGGCCGTCCTCGCCGTCGCCCAGCTCCTTCTGAATGGCCTTCATCTGCTCATTCAGATAGTATTCGCGCTGGGTCCGCTCCATCTGCGACTTCACGCGGGACTTGATCTTCTTTTCGACCTGAAGGACGGACATTTCGCCCTGCATCAGGCCAAAGACCTTCTCAAGCCGCTCGGCAATATCCAGCGTTTCCAGAAGCGCCTGCTTCTGGCCGACGTCGATACCAAGGTGACCCGACACAAGGTCGGCCAGCTTGCCCGGCTCGCGCGCCTCGGCAACGGCCGAAAGCGCCTCTTCCGGGACGTTCTTCTTGATCTTGGCGTAGCGCTCGAATTCCTCGGCGACCGACCGCAGAAGCGCCTCGACGGCGTCCTGATCGCCCGGCAGCTCGGTCAGCGGCTCCGCCTCGGCCTCGAAATAGGCCTCATTCTCGATGAAATCGGTGATGCGCACGCGCACCTTGCCCTCAACCAGCACCTTCACGGTGCCGTCGGGCAGTTTCAGCAGTTGCAGCACATTGGCCAGCACGCCCGCGCGATAGATGCCATCGGTCGTGGGGTCGTCCACCGTCGGGTCGATCTGGGAGGACAGCAGGATCTGACGATCCTCGCGCATCACTTCCTCAAGCGCCCGCACGGATTTCTCGCGCCCGACGAACAGCGGCACGATCATGTGGGGAAAGACCACGATGTCGCGCAGCGGCAGGACCGGGTAGCTGTGGGCGAG
>DAIOXI010000126.1:0-2130 GCA_036758045.1 Albidovulum sp.
TGTCCGGCACCGGCGCGAAAGCGAGGCGACAGATCGCAGGCGCGGCTATGACGGGATGGGGCTTGGGCTGTTCATCGCCAAGACGTTGTTGGAGCGGACCGGCGCCCGGCTGGTCTTTTCCAACGGCACCGACCCGTTCCTGACCGATGAGGAAAAGCCCCAGCGCTCCGGGGCGGGGGTGGAGGTCAGCTGGCCGCGCGCGATGATCGAGTCGACGGATGCGGGCCTGCAAGGCGAAAACAGCCCCATCGACGGCTGAATGCCGGGCGGAAACCTGGTTAACCGCTCCTTAACCCTTTTGCGAAAAATCTTGGAGCCGGGGGCAGACGGTTAAATCGGGAAGTCCGTTCCATCATGCTCTCGTCCTTCGTCCTCGCGGCGACAATCTTCTTTTCCTCTCTCGCCGCCGCCGCCATCGCGCTTTTCCTCCTGCCGCGCCTGGCCAGTCCCGCGCCGCGCCGCCCGGCGCTAATGCCCGAGAACGATGGCTATCTTGAACAGGCGGTGTTTCTGTTCGACGGTAAAGAGCTTGTCGATGCCACGCGGCCCGCGCGCGCGCTTCTCGCCAGCCTTGCGGGTGAGCGGTCCGATTGGGGCCGGTTGACCGACTACCTCGCGCGCTCCATCGACGGGTTGCCGAACCTGCTTGCCCACCCGCAGGAGGGGGCAGAGGTCGAGCTGGCCGGAGCCGCCGGCAGCGCCCTTTCCGTCAAGGCCGAATGGTTCGGCAGCCTGACCCGGCTGACTGTGAACGACACCACCCGTCCAGGCGTCGGCGTCCTTGTCGAAGGTATCTGTCTCCGTGCGCAGGAGCAGGAGTTGACAGAGCTTCGCGAATGCCTGTCACAGGCGCCGATGCTGATCTGGCGCACCGATGACGCGGGGACGATCGTCTGGGCGAACACCGCCTATCTCGACAAGCTTATGGAGCGGGACGGGTTGACCGAAGATGACCTGACCTGGCCTATCCCGGCGCTTTTCGCCCATCACGCCCCGCATACAGACGTCTCGCGCCGCATCTCCATCGGCCGGACGGAACATATGGAGGAAGCCTGGTACGACTGTCACAGCTATGCCTCAGGCGAGGGCACGCTCTATTACGCGATCCCCGCCGACAGCGCGGTCCGAGCCGAACGGTCGCAGCGGGAATTCGTCCAGACGCTGACCAAGACCTTCGCCCATGTGCCGATCGGGCTGGCCATCTTTGATCGCAGCCGTCGGCTTCAGTTGTTCAACCCCGCGCTTCTGGACCTGACCGGGCTTGAGTTCGACTTCCTGTCGGCGCGGCCCGGCCTGCCGACTTTCCTCGACCGCCTGCGCGAGGCGCGCATCATCCCCGAACCGAAGGATTACGGCCTCTGGCGTCAGCAGATGGCGGAGTTTGAGCGCGCCGCCTCATCCGGTCAGTTCGAAGAAACCTGGATCCTGCCCACCGGCCGGACTTACCGGGTGACGGGCCATCCCCATGCCGACGGATCACTTGCCTTCCTGTTCGAGGATATCAGCACCGAAATCGAGATGACGCAGACCTTCCGGTCCGAGCTTCAGCTGAGCCAGACGGTGATCGACACGCTGGATGAGGCGATTGCGGTCTTTTCGGCAGCGGGCGACATGATCATGTCAAATGCGGCCTATGGGGCTCTCTGGCAGGTCGATCCTGCCGCCACGCTCGGCTCCATCCGCATCCTCGACGCAGTGCGCCACTGGCAGGCGATGACCCTGCCCAACCCGGCCTGGGGAGACATTCGCGATTTCGTCGGCGCCTTCGATGAGCGCGCGGACTGGTATGCCGACGCGGTCTTGCGCGACGGGCGCAGGGTCGATTGCCGCGTGATCCCGCTGCAAGGCGGTGCGACGCTGGTCGGATTTTCCACGCCCCCGGCCCTGCCGCCGGAAACGGATCGTATACAGGATAAGGTGACCCGCCCGGTGACGGAGACGATCTGAGGCATAATGCGCCTTGCGACGGCCCGCCCTGGCGGTAAGAGTCGTCGCATGACGCGCGCAGAGACCCCGATCCTTGAGACGACTTTCGTCCTTCCCTCGCCCATGGCGACGGACAAGCTGGCCGAACGCATCGCTGAGGGTCTTGAGCCGGGCGATACCATCCTGATCGACGGGCCGATCGGG
>DAIOXI010000126.1:2140-3278 GCA_036758045.1 Albidovulum sp.
TCGGGGCCGGGAAATCCCATTTCTGCCGCGCGGCGATCCGCCATCTGCTTGACCGGGTAGGGCGGCAGGAAGACATCCCCTCCCCCACCATCACGCTGGTCCAGACCAATGAAACCGGCGCGGGCGAGGTCTGGCACAGCGATCTTTACCGGCTGACCGATGTGTCGCAAGTGCTGGAACTGGGGCTGGAGGAGGCGTTCAGCAGCGCCATCGTCCTTGTCGAATGGCCCGACCGGCTGGGTCCGCTTGCCCCGCGCGACGCGCTGCGGATCTCGCTGACCCCGACAGAAGAGGCCGAGGCGCGGCGCGTGACGCTTTCGGCCAGTGGGGCGCGGTGGCGAAAGCTGGCGGGCATCCTAAAGGGTCTGGCGACGGAGCCGCACCTTGACTGACGCCGCGCAGGTCACGGATTTCCTCGCCCGCGCCGGGTGGGCGGACGCGCGCCGGGATGAGGTCGCGGGCGATGCCTCGGCCCGGCGTTTCGCGCGGCTGGCCCGGCCGGACGGGGCCACGGCGATCCTGATGGACGCGGGCGATGACGCGCCCGGCAGCAGCGCCCGCTTCGCCCGCCTGTCGCGGTGGATCAACGACCGTGGCTTTTCCGCCCCCGCCGTGTTGGCAAAGGACATCGACGCCGAACTTCTGCTGGTGGAGGATTTCGGCGATGGTCTTTTCGCCCGCCTGCTGGAACAGGACCCGGAGCGGGAGGGCGCGCTTTACACCGCCGCCGTCGAATTTCTGGCCGCGCTTCAGCGCGCGCCCCTGCCCCAGGGGCTGACGCCCCTTGACGGCCCGGCCCTGGCGGGGTTGACCGCGCTTCTGACCGACACCTACTTGCCCGCCTTCGATGCGCCCGCCACCGACGCCGCCCGCGCCATCCCCGGTCAGGTGGCAGCGCTTTATGACCAACTCGCCGGGGCGGACCCCCTGACGATCAGCCTGCGTGATTTCCATGCCGAGAATGTTTTCTGGCTGCCCGACCGGCAGGGATCGGCGCGGCTGGGCCTGATCGACTTTCAGGACGCTGTCGCCGCCCACCCGGTCTACGATCTCGTCTCCCTCCTGCAAGACGCGCGGCGCGATCTGGCGCCGGGGACTGAGGCCGCCTGTCTGGCGCTGTTTGCCAGGCTCACCGGGC